>DATLTC010000009.1 GCA_035533755.1 Gemmatimonadaceae bacterium
TACGGCAAGGTGCTCAGTCGTCCCGGCCTCGATCTCGCGCGCCGCGAGGTCTGCATCGTGGCGGCGTGCGCGGCGGCGGGCCAGGACCGCCAGTTGCACTCGCACCTGCACGGTGCGCTCAACGCCGGCGTGGCGGCTCCCGCGGTCACCGCGGCGCTCGACGCGCTGGATGGTCTCATTCCGCCCGGGCGCCTGGAAACAGCGCGGCTACTCTGGGCGCGCGTGCAGGGGAAATAGGCATGTTCATCGATCGCGCAGTGGTGAAAGTCGAAGCGGGCACCGGCGGCTCCGGCCAGACGTCGTTCCGCCGCGAGAAGTTCGTCCCCATGGGTGGGCCCGACGGCGGCGACGGCGGACGCGGCGGCGACGTCATCGTCCAGGCCGACTCCAACCTGTCCACGCTGCTGGACTACACGTACCGCGACTTCTGGAGAGCCGAGCGCGGCGCGCACGGCGAGGGCTCCAACCGCACGGGGCGGTCGGGCGCCGACGTGGTCATGCCGGTGCCGCCTGGCACGGTGATCCGGGATCTGGGCAGCGGCGAGCTGCTCGGCGAGGTGCTGGCCGACGGCGACACGCTCATCGTGGCCAAGGGCGGCCGCGGCGGCAAGGGCAATGCGTTCTTCGTCACCGCCACGCACCAGTCGCCGCGCGAATGGCAGCCGGGCGAGGAGGGCCAGGCGCGCACGCTGGAACTCGAACTCAAGCTCATCGCCGACGTGGGGCTCGTGGGCCAGCCGAATGCCGGCAAGTCCACGCTGTTGTCGGTCATCTCGGCTGCCCGTCCAAAGATCGCCGACTATCCGTTCACCACCCTCGCGCCCAACCTCGGCGTGGTGCCGCTGAGCGGGCAGCGCACGTTCGTGGTGGCCGACATTCCGGGCATCATCGAGGGCGCGCACGAGGGCAAGGGGCTGGGGCTGCAGTTCCTGCGCCACATCGAGCGCACCCGCCTGCTCGCGTTCCTCGTGCCCATCGATTCCATGGATTGGCAGGCGGAGTACGACCAGTTGCGCGGCGAGGTGGCGGCGTATTCCCCGGCGCTGGCGCGGAAGCCCCACTGCGTGGTGTTCACCAAGATGGACCTCTGGGGCGACGACCCGACGCCGGACCTCGACGCGCCGGAGGCATTCGGCGTGTACGCCATCAGCGCGGCCGCGCGCACGGGGCTCGAGTCCCTGCTCGCGGGCTGGTGGACCCAGATTCTCGATCTCAAGAAGCTCGGTGAGCGACGCCCGGAGCTGTCCGACCTCCCCTGAAGCGCGCGCCGCGCTCGCGCTCTCGATGATCGACGGCATCGGGTGCGCCACGTTCCACGAATTGATCGAGCGATTTGGCTCCGCGGCGCGGGCGTTGGATGACGCGGCGCTGCGCGGACGCGCCGCCGAGGCCTTCGCATCCGCCGACGCGGCGCTCGTCGATGCGGCTCGTTTCGGCATGACGCTGTACGTGCACGGCGACCCGGCGCTGCCGGTGGGCCTTCGCGATCTCCCCAATCCGCCGCCGGTGCTCTGGGCCATGGGCGAGCGCGCGCTGCTGCGCGAGATGCCGCGCGTGGCCATCGTGGGCACGCGGCGCGCCACGGCGTACGGCGAGCGGATCACGCGCGCGCTCGCGGGCGCGTTCGCGCGCGCCGGGGCGTGCGTGGTGAGCGGGATGGCGCGCGGCATCGACGCCGCGGCGCATCGCGCCGCCCTCGAGGCCGGCGGCTGCACGATCGCCGTCCTCGGCACCGGCGCCGACATCGCCTATCCGGTGTCCAACCAGATGCTGCACGCCGAGATCGCCAGCAAGGGACTGCTGCTCTCCGAGTATCCGCCCGGCGAACGGGCCAACGGGGGGTCGTTTCCACGGCGCAATCGCGTGATCGCCGCGCTGGCGGCGCTCACGATCGTGGTCGAGGCCGGGCGGCGCAGCGGCGCGCTCATCACCGCCAGCGACGCCACCAATCTCGGCCGCGCCGTGGGCGCGGTGCCCGGTCCCATCGATCAACCGCAGAGCGAGGGCACCAACCTCCTCTTCCGCGACGGCGCGCACCCCATCACGTCGGTGGAGGACGCGCTGGCGCTCCTCGGCCTCACCCGGGCGGTGCGGCTGCCACAGGTCGTTCCTGGCGGGGACGCGGCCCGTGTGTGGGATGCCCTGGCCGATGGCGAGATCGCGCTCGACGCGCTCTGCGCCCGCGTCGCCCTCCCGGCCGATCGCTGCCTCGCGGCCGTGACGGCGCTGGAACTCGGCGGCGCCGTGGAGTGCGCCATCACGGGCGAGGTGCGCCGGCGCATCGGCTAGTGGGGCAAACGTGCGGCCGCCCGATGCGATCCCGGCCTCCGGTATATTCCGGTGTGCCGCCGCGCCATCTCTACGTCCACGTGCCCTTCTGCGCCAGGCGCTGCTCGTACTGCGACTTTGCCATCGCCGTGCGGTCCCGCGTGCCGGTGGACGACTACGTGCGCGCGGTGGCCGAGGAGTTGGCGTTGCGGCACCCCGATGCGCCCGAGTGGTCGCTCGACTCGCTCTATTTTGGCGGAGGCACGCCGTCCAAGCTGGGCGGCACCGGCGTGGCGCGCCTGCTCGACGCCGTCCGCCAACGGGTGGCGCTCGCGCCGGCTGCTGAGGTCACGCTCGAGGCCAACCCCGAAGACGTCTCGCCCGACGCGGCGCGGGACTGGGCCGGCGCCGGCGTCACGCGGATCTCGCTGGGCGCGCAGTCGTTCGACGATCGCGCGCTCGCCTGGATGCACCGCACGCACGACGCGCAGGCCATCGGCCGCGCCGTGGACGCCGCGCGCGCGGCCGGCATCGAGAACCTGTCGCTCGATCTGATCTTCGCGCTGCCCGAATCGGTGGAGCGCCATTGGACGCGCGATCTCGCGAGCGCCCTGGCACTGGAGCCCACGCACCTCTCACTCTACGGACTCACCGTGGAGCCCGCCACGCCGGTGGCGCGGTGGCGCGACCGTGGCCAGCTCCGCGAGGCGCCGGAAGAGCGATACGAGCGCGATTTCCTCACCGCGCACGACACCCTGGCGGCGCGCGGATTCACGCACTACGAGGTGTCCAACTTCGCCCGTCCGGGTCGAGAATCGCGCCACAATTCCGCCTACTGGACGGGCGTGCCGTACGCAGGCGTCGGCCCGTCGGCCCACGCGTTCGACGGCGACCGCCGGCGGTGGAACCTGTCCCCCTACGCGGCCTGGATGGCGCGGATCGCCGATCGGGCTGACCCCATCGACGCCGACGAACTGCTCACGGCGGACAATCGAGCGGTTGAAGCGGTGTATCTGGGGTTGCGGACGGCACGGGGATTGCAATTGATGGAGGGCGAGGCCGGCCGACTGCAGCCATGGCTGGAGTCCGGGTGGGCCACCGTGGATTCGGCGGGAGTGCTGCGGCTGACCGCGGTTGGATGGATGCGCTTGGACGCCCTCACCGAACACTTGACCAACCTTCGAAGTCGTTACTATATTTGAACTTATGGCCGTCGAGCAACTGAGTCCCAGAGAACGGAGCGTGCTTGAAGCCGTGATCCGGACGTACGTCGAGACTGCCGAACCGGCGGGCTCGCGCACGCTCTCGCGGCGCTTCGGGCTGGGTGTGTCTCCGGCCACCATCCGGAACACGATGAGCGACCTCGAAGACAAGGGGTTCCTCGCTCACCCGCACACATCGGCGGGCCGGGTTCCCACGAACAAGGCCTACCGCGCGTTCGTGGATTCGCTGCTCGTGCGGAGCCCCGTGGCGGTCATCGAGCAAGGCCGTCTGGCCGAACAGATCGGGCGCGCCGACTCGCCCATCGAGACGATCCTCCGCCGCGCGGCGCAGAGCCTGGGCGTGCTGGCGCAGGAGCTGGGCGTGGCGCTCGGGCCGAGTCTGGCCAAGACGCTGCTGCGCAGTCTCGACCTGGTGCGCGTGAACAGCGAGCGGTTGCTGATGGTGCTGCAGCTTGAAGGCGGGGTGGCGCGCACGGTGTTCGTGGAGGTTCCGGGCGAGATTGCCGACGGCGTGCTCGCCGAGGTCACGGCGGTGCTCAACGAGCGGCTGGCCGGCCTGTCCCTCGATCAGATCAGCGCGTCGGTGGGTTCGCGGCTGCGCGACTCGTCGGCCGGCGCCGACGCGCGCGTGCTGCTCAACATCTTCGTGCAGGACGCGGAACTGCTGTTCGACGCCGCGCTGCCGCTCACCGAGGGCGCGGTGGTGCTCGGGCAGGCCTCGGTGCTCGCCGAGCAGCCGGAGTTCTCGGCGGCCGATCGCATGCGGCGCCTGCTCGACCTCACGCAGAGTCCGCAGTCGCTCGCCGACGCGATCCGCGCGCGGCCGCACGCCCCCGGCATCTCGATCACGATCGGAACCGAGCATGCCGATCCGCGACTCGAGGAGTTCACCGTGATCACGGCGGAGTACCACGCCGGCTCGCTCGCCGGCGTGATCGGCGTGATCGGCCCCACGCGCATGTCGTACGACAAGGTGATCGCGCTGGTGTCGCATACCTCGCAACTGCTCACCGACCTGCTCGACTGAGATCCTTTCATGGCTGATTTCTATTCCGTGCTCGGCGTGCCGCGCACCGCGTCGGACGACGACATCAAGAAGGCATATCGCAAGTTGGCGATGACGTACCACCCCGACCGCAACGCGGGGGCCAAGGACGCCGAGGAGAAGTTCAAGGAGATCACCGAAGCGTACGACGTGCTGCGCGATCCGCAGAAGCGCGCCGCGTACGACCGGTACGGCGAGGCGGGACTGCGCGGCGGCGGTGGCGGGGCCGGCTTCCATCACGTGGACCTCTCCGAAGCGCTGGGCATCTTCATGCGCGACTTCGGGCTGGGCGGGTTCGAGGAGCTGTTCGGCGGCGGCGGCCGCTCGGGGGGCAGCGTTCGCACCGGCGCCGACGTGCGCATCGAGATTCCGCTCACGCTCGAAGAAGTGGCCGGCGGCGTCGATAAGAAGGTGGTGGCCAAGCTGCTCGATACCTGCGATCAGTGCAGCGGCACCGGTGCCGAACCGGGCACGCGCGTGGAGACCTGCGCGAGCTGCGGCGGCGCCGGCGAAGTGCGGCGCGCGCAGCGCTCGTTCTTCGGCCAGTTCCTGACCGTGGTGCCGTGTCCCACCTGCAAGGGCGAAGGCACGATCATCCAGTCGCCGTGCAAGAAGTGCCGCGGCGAAGGACGCGTGCGCGGCGAGCGTGAGCTGGCCATCCAGATTCCCGCCGGCGTGGCCACCGGCCAGTACATGACCATGCGCGGCATGGGGAATGCCGGGGCGCGCGGCGGCACGCGCGGCGACGTGCACGTGGTGTTCGAGGTGGCGGAGGATCCTCGCTTCGAGCGCGACGGCGAGGATCTCTACACCGAGGTGCTGGTCACCTATCCGCAACTCGTGCTCGGCGCCGACATCCTGGTGCCCACCGTCGCGTCGAGCGTCTCGCTGCGCGTGCCGGCCGGCACGCAGAGCGGTCAGGTGTTCCACCTCAAGGGGCGCGGCCTCCCGCGGGTGAATGCCGGCGGCACCGGCGACCTGCACGTGCGCGTGCAACTCTGGACGCCCGATCGGCTCACCGACGACGAGGAGCGGATCATCACGGAACTCGGCACCGTGCAGAAGAGCGTGCCGATGGGTGGTCGGGAGAAAGGCTTCTGGAAGAAGATGAAAGAAGCGCTGGGCGCGTGAGCTGGACCACCGTGCGGGTGCGCTCCCGCTCGCGCCGCGACGCCGTGCTGGCGGCGCTGTTCGGAGCCGGCGTGGGCGGCGTGCACGAGGACGGCGACAGCTTCGTCACCCAGGTGGACCACACGCTCGATGCCGTCGCGCTCACGGCCGCGGTCCGCGCGGCCGATCCCGCCGCGACGATCGAACTGGCGCCGCTCGACAACGTGGACTGGGCGGAGGAGTGGAAGCGCGGTGTGCGGGCGCATACGGTGGGCGCGCTCACGGTGGCGCCGCCGTGGCTGGCCGCGGCTTCCGACGGCGCGCGCACGATCGTGATCGAACCCGAGATGGCGTTCGGCACCGGCGAGCACGCCACCACGCGCGGGGTGCTGGCGCTGATGCAGGGCGTGGTGCGGGCCGGGGACCTGGTGGCCGATCTGGGGTCGGGGAGCGCCGTGCTCGCGATCGCCGCCGCCAAGCTCGGCGCGCGGGGCGTGGCCGCCATCGAGATGGACCCCGACGCGATCGGGAACGCGGAGGCGAACGTGGCTCGCAATGCGGTGGGTGATCGCGTGCGCGTGATCCTCGGCGACGCGGGGCAGCTCCTGCCGCTCGTCGCGCCGGTGCAGCTGGTGCTCGCGAACATTCTCTCGTCGGTGATCCGCCCGCTGCTGCCGGCGATCGGCGCTGCGCTGGCGCCCGGGGGGCACGCCATCTTCAGCGGCATTCTCCTCACGGAGCGCGACGAACTGTTGGCGGCGCTCGGGGCGTCGGGCTGGCGGGTGACCGCCGAACTCGTGGAGGACGCATGGTGGAGCGTGGCGGTGGCGCGACCGTAGCGACCTTCTTTGTCGAGACCGCGCCGGTGATCGGTGCGGTCTTGGTGCTGGCCGAAGCGGCGGCGCGGCACGCGCGCGTGCGGCGGCTCGAGGCCGGCGACCCGGTGCGTCTGGCGGATGGGGCGGGCACGATCGCCGCGGGATCCATCACGCGGATGGACCACCGGGCCGTGGAGGTGTCGGTGACGGCGTGCGCGATGGTGGAGCGGGCGGCGCCGTTGACCCTGCTCGTGCCCGTGGCCGATCGCGACCGGATGCTGTGGCTGGCCGAGAAGGCCGCCGAATTCGGCGTCACGGCATGGCGGCCCGTGGTATATGCGCGCTCGCGGAGCGTCTCGCCGCGCGGAGAGGGCGCCGGGTTCGACGCCAAGGTCATGGCGCGAATGATCGGCGCGCTGGAGCAGTCGGGCGGGGCATGGCTGCCCCGGATCCATGCGGCCTGCGGGCTCGATGCGGCGATCGATGCCTGCGGTTCCGCGCAGCGATTCGTGCTCCATGCGGGTGGCGCCGCGCTCACCGCGCTGGGCCCGTTCACCGACACGGCGGTGGCGGTGGGGCCGGAGGGCGGCCTGGAGGCCGAAGAGCTCGCGCTGCTGGAGGCGCGCGGCTGGCGCGCCGCGTCGCTGGGGAATACTACTTTGCGATTCGAGACCGCGGGCGTCGCCGCGGCGGCGATCGTCCGCGCCACGCAGGGTCGCTGATCGAACCGGGAGGCCGGATGTCCGACAACTGTCTGTTCTGCCGCATCGCGCGGCACGAGATTCCGTCCGCGGTCGTGGTGGAGAACGAGCAGTACCTGGCGTTCCGCGACGTGCACCCGCAGGCGCCGGTGCACATCCTGGTCATTCCCAAGGCCCACGTCGAATCGCTCAACGCGGTCGGCGATTTCGCGATCGTCGGCAAGATGACGCAGCTGGCCACCGAGATCGCGGAGCGGGAAGGCATCGCCGAGCGGGGGTACCGCGTGGTGATGAACACCAACGCCGACGGGGGGCAGTCGGTGTTCCACCTCCATCTGCACCTGCTGGGCGGCCGGTCGCTGGGATGGCCGCCGGGGTGAGGTGCTAGGCCGGCGTGCTCGCGATCTCGCGCGGGAACGCCAGGTGCCGTTCGATCTCGTCGCGCGCCGCGAGCAGCCGCTCGACCTCGCGCGACACCTCGGCGGCGATGTTGAGGTGCGTGGTGAGCCCCTCGACCGTGGCCGACCCGGCGTGCAGGCGCAGGAGATTGAGCCGGATGGTCTCGAGCGCGCCCACGGCCTCGGTGAGTTTGTCGTGGATGGTGTCGCGCATGGCGCGGATGTCGGCGTAGGCCTCGGCGGCGCCGCCGTCGGGCGCGGCGGCCAGCGCTTCCTGCAACTCGTTGTACTGCGCGCGCAGGCGCTGCGCGTCGTCCTGGAGGCGCGTGAGCACGCGGGGCAGGTTGCCCAGCGCCGCGCGCGTCTCCCGGGGCAGGGTCTCGAACAGGTGCTCGGCGGCCAGGCCGAGCGCGAGTTCGGTGGCGCGGTGCGTCATCACCGACGTCACCTGCTGCCGGCCCGTGAACCGCCGGGCGACGCCGAACAGCAGGCGTCCGATGCGACCCGTCCATACGCGTTTCCAGAAGGCGCTGTCGGCGTCGTCGCGTTCCTGGACGGCGGCCAGGTACCCGATGGTCGCGAAGAAGGTGCCGATGCTCGAAATGGAGAACACCGGGATCCCCAAGTAGGGGAACTCGAACGGCCGAAACGCGGAGGCCAAGATACCCGCCGCCGACGCCCCCGCGGTGATGCCGAATGCCTGCGCCGCCCGGCGGAGGAGTTTCTCGTACCGCGCCAGCCCCAGCCCATATTGGCCCGCGCGCTCCTCGCGCGCCTGGTCCAGTTCCGCCTGAAATGCCGGACCGATGTCGGACTGCGCGAACCCCAGCCGCAGCATGCGCCGCGCCGCGTTCACGAGATACGCGATGGGCGTGCCGATGCCGACCACGGCCATGGTCGTGTACGCCGCCGTGGGCCCGAACAGATACGACACGCCCACCGTCGCGCCGAGCAGCGCGAACGGAAAGAGAATCGTGCCCGGCCCGTTCAGGCGGCCCCAGTCCTTGGCAAAGGCGCGCATCGCCACCGGCAGCTCGCGCCGTTGCTCCAGCGCCGCGTCCAACTGCTCGGCCAGCGCCTCGCCGGTGGGCGGGCGGTGCGCCGGGTCCTTGGCCAGGCAACGGTCCACGAGCGCGGCGATCTTTCGTGATACGGGAATACCCATGGACGACAGGGCCGGTGCCGGCTCTGTCACCTGCCGGGCCAGCACCTCGGTGGGGGTCTTGCCCTCGAACGGCAGTCGTCCGGTGAGCGCGTAGAACGTCGTCGCGCCGAGCCCGTAGAGATCGCTCCGGCCGTCCAACTCCTGGCCCAGCACCTGCTCCGGGCTCATGAATTCCGGCGTGCCCGAGATGCCGTCGCCCGCGGCGTCGGCGCCCACGGCGGCGATGCCGAAGTCTGCCACCAGCACCCGGCCCGTGCCCGACTCGAGCAGGATGTTGTCGGGCTTCACATCGCGATGCACGAGTCCGTGGGAATGCGCGTGGGCGAGTGCCCAGGCCGCGTCGCGCATGATGCGGGCCGCGTCGGAGCTCGACAGGGGGCCGTGGGTGCGCACGCGCTCGGCCAGCGTCTCGCCGTCCACGTAGGCCATGGCGTAGAACACGAAGCCGCCACTGTCGTCCACGGCGTGGATCGGGATGATGTTCGGGTGCGACAGCTTGGCCGCGAGTCGGGCCTCGCGCAGGAAGCGGTCGCGGAGGGCGGGGTCGCTGGCCTTGTCCGGCGGCAGGAGTTTGATGGCCACCGGCCGGTCGAGGTGCACCTCGCGGGCCAGGTAGACGATCCCCATGCCGCCGCGGCCCAGTTCGTGGTCGATCGAATAGCGGCCGGCCAGCGCGAACTGGAACGCAACGAACAGCGGATCGGCGGGGGAGCCGGGCGTGCTCATGCGCCAGTATACCATCCCCCCTCCATTGACACCAGACCAACTATGCCGCTAAGCTTAAGGGCTACGCACACTTATCCGGCGCCGCAAACGCCATGAAGGGGGGAGAGACCTTTTGTCGGAAGTCATCATCCACGACGATGAAAACTTCGAGCGCGCGCTCAAGCGCTTCAAGAAGAAGTGTGAGAAGGCGGGTATTCTGTCGGATCTGCGCAAGCATCGTCACTATGAGAAGCCGAGCGAGCGCCGCAAGCGCAAGATGAACGCGGCGATCCGCAAGAACCGCAGGAGCCGTTCCTCGTAATGTCCGCCCTGATGGCTCGATTGCAGAGCGATCTCAACGCGTCGCGCAAGGCATTGAACAAGCCGGCGACGTTGTTGCTCGGAACGATCATCTCCGACGTCAAAAATCGCTCCATCGAGCTGCGCCGCGACCTCACGGACGACGACGTCATCGAGGTCCTCCGGCGAGGCATCAAGCGGCGGCGCGAGTCGATCGAGATGTTCACCGCCGGCAAGCGCGACGAGTTGGCGGACAAGGAACGCGCCGAGGTGGCACTGCTGGAACTGTACCTCCCGGCGTCGATCGATCCCGAAGAGATCCGCACCGCGGTGCGGGCCGCGATTGCGGCCGGTGCCGCCAACGTGGGCGCCGTGATGGCGAAGGTCATGCCGCAGTTCAAGGGTCGGGCCGAGGGCAGCACGATCAATGCGATCGTACGCGAGGAACTCGCCCCGAAGGAGTGACGGTGCTAGCCAACGCAGGTTCCGGAACCCGAATGGGCGGCTCTCCCCGCCCGTTCGGGTTTCGTGTCCGGGCCCGGTAGGGCGGCGTGAACGCGCACGCCCTGGGGGTCCTCGAATTTCCCCGCGTCCTCGATCTGGTGGCCGATCGGGCGACGTCGGCGCTGGGCGCCGCGCGCGTGCGCGCGCTCACCCCCGTGACCGACCGCCCCTGGCTCGACGCGGAGCACGCGCGCGTGGCGGCGGTGCGTGGCCTGCGCGAGGGCGAGCAGCCCTGGTACCCGGAGCCGGTGCCCGATGCCGCGGCCGCGCTCACCCGCCTGCGCGTGGCCGGCAGCCGGTGGTCGGCCGCCGAACTGCGCGATGGCGCGCTGCTGCTGCGTTCGTCGCGGCGCACCCGCGACGCACTGCAGGAACCGAGGCGTCCCGCCGTGGCCCGCGCCGTGCTGGCGCCGTTCGTGCCCCGCCTGGTGGACCAGCGCGCCGTGGAGGACGCCATCGAGCGCACCTTCGACGAGGACGGCGAGGTCCGCGACGACGCGTCGCCGGAGCTCCACCGCCTGCGGCGCGAACTTCGCAAGTCCGAAGGCGAGCTGGTGCGGATCCTCGAACGCGCGATGGCGCAACTGGCGCCGCACCTGCGGCCCGTGGATCTCTCGATCACCGTGCGCAACGGCCGCTATGTGATTCCGGTGCGGCGCGAGGGACGCGGCGCGGTGGGCGGCATCGTCCACGATGCGTCGGCCAGCGGCGCCACGCTGTTCGTGGAGCCGCCGGCGGCGGTGGAGTTCGGCAACCGCCTGCGCGAACTCGAAGCCGACGCGCAGGAGGAAGTGGAGCGGATCCTCGCCGCGCTCACCGAGCGCGTGCGCCCGTTCGCCGACGCCATGATCGAGGCCCTCGCCGCCCTCACCGAGCTCGATGCGCTCTACGCGCGGGCGCGCTTCGCCGACGAATTCGACTGCGCGAGCGCCACGCTCGTGCCCGCCGGCGAGGGATTCGACGTCGTGCGGGGCCGCCACCCGCTGCTCGTGGCGCAGGGCATCCCGGTGGTCGCGTTCGATCTGGCCATGGGGCCCGGGGAGCGCACGCTGCTCGTATCCGGCCCCAACACGGGCGGCAAGACGGTGTTGCTCAAGGCGCTGGGGCTCATCTCGGCGCTCGCCCAGAGCGGCATCCCGGCGCCCGTGGGGCCGGCATCGCGCATCGCCGTGGTGGACGACTTCTTCGCCGACGTGGGCGACGAGCAGTCCATCGAGGCCAGCCTGTCCACGTTCAGCGCCCACATGAAGAACCTGGCCGAGATCGTGCGCCACGCCACGCCCGACTCGCTGGTGCTGATCGACGAACTGGGCTCGGGCACCGATCCGCAGGAGGGCGCGGCGCTCGGCTGGGCGATTCTCGAGGCGCTCACGCGCCGCGGCACCACGACGCTGGCCACCACCCATCTGGGGACGCTCAAGGAGTTGGCGGGCCAGGAACGCGGCGTCATCAACGCGTCGCTGCAGTTCGACGCCGTGGCGCTCGCGCCCACCTACCGTCTCGTGAAGGGCATCCCCGGGCGCTCGTACGGCATCAGCATCGCGCGCCGTCTCGCGATGCCCGAAGCCATCGTGGCGCGCGCCGAGGAACGCATCCCGCAGAACGAGCGCGACACGTGGGACCTGCTCGAACGCCTCGAAGCGCGCGAGACGGACCTCGAGGCGCGCGAAGCGGAGACCACGGCCGTGCTCGACGACGCGCGGCGTCGCGTGGCGGAGCTGGCCCGTCGGGAGCACGCGGTGCACGATCGCGAACGCCAACTCGAGCGCGCGTCGCGCCAGGAGGCGCGGCGCTATCTGCTCGATGCGCGCCAGGAGATCGAGCGCGCGATCCGCGATCTCAAGCAGTCGGGCGCCGAGGCGGTGGAGGAGGCGGGACGCGAGGCGCGGCAGCGCGCCGAGCGCCTGGCCACCGACCAGGCGCAGGCGCTGCAGGCACTCGATGCGGCCGAGGCGCGGGAGTCGCGCGCGCGGCGGGCGGGGGCAGGCGCCGGCGCGGCGCCGCTCATCGCCGGGGCGCGTGTGGCGGTGGGCACGCTGGACGGGAAGCCGGGCCGGATCATCGATCTCCGCGACGCCATGGCGGTGGTGGCGGTGGGGTCGCTGAAGCTCACCGTCCCCGTGACCTCGCTGGCCCCGTTGGGGGACCAGGAGCCGCCGGAGGTGGGGGTGGGCTGGCACGGTGACCTCCCCGAAGCGCATGCGCCGAGCGAGATTGATCTGCGAGGGATGCGAGCCGATGAAGCGGAGAGCCTGGTCATGCAAGCGATCGATGCGGCGGTGCGCGCCGACCTGCGGATGCTCCGCATCATCCACGGCAAGGGCACGGGCGTGCTGCGCGAGCGCGTGGCCGAGATGCTGAAGAAGGATCCGCGCGTGCGGAGCTTCCGCCTGGGCGCCTGGAACGAGGGCGGGGCGGGCGTCACGATGGCCGATCTCGCATGATCCCCGACGACGTCGTGGAGCGCGTGGCCGAGGCGGCCGACATCGTGCAGATCATCGGCGAGCACGTGAAGCTCAAGCGCGTGGGCACGCGATGGCGCGGGCCCTGTCCGTTCCACCAGGGCACGCACCCGAACTTCTCGGTCACGCCGGGCGGCGGCTACCGGTGCTTCTCGTGCGGCGAGACGGGCAGCGTGTTCACGTTCGTGCAGAAGCGGCTGGGGCTCGACTTTGCCGAGGCGGTGAAGTACGTGGGCGAGAAGTCGGGGGTCGAGGTGCGCGAGATGGCGCGGCGGCGCGAAGGGCCGGACCCCCGCGAGCCCCTGTGGGAGGTGAATGCGGCGGCGGCCGACTATTTCCGCCGCATGCTGTGGGAGAACGAGATGGGCGCCGCCGCCCGCGAGTATCTGGCGCAGCGCGACGTGAACCAGGAGCAGGCCGACCCGTTCTCCCTGGGCTTCGCGCCGCGCGAGATCGGGCTCATGCGTGCCCACCTGCAGACGCTGGGCTTCGACGACGCGCGCCAGCTCGAAGCCGGATTGCTCGTGAAGAAGGAGGACGTCGAGGAACCGCGTCCGCGGTTCCGGGGGCGGCTGATGTTCCCGATCCTCGACGTGCAGGGGCGGGTGATCGCGTTCGGCGGCCGGATCATCGGCCAGGGCGAGCCCAAGTATCTGAACTCGGCCGAGTCTCCCACGTTCGTGAAGGGCCGCACGCTCTACGGCCTGTCATGGGCCAAGAATGCGATCCGTCGTACCGACCGCGTGATCCTCGTCGAGGGCTACTTCGACTGCGTGCGCCTGATGATGGCCGGACTGGACGAGGTCGTCGCCCCGCTGGGCACGGCCCTCACCGAGCCGCAGGCGGATCTCCTGCGCCGGTACACCAAGAACGTCTTCCTGCTCTACGACAGCGACAGCGCCGGGCTCAAGGCCACCTTCCGCGCCGGCGACGAACTGCTGCGCCTGGGGATGGCGGTGCAGGTCGTGACCCTGCCCGACGGCGAGGACCCCGACACGTTCGTCAAGGCGCACGGCAAGGACCGGCTCGAGGAACACATCACCCACGCGATCGACGTCTTCGAACGGAAGATCCAGATTCTCGAACGGCACGGGTCGTTCGCCGATCTTCGGCGCAAGCGCCAGGCGCTGGACAAGCTGCTGCCCACGCTGCGCGCCGTGTCCGATCCGATCACGCGGGACCTGTACGTGGCCCGCACGGCCGAGGTGGCGGGCGTGAGCCGCGAACTGCTGGAGCGGGAGATCGGGCATGCCGCCGACACGTCCCGTGGGTCGCCGCCGGAGCCGCCGCCGCCGGATGATTTCGACACGTCCCGCCAGCCCGAACCGCCGCGGCGCATGCCGCGCCGTGACGTCCGGCGGACCCCAGGGGTTAGGACAGAGTGGGAACTCGTGCATGTGATGTTGCATCAACGGACGTATGTTGAATCGGTGGCGGAGCGCATCGGACCCGAGGAATTCCGGGAACCCGCGCTGCGCGCGATCTACGCCAGGCTCGTCTCCACCTCGGCCGATGCCACGGTGGACGACCTCGCGGCGGGACTCGATGAGGATGCGAGCGCGATGCTCGAATCGCTTCTCGCCGAGGTGGGAGGGTTGGAGGATGTCGGACGTACCATCCAGGATTGCTTGGCCACGCTGCAGATCCAGCAGCTGCATGAAGCGATGCGGGAAATCGACCGCCAGCTTCCGCTGGCGGCAGGCTCGGAGCAGGACGAGCTGATGCTGCGCAAGAAACAACTGTCGGACGAGTGGCGCTCACTGGGCGGGCGCGGCTGGAAGTCGTTCGGCGGGACACGCTCATGATCGGGGAGACCGGCTCGTGCATCAGGACGTCGTGATTCTGTTGGAGGTGCAGCAAGAAGACGCGGTGATCTTCGCGCTCGAGGACAAGCTCGCCGCCCTGGCGCCGCGATTGGCGGCCCTGGAGGCCGACACGCAGCGGGCCGAGCAGGCGCTGGCCGAGGCCACCGCCGCCACCGAGGGAGAGGAGAAGCGCCAGCGGGACATCCAGTTCCGCATCGAGCAGCACCGGGAGTTGCTCAAGCGCCACGAACAGGTGCTGAACACGGTCACCTCCCCGCGCGAAGCCGCCGCGGCGGTGGCCCAGACCGAGCAGGCGCGCCGCATGCTCGCCGACGACGAACGCGAGATCGGGGCCATCAACACCCGGCTCGTCGAACTGCGGGCGCACGCCGCCGACCGCGCCAAGGGCGTCGAGGCCACGCGCGCGGCGCAGGCCGAGGCCCGCGAGACGCTGGCGTCCGATCGCAAGGCGTTGACGGGCGAACTCGAGGGGGCGCGCGGCCAACGCGACCAGAAGGCGGCCCGGATCTCGCGGTCGCTCATGGCGCGCTACGATCGCATCCAGAGACGGCAGCGCTCGGTGGCCCTGTTCGCGCTCCATGGCCCATCGTGCGGCAACTGCGACACCATGATCCCCATGCAGCGGCGCAACGTGATGCTGGGCACGGGCGCGCCCGAGGTCTGCGAGGGGTGCGGCGTGCTCCTCTACGCGGGCGATTGATGTTGTTGGGGCGCCGGACCAGGCCTAACTTTCCGGCGTGACTCCTCCTGACACCCGGCTGCGCCCTCGCAGCCGCTGGGTGATGCCGCCCGACCCTGATCCCGATGCCGTGGCGGCGCTCGCGGAAGCGCTGCGCCTTCCGGACGCCGTGTGCCGGCTGGTCGTGGGCCGCGGCTACGCCGATCCGGAGCTTGCCAAGCGGTTCCTCCGGCCACGGCTGGAACACCTGCACGAGCCGTCCACCCTCCTCGACCTCGATCGAGCGGTCGAACGCCTGGTCCAGGCCATCCGGGCCGGCGAGACCATCCTCGTCCATGGGGACTACGACGTGGACGGGATGTGCTCCACGACGATCATGGTCAAGACCCTGCGCTCGCTCGGCGGCCGCGCCGAGCCCTTCATCCCGCAGCGGCTCAAGGACGGCTACGATCTCACCGACGTCGGCGTGCGCGCCGCCCTGGACATCGGCGCGCGGGTCGTGGTCACCTGCGACTGCGGCACCAGCGCCGTGGGGCCGGTGACCGCGCTGCAGGACGCCGGCGTGGACGTGATCATCACGGACCACCACCTGCCCGGCGGCCCACTGCCGCCGGCCTTCGCCGTGATCAATCCCAAGCGGGCCGGCTGCCCCTCGGTGGACAAGGACCTGGCCGCCGTCGGCGTGGCGTTCAAGCTCGCGCTCGCCCTCGTGCGCGCGTTCGGCGCCAGCGAGAACCGCGTGCTCGAGCTGCTCGACCTCGTGGCCCTGGCCACGGTGGCCGACATCGCGCCGCTGCGGGGCGAGAACCGGGTGCTCGTGCGCTACGGACTGCGGTTGCTCTCGGACACCCGCAACGTTGGCCTGCGCGCCCTCATCCGCGCGGCGGGCCTCGACCACAAGCCCCTCACCGCCGGCCGCGTGGGGTACATCCTCGCGCCGCGGCTCAACGCCGTCGGACGCCTCGACCGGGCGCTGCGCGGCGTCGAACTGCTCATGACCGAGAGCGAGGCCGACGCCAACCGGCTGGCGCGGGACTTCGAGGAACTGAACGCGCGGCGCCAGGAGATCGATCGCCGGACGCTCGACGAGGCGCGGCGCATGGTCGAGCGCCTGGACCTCGACGCGACGTACGGCCTCGTGCTGGCGGGTGAGGGATGGCACGCCGGCGTGATCGGCATCGTGGCGTCGCGCCTGGTCGAGGAGTTCGGGCGTCCCACGATCCTGATCGCGCTCGACGGGGACGAAGGCAAGGGATCGGGGCGGTCCATCTCGCCGTTCGACCTCCATGCCGGAATCGGCGAGTGCCGCGACCTGCTCATCCGGTTTGGCGGCCACCGCGCCGCGGCCGGCGTGACGATCGCTCGCGACCAGGTGCCGGCGTTCGCCGAGCGCTTCAACGCCGTGGCGCGGCGGTCGTTGTCGGCCGACGACCTGGTGCCGGAGATCCGCGCCGATCTCGAGCTGCCGTTCGATGCGGCCACCGAGGATCTGGAGGCGCTGCTGCGCCACCTGGAGCCGTTCGGCGCCGGCAATCCCGCGCCGGTGCTCGTGTCGCGCGGCGTGACGCTGGCGGGGCCGCCGCGCACGGTGGGCAAGGACGGGCTTCGGCTCCTGCTCAAGAGCGGCGGCCACTCACTGACGGCGATCGGATGGGGCATGGGCCCGCGGCGGGGCGAGCTGGACGTGGGACGTCCGGTGGACGTGGCGTTCCGCCTCGATCGCGACGAGTGGAACGGGGAGTCGCGCCTGCAGGCACGCCTCGCGGACTTCCAGGGCTGATCGTGCGCATCGTGGCCGGCAAGTGGCGCGGGCGCCGCATCAAGGCGGCGGATGACGAGCGGGTGCGCCCCACGGCCGACCGCGTGCGCGAAGCGTGGATGAGCATCATGAGCCCGTGGCTTCCCGATGCGCGCGTGCTCGACCTGTTCGCCGGCTCGGGCGCGTTGGGGCTCGAGGCGCTCTCGCGCGGGGCGGCCGAGGCCCACCTGGTGGAGAGTGCGGCGCCCTGCCTGCGGGCCATCCGGGAGAACGCCGATGCGCTGGGAGCGGGCGATGCGGCGGTGATCCACCGGGCCGATGCCCTGCAATTCGCGGCCGGGCTGGAGCCGCACGCCTTCGACGTCGCGTTCGCGGATCCGCCGTACGGCCAGGGGCTGGCCTCGCGCGTGGCCGAGGCCTGGCTCGCCGTCCCGTTCGCCGACCTGCTCGGCGTGGAGCACCGCCGGGACGAGGTGCTGCCGGGCGAGGGAACGCGGCGCGTGTACGGCGACACCGTGATCACGATCTTCCGGGCCGAGTGACGGTGGGCGGCGCGCGCACGGCGTGCTATCATTACGGCGGATCGCGCCCGGCGGCCCGCAGGACCCGGCCGGTGCGGGCGGCGGTGACCTTCACGCCCTGGACTCCATGACGCGCATCGCCATCTACGCCGGCAGTTTCGACCCGGTCACGCGGGGCCACGAAGACCTGATGCTGCGCAGCCTCGGGTTCGTGGACCGGCTGATCGTGGCCGTGGCCACGAACGTGGCCAAGGAGCCGCTGTTCTCCGTGGCCGAACGCATGGCGCTCATCCGCGAGTCGGTGGGCGACGAGCCGCGCATCGACGTGCGCGAATTCTCGGGGCTCCTCGTGGACTTCGCGCGGGACGCCGGCGCCACGCTGTTCATTCGCGGCCTGCGCGCCGTGAGTGATTTCGAATACGAGTACCAGATGGCGCTCATGAACCGGCATCTCTCGCCGAATCTCGAGACGGTGTTCATGGTCCCGTCGCTCGACACGACGTACATCAGCGCCAGCCTGGTGCGCGAGATCGCGCGGTTCGGCGGCGACGTGAGCGGCCTCGTGCACCCGTCGGCGGCCGCGGCCCTGCGCCGGAAGTTCGCGGGGCGATGAGCTTTCTGGCGGGCGTCCAGGCCCGCGCGACGGCGGTGCGCAAGCGGATCGTCTTTCCCGAGACCGCCGACCCCCGGACGCTGGACGCGGTACGGGCGCTCGCCGCGCAACGAGTGGTGGAGCCGCTGCTGGTGCTCGACCCCGACGCGCCGGCGTCGCACGCCGCGGTCCGCGGCGTGGGAGGCGAGGTGCTGGATCCGGCGCGGGACCCGCGGGCCGACCAGATCGCGCAGCTGTTGTACGCGGCCCGGCACGAAAAGGGGATGACCGAGGCCGAAGCGGCGCGTCTGGCCCGCACGCCACTGTACTTCGCCGATGGGATCGTGCGGCTGGGCCATGCCGACGGTTGCGTGGCCGGCGCCTGCCACACCACCGCCGACGTGCTGCGGGCGTCGCTGGCGCTCGTCGGGCCCGCCCGGGGCGTGCGGACGGTGTCCAGCGCGTTCTACATGGTGGTGCCGCCCTTCCGCGGCCCGGGGGCCGAGGAAGTGCTCACGTTCACGGACTGCGCCGTGGTGCCGTACCCCAACGCGGAGCAGCTGGCCGACATCGCAATGGCGGCGGCCGGCGACCGGCGCCGGATCGTGGGCGACGAGCCCGTGGTGGCGTTCCTCTCGTTCAGCACCCGGGGAAGCGCCGGAGGCCCGAGCGTGGATCTGGTGCGCAGCGCGGTGCAGCTGGCGCGCCGCCGCGCCCCCGGGATGGCCATCGACGGGGAGATGCAGGGCGACGCCGCCCTCGTCGCCGCGGTGGCGGCGGGGAAGCTGCCCGGGAGCGCCGTCGGCGGCCGCGCCAACGTGCTGGTGTTCCCATCGCTCGATGCGGGTAATATTGCCTATAAGCTGGTGCAACGCCTGGCCGGCGCCGAGGCCGTGGGGCCGATCGTGCAGGGCCTCAAACGACCGTGCAGCGATCTCTCGCGCGGCGCGACGAGTGATGACATCTTCCATGTAGCGGCCGTGACGGCCCTGCAGGCACACGACGGCGCCCCGGATCCGGCGCCGGACCCCGAGGAGAGGACGGCATGAGCTTCACGATCACGAAGCAGGGCGATGTCTCCATCGTCGAGATCGACGGCCAGTTGATCGTCGGCAACCGCCAGGAACTGAAGCAGAAGATGCTCGAGGAGCTCGAGGGCGGCGCCCGCAAGCTGCTCGTGGACTTCTCCAAGACGGGATACATCGACAGCTCCGGACTCGGGGTGCTGGTGTCCCTGTCCAAGCGGATTCGCGAGCAGGGCGGGGAACTGCGCCTGGCCGCGCTCAACGACGATCTGCGGACGCTGTTCGAGCTCACCAAGCTGGATACGCTGTTCCAGATCGCCGAGACGCGCGCCCTGGCCCTCGCGAGCTTCTGAGCCGCCGGTTCCCTTCGACGCCGAAGTGACGTTGCGGCAGATGTCTGGTGGCCGGGATCCACGCCCGGAGGCGCATGTCCTCGAGTTCGAGTTTCCCAGCGACGTGCGATTCATCGAGCGCGTCGTCGAGGCCGTGCGCGCGGAGTGCAAGGTCATGCGCTACGCCGAACGCCATATCACGCTCAACGTGCCCGTGGCCCTGACCGAGGCGCTGGCCAATGCCATCCTGTGCGGCAACGGCGACGACCCGGAAAAGTCGGTGCGCGTGCGGGCCCACGTGGGGAGCACCCGGCTCGTCATCGAGGTCACCGACGAGGGCCTCGGCTTCGATCTCGCTGCGTGCGCCGTGGATCCCACCACGCCCGATCGCCTGGAGCACGAGGACGGGCGCGGCCTCTTTCTCATGCAGAAGCTCATGGACCACGTGGAGCGCGTCGAGGCCCAGCGCGGCAACGTGGTCCGCATGACCCTGCACCGCGCCTGATGTCCGACCTCACCTCGGTACTCACCGCGTTCAAGGAGGCCACGCGCTGCGACGCCGCGGTGTGGGTGGAGCCCCGGGCGGGCGGGGCGCCGGAATGCGAAGCGGCCACGTACCGCGCCCCGCCGCTCGATCGATGGCCGGGGCCGGTGGAGGGCGCGCAGTCCGTGAGGACCCCCGGCGGCCAGGCGCTCATCGCCGCCGTGCCCGGACCGCGCCACGCGTGGATCCTCGTCGGGCCCTCGCCCTCCAGCCGCGCCGCCCTCGAGACGCACCTCCGCTTCCTGCTGCCCGTCGTCTCGCACTTTCTCCAGGCCTCCCTCGAAGTCGAACACGCCGCCAGCGAACTCGCCGAGCGCTACGAGGAGATCAACCTCCTCTACACGATCGGCGAGATCCTCGGCCGCACGGTGGCGCTCGAAGAGGCGGCGCACACCATCCTCACCGAGATCAGCGAGACGGTGGGCGCGCGCCGGGCCACGGTGCTGGTGTACGATGCCGCGGGTCGGGAACTGCGCGTCGTCGCCGCCCTCGGCGCCCGGCCGGCCGCGCTGCCGTCGATCGCCGTGGACGATGCGTGCAGCGTCACGGCGCGGGTCTTCCGGACCATGCACCCGGAGATCGTCGAGGCCGGCGACTCGCCGTGCCCGCAGGAGGTGGAGCATCGTGAGGGCGCGCTCCTCTCGGTGCCGATCATGTGGAGCACCCCGCGCGGCGCCGAGCCGCTGGGCGTGGTCAACCTCTCGGGGCGGCGCGGCGGGCAACCGTTCTCCGCCGGCGACCAGAAGTTGATCGCCGCCATCGCCACGCAGATCGGCACCGCCATCCAGAACACCCGGCTCGTGCGGGCGTCCGTGGCCCAGCAGCGGCTGTCGCACGAGATGCAGCTGGCGCACGACCTGCAGATGAAGCTGCTGCCGGGCGGCGCGGCGCTGGGGGCCGACGCCGACGCCGCGGCGCGCGTGGCGCCGGCCGAGAGCGTGGGCGGCGATCTGTACAATCTGTTCCGGCTGGGGCGCGGGCGCGTGGGCGTGCTGCTCGGCGACGTGTCGGGGCACGGCTACCAGGCGGCGCTGATCATGGCGCTGGTGATGAGCGCGTCGGCCATCCACTCCAAGACGACGGCCGATCCGGGGGAGATGCTCAACGCGCTGCTCGCCTCGCTGCGCGACGAGTTGATCGCCACCGAGATGTTCGTGTCGGCGTTCTACGCCGTGATCGATCGCAACGGCGGGACGTTGCGCTACGCCAACGCCGGGCACGCCTCCTCGTTCGTGGTCCACGCCGACGGCACCGTGGACCGGCTGCCGGCGCTCGATCCGCCGCTGGGCCTCACGGCGGACTCGCCCAGCTCCGCGCGGCGCAAGTGGGACGCGGCCGGCGACGTGCTGCTCCTGTTCACCGACGGGGTGAGCGACGCGCGCAACCGCGACGGCGAGCGGTTCGGGGAGGAGCGGGTGATCGAGATCGCGCGTCGCTACCGCACCGAGGCGTCGGGCGCCATCGTCGAGCGGGTGTTCAAGGCGGTGGATCGGTTCCTGCGCGGCGTGCGGGCCCGCGACGACCTGACCGTCGTCGTGCTGCGCAGTTGAGCGGCCGCGTGCCCGGCGACCGGCCGCGCCGCGCACCCGGGGCGCTCCCGCCGGTGCGGAAGAGCCTGGGCCAGCACTTCCTGCACGACGCCCGCGCGCTCGATCGCATCGTCGCCGCCCTCGAACTGACGGGGGCCGAGACGGTGCTCGAGATCGGACCGGGACGCGGCGCGCTCACCGATCGGCTCGTGCCGTTGGCCCGGCGCCTGGTGCTGATCGAATACGATCGCGCGTTGGCCAACTTGCTGCGCCAGCGGTACGCCGCCGTGCCGTCGGTGGAGGTGGTGGAGGCCGACGTGTTGGCCACCGACTTCGGCGCGCTCGCCGGCGGACCGTACGTCCTCGTGGGCAACGTGCCGTACTACATCACGACGCCGATCCTCTTCCAGGCGCTGGAGCGTCCTCGGCCGGATCGCGCCGTGTACCTGGTGCAGCGGGAGGTGGCCGAGCGGATCGTGGCGGCGCCCGGTTCGCGCATCTACGGCGCGCTGTCGGTGAACATCCAGGCGGTGGCCACGCCGGAGATCGTGGCCCGGGTGCCCGCGGGGGCGTTCCGCCCCGCGCCCAAGGTGGACAGCGCCATCATCCGGATCGTGCCGCGCCCCGATCCGGTGATCGGACCGGGCGACGAACCGCGGTTCCGGGCGCTGGTGCAGCAACTGTTCGGCATGCGGCGCAAGCAACTGCGGCGCGGCGTGCGGTCGGTGGCGTCGCTCGACGTCGCCCATGCCGACGCGGCGCTCGCCGCCGCGGGCATCGATCCAGAAGCGCGCCCCGAGACCCTCGCGCCCGGCGCCTTCGCGGCGCTGATGCGCGCGCTGTCCTAGTCGCGGTTGGTCAGCGCGAACGAGAGCCCTTCGAGCTCCATCGCCATGTTCACCGTCTTCACGGTGATGTCGGCCGGCACCTGGATCTGGGTGGGCGCGAAGTTGAGGATCGCCTTGATCCCGGTGCGGACCACCCGGTCGGCCACCCGCTGCGCATGCTCCTCGGGCACGGCGAGCACGGCGATGTCGGGGTGGTCGCGATGCACGTCGCGCTCCAGATGCGCGATGTCGCGCACCACCACGCCCTCGAGATCTGTGCCGACGATGCCGGGGTCGTTGTCGTAGGCGGCGATGATCACGAACCCCCGCTGCCGGAACCCGTGATGCCGGGCCAGGGCGGCGCCGATCTTGCCGGCGCCGACGATGATCACGCGCCATTCGCGCAGGAGGCCGAGAATCTGGCGCAGGCGTCCGGCCAGCTCCGGAACCGAATAGCCCAGGCCGCGCTTGCCGAACGAGCCGAAGAACGACAGGTCTTTGCGGACCTGGGCGGAGGTGGTCCCCCCGCGTTTGGCCAGCTCCTGACTGGAGATCGTCAACAAGCCCCGCGCCTCGAAGTCTTCGAGGAACCTGAGATAGGCGGACAGCCGCCGAACCGTAGAATCGGCAATGCGTTTCACTGTGCTGGGGCGCTTGTGAATTCATTCACAAGATAAGCGCCGGCCCACGGCTGCACCAGCCATCGGGGCGCTGGTTAGGTTAGGGCATGCCCGTCCACGTGTCCTCCGAAATCGGTCGGTTGCGCGGCGTTCTGGTCCATACGCCGGGCCGTGAATTGCTCGCCGTCACCCCCAGTACGCGCGAAGACTACCTCTACGACGACATCATCGACGCCGAGGCCGCCCAGCGCGAGCACCGCCGGTTCATCGCCCTCCTGGAACGGTTCACCCCCGTCTATCAGGTGCGCGACCTGCTGCAGGACGTGCTCGGCAACGCCGCGTCGCGCGACCTGCTCATGCGCGCCGCCATGGACGTCGTGCCGTCGGAGCCGCTGGCCCGCGACATCACCGCCCTCGCGCCGGACGCGCTCACGCGCATGCTGGTGGAAGGGCGCGAGGACGAACCGGGGCCGCTGGCCAAGGCGCTCAACGAGCCCGGCTACACCCTGCCGCCGCTGCCCAACCTGTTCTTCACGCGCGACAGCGCGATGGTGGTGGGCGACCACGCGCTCGTGGGCTCGATGCGCTACGGCATCCGGTGGCCCGAAGAGCTGATCATGAAGTCGCTGTTCACGCATCATCCCGCGCTGGCCAACGCGGGGATCCTGTTCGACGGCGCCGCCGAGCGCCGCACCAACCACACCCTCGAGGGCGGCGACGTCCATCCGCTGCGCCGCGATCTCGTGGTGATCGGGTTCAGCGAGCGGTCGAGTCCGGCGGCGATCGATCAACTGGCGTCGCTGTTCTTCGCGCAGACGCCGGTCACGGACATCATCGTGGTCGTGATGCCCAAGCAGGACACCGCCATCCACCTCGACATGATCTTCACCCAGGTGGACCGCGAACTGTGCGCGGTGTTTCCGCCGCAGTTCATCGGATCGGAGC
Organism: Gemmatimonadaceae bacterium; assembly: GCA_035533755.1. NCBI lineage: Bacteria > Pseudomonadati > Gemmatimonadota > Gemmatimonadia > Gemmatimonadales > Gemmatimonadaceae > Gemmatimonadaceae bacterium. The sequence goes on from DATLTC010000009.1 coordinate 23,899, forward strand.
GGCTGAGCGTGTTGCACTGGCACAAGGGCCACAGCCACCTGCGCGAGATGCCGAACATGTTCGCCGCGCTCGAGGCGTGCGAGATGCCCATGGAGCCGATCTTCTGCGGCGGCGACCGGCGCACGTCGCAGGAACGGGAGCAGTGGGCCTCGGGGTGCAACTTCGTGGCGGTGAGCCCGGGCGTGGTGCTGTCGTACCAGCGCAACGACGCCACGCTGCGCGAGATGGAGCGCATGGGGTTCGAGATCATCCCCGGCGTGTCGTTTCTCACCGGGCAGTCGCCGCTCACCGACGGACGACGCGCCGTGATCACCTTCGAGGGTTCGGAGCTGGTGCGGGCCGGCGGCGGGGCCCGGTGCATGACCTGCCCGGTGCTCCGGGACGACCCGTGGGCGTGATGCGCGGCACGAGCCGGTTGGCGCGGCTGTCGTACGTGGTCGTGGACGTGGAGACCACGGGCACCTCGCCGCGCGCCGACGATCGGGTCACCGAATTCGCCGCCGTCGTCGTGCGCGACGGGCAGGTGCAGGAGACGTTCCAGACGCTGCTCAACCCGGAGCGCTCCATCCCCCAGTACATCACCCGCCTCACCGGCATCTCGTGGGGCATGGTCAAGGACGCGCCGCGGTTTCGCGACGTGAGCGCCGAGGTGCGGGCGTTCATGGCCGATCACGTATTCGTGGCCCACAACGCGCCGTTCGACTGGGGATTCGTGGGCATGGAGATGGAGCGCGCCGGCGAGGCGCCGCTCGACAACGCGCAGCTGTGCACGGTCCGTCTGGCGCGGCGCCTGCTCGCGCACCTGCCGCGGCGGTCGCTGGATCACGTCACGGCGCACTACGGCATCGCGATCGACGACCGCCACCGCGCGTTGGGGGACGCCGTCGCCACGGCGCACGTGCTCATCCGGCTGCTCGACGACGCGTTCGCCCGCGGATGCGACACGTGGGATGACCTCGAGGGGCTGCTGCACCCCGCCACGAGGACCGGGCGCCGGTGGTCGGCGTTTCCGCGCTCCGCCAACGACGACCGTTCGGCATGACCGTGGAACCGCGGATCGAGACCCGCACCGTGGGCAAATGGAAGGTCCACGCCATCCAGGCGGGCGGACAGCGGCTGGACGGCGGCGCGATGTTCGGCGTCGTGCCCAAACCGCTCTGGGAACGCCGGATTCCGGCCGACGAGCGCAACCGCATCCAACTCGGCATGCGGTGCCTGCTCGTGGAGCACGAGCGCGGGTTGGTGCTGATCGACAACGGGCTGGGCAACAAGGAGTCGGCCAAGTTCCACGAGATCTACGGCGTGGAGAACGCCGGCGCCGGAGGGCGCACCTGGCTGGACGACGCGCTGGCGCAGCTGAAGGTGGCGCCGTCGGACATCACGATGATGATCGACTCGCACCTGCACTTCGATCATGCCGGCGGCAACACGTACGTGGACGCCGAAGGGCAGGTGCGGCTGAGCTTTCCGCGGGCGCGCTACGTGGTGCAGCGTGCCGAGTACCAGTGGGCCACGCACACCAACGAGCGCACGGCGGCCAGCTACTTCGCGCACAACTTCGCGCCGGTGATGGAGGCCGGCCGCCTGGAGTTGGTGCAGGGGGAGGTCGAGATCATCCCCGGCGTGCACCTGATGCCCACGCCGGGCCATACGCCGGGGCACCAGGCCGTGCGGCTCGCGTCGGGCGGCGAGACGGCGATCTTCCTGTCGGATCTGGTGCCGACGGCGGCGCACCTGCCGCTGCCCTGGATCATGGGCTATGACGTGGAGCCGTTGGTGACGTTGGAAACCAAGCGGCGGCTGCTCAAGACGGCCGCCGAGCAGCGGTGGCTGCTGGTGTTCGTGCACGACGCCGTCAACGCGTGGGGCCGGGTGGTCCACGACGGGAAGGGCTACGCCTTCGAGGCCCCGTAGCGACGGGCGGCGTGTGACCCGCGGCGCACTTGACGCCTGAGGTGGCGAGGCCTAACTTCAGGCATTACAACTTGGTAAGTGAAACGACGGGCTGTCGTTTCCACCCTCTGGCCCTTCGCCTCGGCGTTGGTGCGCTACAGGAGTCCAGGCCGGTTTGCCGCGTCACTCGAGTATCGAGTGCGGGCGCCGTCGTGCGGACTCTCGGTGGGTCCGCATTTTTTTTCTTCAGAACGAGGGCTTTGCCATCCAGGACACGACGAAGCGCGTGCGGGTCAACCGCCAGATCCGCATCAGCCCGCTACGCGTCATCGGCGCCGACGGTTCACAACTCGGGATCCTCGAAGTGGACGCCGCGCTCCGCATGGCCGAAGAGTTGGGGTTGGATCTGGTCGAAGTCGCCCCGACGGCGCGGCCCCCGGTGGTCCGGATCATGGACTACGGGAAGTACAAGTTCGAGATGGCCAAGCAGGCGCGGGTGGCGAAGAAGAAGCAGCACGTGATCGAGCTCAAGGAGGTCAAGTACCGCCCGGGCATCGACGATCACGATTTCGACACCAAGACGCGACACGCGCGCCGGTTCCTGGAAGAGAAGAACAAGGTCAAGGTGACCATGATGTTCCGTGGTCGCCAGGTCACGCATCCCGAGCTCGGCCAGGCCGTGCTGGAACGCGTGGCGACGTCCCTCGCCGACATCGGCAAGATCGAGAGCGCGGGGCGACTGGAAGGGAAGTCGATGACGATGATCCTCACACCGAAATAGGTCAGCAGTCCATGCCAAAGATGAAGACCCACAAGGGTGCCGCGAAGCGCTTCAGCCTCACCGGAACCGGCAAGGTGAAGCGCAACAAGGCCAACAAGAGCCACATTCTCACGAAGAAGACGTCCAAGCGGAAGCGCCGCCTGCGCCAGTCGGGGCTCATTGCCACGAATGGCGAGGTGAAGAACATCAAGCGCCTGCTGCAGGCGTAAGGAGAGAGACCCATGCCTCGCGCCGTATCGAACGTACCGCGCCTCAAGCGCAAGAAGCAGATCATGAAGGCCGCCCGCGGCGGCTTTGGCGCCCGCAGCAAGCTGTGGAAGGCCGCCAAGGAAAATGTCGAGCGCGGCTGGAAGTATGCGTACCGGGATCGCAAGAACAAGAAGCGCGACTTCCGGCGCCTGTGGATCACGCGCATCAACGCCGGCGCGCATCAGCACGAGCTGACGTACGCCACGTTCATCAACGGCCTCAAGAAGGCCGGCATCGAAGTCAACCGGAAGATCCTCGCCGATCTCGCCGTGCACGACCCCGCGGCGTTCGCGGCGCTGGCCGACAAGGCGCGCTCCGCGTTGAACGCAGCGTAGGTTTGTAGTCCTGCGACTCCACGGCGGCAGCGCGACCTCGGTCGCCGCTGCCGCCGTCCGCTTTGGCCCCATCCCGCGCTCCCGATGCCTCTTCCCGATCCGCCCACCCTCCGCGACTACGCCGACCAGATCGGCCGGATGGCGTCCGCCGGCCTCGCCGCCATCGGCGACGCGGCCGACCTCGACGCGCTCGAGGCCGCGCGCGTGCAGGTCCTCGGCGACCGCCGCGGCGAGATCCTCGAATTCCAGCGCGCCCTCGGGGCGCTGCCGCGGGACGAGAAGCCCGAGGCGGGCAAGCTGTTCAACACCGTCAAGCGCCAGCTCGAGCAGGCGCTGGACGAACGGCGGACCGAACTCTCCCTGGCGTCCGCCGCTTACCAGCGGCCGCGCGACCTCACCATGCCCGCCCGCCACGAGTGGCGCGGCGCCGCCCATCCGGTCACGCGCGTCATCGACGAGATCGCCGGCATCTTCCGCGAGCTCGGCTTCACCATCGCCCTCGGGCCCGAGGTCGAATCGGAGTGGTACAACTTCGGCGCGCTCAACTTCCCGCCCGACCACCCGGCAATGGACATGCACGACACGCTGTACGTGGAGGGCGACGTGCTGCTGCGCACGCACACGTCGCCGGTGCAGGTCCGCACCCTCCAGCGCTACGCGCCGCCCATCCGCATCCTCGCGCCCGGCAACGTGTATCGTCGCGACTTCTTCGACGCCTCCCATGCGCCGATGTTCGCGCAGATCGAAGGCCTGTGCGTGGACGAGGGGATCAGCTTCGTGGATCTCAAGGCCACGCTCGGGCATTTCGCGCGCCGCTTCTTCGGCGCCGCCAACGTGCGCTTCCGGCCCAGCTTCTTCCCGTTCACCGAGCCCTCGGCCGAGATGGACATCGAGTGCCAGCTCTGCCGCGGCGCCGGCTGCGCCGCCTGCAAGGGCACCGGATGGATGGAGATCCTCGGCTCGGGCATGGTGCACCCCGCGGTGCTCGAGGGCGCGGGGATCGACAGCGAGAAGTACACCGGGTGGGCGTTCGGCATGGGGCCGGCGCGTATCGCCCAGCAGCGCTACGGCGTGGGCGACATCCGCGTCTTCTACGATTCCGACGTCCGCTTTCTGGAGCAGATCGCCGAATGAACGTCTCGTACGCATGGCTGCGGGCCTTCGTCCCCTTCGATCAGACGCCGGCGCAGCTCCGGGATCTGATCACGGCGCACGTGGCCACGGTGGACGAACTGGTGCCCCTGCGCCAGGATCTCGCGGCGATCGTCGTGGCGCGCGTGGTCGAAGAGGCGCCGCATCCCGATTCCGACCACCTGCACGTCACGCGGGTGGACGACGGAAGCGGCGTGCTGCTCGATGTGGTCTGCGGCGCCGCCAACGTGACCGCGGGCAAGCTGTACCCGTTCGCGCGCACGGGCACCGTGATCCCCACCGGGCTCAAGCTCGAGAAGCGCAAGATCCGCGGCGCCGTGTCGGATGGCATGCTCTGCTCGGCCCGCGAATTGAAGCTCGGGGACGATCACGACGGCATCATGGAACTGGATCTCGACGTACCGCCGGGCACCCCGCTCCTGCAGGCGCTCCCGCTGGGCGACACCCAACTGGTGATCGACGTGCTGCCCAACCGGCCCGATCTGCTCTCGCATCTGGGCGTGGCGCGAGAGGTGGCGGCGGTCACCGCGCGCGCGCTGTCGTTGCCCGCCGTCGGCGGCGCGGCGCCGGTGTGGGACGCCGTGCCGCGCGTGGCCCATGAGGGCGTGACGGGCCACGTGGCCGTCCGCGTGCAGGACCCCGCGCTGGCGCCGCGCTACATGGGGTTGGTCATCCGCGGCGTGACCGTGGGGCCGAGTCCCGCGTGGTTGGTGGAGCGCCTGGCGAGCGTGGGCAGCCGGTCGATCAACAATGTGGTGGACGCCAGCAACTACATCCTGCACGAGTTGGGGCAGCCCACGCACGCGTTCGATCTCGCCAAGCTCGCCGGCGGCACCGTGATCGTGCGCGCGGCACGCCCCGGAGAGACGCTCGTGACGCTCGACGGCGTGACCCGCACGCTCGACGGGACGATGACCGTGATCGCCGACGCCGAGCGGGCGCAGGCCGTGGCCGGTGTGATGGGGGGCCGCGACAGCGAGGTCACCGACAGCACCACGGACCTGTTCCTCGAGGTGGCGGTGTTCGATCCGGCCGGCACCCGCCGCACGCGGCGCGCGCTCGGCCTCAGCACCGATGCCAGCTATCGGTTCGAGCGCGGAGTGGACTCCGCGCTGCCGCCGATGGCAATCGAGCGCCTGGCGCAGATCATTCTGGCCGTGGCGGGCGGGCAGGTGGCCGGTCCGCCGGTGGACGTGCTCGATGCCGTTCCGCAGCCCCGGGCGATCACGCTGCGCTCGTCGCGCCTGGCCAAGGTGCTCGGCGCGCGCGTGCCGGGCAGCGAGGCTGGCGGCCTGCTGTCGGGCATCGGGTGCACGGTGGAACTCGACGCCGGCGGCGGGGAACTGCACGTCGTGCCGCCGTCGTGGCGGCGGGACCTCGTGGCCGAGATCGACCTCATCGAAGAGGTGGCGCGGCTGCGCGGCTATGACTGGTTCCCGGCGGAGATCCGGCCGTTCCGGCCGGGCACGTCGCCGGATGATCCGGTCTGGGTGCAGGCGGGCCGCGTGCGGCAGGGGCTCGTGGCGCGCGGACTGCTCGAGGCGCGGCCGATGCCGTTCACCAAGGGCGCGTCCGAGGGATTCGTGCGCGTGCAGAATCCGTTGGCCGAGGATGAGCCCTACCTGCGCCGCGACGTGCTGGATTCGCTGGCGCGGCGCGCCGAGTCGAACCTGGCGCACATGCAGGGCAACGTCCGCCTGTTCGAGATCGGCTCGGTGTTCGAGCCGTCCGGCGGGGCGCTGCCGCGCGAGATCGTCCGTGCCGGCGCGTTGGTGATGGGCGACCGCCATCCCGCCCACTTCGATGCGCCGCGCGCGCAGCGATTCGACGAGTGGGATGCCAAGGGCCTCGCCGAGCAACTGGCGCGCGACGCGTACCCCGGTGTGCCGGTGGCGATGGTGCCCGCCGAGGGTGAATGGCTCTGGCGGGTGACGGCCGATGGGGCGGACGTGGGCGGCGTGCGCCGCGTGGCACTGGACGCGCCGGTGTGGGCCGCGCCCGCGTTCGGCGTGGAGATCGCGCTCGCCGAGATGCCCAACGCGCCGGTGGCGCCGGAGGGGCGCAACGCCCACGGCGAGGCGCCCGGCGCCGAGGTGCGCCGGTGGCCAAGGTACGAGCCGCTGCCCACCACGCCGGCTGCCGAATTCGATCTGGCGCTGGTCGTGCCGGCCGGCGTGTCGGCGGCGCAGATCGAGCAGGTGATCCGGGGGACCGCCGGCGAGCTGTTGGAGCGGCTGCACCTGTTCGACGAATACATGGGCACGGGGCTGCCCGACGGCACGCGCAGTCTGGCCTGGCGCTTGACGTTCCGCCATCCGGAGCGCACCCTACGCGATAAGGAAATCGAAGGCCGTCGCGCCAAGATCCTCAGCGCACTCGAGAGCGAACTCAATGTCCGACCGCGAACGTCCTGACACCGCCGCCTTCCAGGAGCTCGACGCGCTGGTGCGCAGCCTGGGCGACGAACTGGCGTCGATGCGCCGCCGCGCGCTGCTCGCCGAAGCGCGGCTCAAGGAATTGGAGTCGACGGCGAGTGACGGCCCGGTGCAGCCGCGGCTGGCCGACCGCATCGCCACGCTCGAGCGCGAGAACGCCCGGTTGCGCGAGCGTCTCGACCAGGCCAAGGAACGGTCCAAGGTGATGCTCGACCGGGTGCACTTCCTGCGCCAGCAGGCGCAGACGCGGGGTGAGCGATGAGCGGCGCCAAGCAGTCGGTCAAGGTGACGATCGTGGGCGAGGAGTACACGATCCGCAGCGACGTGTCGCCCGAGACGACGCGGGCGATCGCCAAGCATCTCGACACGGCGATTCGCGACGTGATGCACAGCGGCAAGGTGCTCGACGCGCAACGCGGGGCGATTCTCGCCGCGCTGCAGATCACCAACGAATTGTTCGAGGCGCGCCAGAGCGCGCAGGACCTCGCAGAGTCGATGACGGCTCTCAGCGCCGACGTCCGCCGGTGGTTGCCGCCGGCCAAGCGCGGGGCCTGATCCAAGCCGAGTTGCCCCGCGGCCGTCCGGCGTCAAATCGCGATACCTCCACCGTTCCCCCCGGAGGTCGTGCATGGATCCGGTGTATGCGGTTCTGCAGGCAGGGACGTCGTCCCTGTCGTTTGGCTTCGTCGATTACCTGACGACCATCAGCGCCATCGGCGTGATCACGATGGCGCTCATCCAGACGGCCAAGGACATGCTCCCCATTCGCCGCTGGTACCAGCGCCGGCGGTTCCGCGCCTGGCTGGCGGACGGGGTGCGCGAAGCGGCCGTGCCCGATCGGTCGGCGGTCCTGTTCGGGCAGCCCGCCGGTCGCCAACAGCCTGATGCCGCGGCCGCCGAAGCGCGGCTCGTGTCGCTGGCCACCGACGGCGACGCCCACGCCCTGTACGATCTGCCCATCGAGCAGATGTGCGGCCAGATCAATGCCGCGCTCCAGGTGGTGCTGGAGTATCCCGCGGACGATCCGAATCTCGTGGCGATCGTCGGTTCGCGCGCCAGCGCCGCCGATCTGGCGATGCTGATCGGCGTGGCCAACGGGGCCATGAATTCCGCGACCGCGCGCACGCCGGAGGTGAGCGCCGCCAAGGCCCGCGTGATGCACCAGTTCCAGCGGGCCATCGACGCGTTCCAGATCGCCGTGAGCTACCGGTGGAAGATGTCGTTGCAGATCGCCTCGTTGGTGCTGTGCGGCCTGCTCACCTACGCGGCGTTGCTACTGCGCTTCCACGTAGGCACGAGTTACGTGGGCGGCGTGGGGGCGGTGGTGATCGGCGCGGTGCTGGCGGGATTCCTGGCGCCCGTGGCCAGGGATCTGACGGCGGCCGTGCAGGGGCTGCGGAAGTAGCCGTGACGGCCGCGCTGCCGGAACTGAGCGTGCGCCAGCCCGCGTGCGACTCGGGCGGGCCGGTGGTGGACGTGCACGGCACGCTGCCGCCCGCCGGCGGCGCCGTGTTGCTGCTCGTGCACGGGTACGCCAACTCGGCCGCCGCGGCCCGCGACTCGTGGCGCGCGTTTCTGGACGGCATCGCGGCCGTCCAGATCGGCGGCTGGATGCCGCGCAATCCCACGGGCGTGCAGTGGCCGGGCGACGAGCCGATCGCCGGGCTCAACCAGGCGTCATATCCGCTCAAGATCGGCGTGTCACGCGACGCCGCGCGGCGGATGGACGTCTACCTGCGCGCGATGGCCGGACCGGGCGGCGCACCGCTCACGCTGTCCGTCGTTGCGCACTCGCTGGGTTGCCGCCTGGCCGCGGAGCTGCTCGAATGTCTCGCGCAGCCCCCGGCGCATTCCGTGGTCGTGGATCGCGTGGTGTTCATGGCGGCAGCGGTGCCCACCGACCGCGTGGATCGCGGCCAGGAACTGCGCGGGGGCGTCGATTGGGCCGGCGGGATCTGCGCCCTGTATTCCGAGGGTGACCCGGTGCTGCGCCTCGCATTCCCGATCGGCGAGACGGTGGGCGGCGATGGGTTCTTCCCGACCGCGGTGGGGCGTCACGGCGGCCCTGGGGCCACCTGGATGGTCACGCAGCAGATGGCGCACGGCGGGAACCTGTACGCGCACAGCGACTACTGGGCGGGCATCGAGTCCGCGGCCGCCGCGGCTGCCTTCTTCTGGATTCCCGTCGCGGCATCCGTCGCTGCGCGGGGCCTGCCGGCGCATGGGCTGCCGGAGGTGACCGCGATTCCCATTCGCGGCACGCCCAGTCGCGCGATCGCGGCGCGGCCGTTGGCGGCCGGCGGCTGAGGGCGGCTACCGATACTCGTTCTGCAGTTCCTGGAGCGCGGCGTTGCCGGGGCAGAGCGTCGAGTAGGGCAGTTCCACCAGCGGTTGCTGCACGGTGCGGCTCAGCGCGTGCATGTCCTTGGCGCCCTCGTCCAGGTAGAGCAGCCCGGTGACCACTTCGCCGCGTTCCTGATGCGCGCGCACGTGCGCGTACGCGGCATCGCGGTTCGTGGGATCGTACGCCTCGTCGGTTTTCCGGAACCGCACCACGCTGCCGTCGTGCATCGTCACCGACATCGCGGCGCCGGCGCCGTCCGGCGTCCTGATCTCCTTGCGCATCGGCACGAAGTCCACGGGGGCCAGATCCTCGTAGTGCTCGCGCGTGTACCGGTAGCTCTTGGTGGAGCCCACATGATCGTTGAAGCTCACGCACGGCGAGATGACGTCGATGAGGGCGAATCCATTGTGCCGCAGGCCCGCCTTGAGCATCGGCACCAGGTGGGCCTTGTCGCCCGAGAATCCCCGGGCCACGAAGGTGGCGCCGAGACTGAGCGCCAGGAGCACCGGATCGATGGGCCGCTGGTCGTTGGATTCGCCCTTCTTGGACGTGGAGCCGACGTCGGCCGACGCCGAGAACTGCCCCTTGGTGAGCCCATACACGCCGTTGTTCTCCAGCACGTAGAGCAGATTGACGTTGCGGCGGATGGCGTGGCTCAACTGGCCCAGGCCGATCGACAGCGAGTCGCCGTCGCCCGAGATGCCGATGTACGTGAGGCCGCGGTTGGCCGCGTTGGCGCCCGTGGCCAACGCGGGCATGCGGCCGTGCACGCCGTTGAAGCCGTGCGACTGGCGCATCATGTACGCGGTCGTCTTGGATGAACACCCGATGCCGCTCATCTTGGCGGCGCGATGGGGCGGAACATCCAGCTCCCAGAACGCCTGGATGAGCGCGGCGGTCACCGAATCGTGCCCGCATCCGGCGCACAGCGTGGACATCGATCCCTCGTAGTCGCGCCGCGTGAGACCCAGCGCGTTCTTGGGCAGCGAGGGATGGGTGACCGGAGGTTTGGTGATCGACGTCATACCGCGGCTCCCTGCAGGTGTTGCGTCACGCCGTTCACCACTGTCCGCGCGGTGAGCGGCAGCCCGCCGTAATCGAGAATGGGAATCATGTGGTCGCGCGGCACGCCGGTCTCGAGGGTGAGCAGCGAGCGGAGCTGCGCATCGCGGTTCTGCTCCACCACGAACACGAGTTCGTGCGCATTGAGGAACTCCGCGACCGGTGCATCGAACGGGAACCCGCGGATGCGCATGTAGTCGGTCGCGATGCCCTGGGCCCGGAGGCGGTCCACGGCTTCGAGCACGGCGGCGTGGCAGCCGCCGATCGAGACGATGCCGATCTCGGCGTTGGCCTGGCGCCGGAATTCCGGCGCCGGCACGGCGCTGGCGGCCCCGTTGATCTTGCGCGCCAGCCGGTCCACCACCTCCAGGTACTCGGCGGAATCCTCGGTGTACACGCCGTGCTTGTCGTGTCCCGATCCGCGGGTGAAGTACGCGCCCTTCGGGTGCACGCCGGGCAGCGTCCGGGCGGTGATCCCGTCGCCGTCCACGTCGACATAGCGGGAGAACTTGGTGATCCGTTCCAGGTCGTCGGCCGACAGCACCTTGCCGCGGTCGGGCACATAGGCATCGTCCCACGTGAGGCGCGGCACCATCCAGTCGTTCATCCCGATGTCGAGGTCGGAGACCACGAACACCGGCGTCTGATAGCGCTCGGCGAGGTCGAAGGCATCGCGCGCCATGTAGAAGCACTCCGCCGGATCGGACGGGTAGAGCGCGATGTGCTTGGTGTCGCCGTGCGAAGCGTAGGCGATGGCCATCAGATCGCCCTGCTGCGTGCGCGTGGGCATGCCGGTGGACGGCCCCGTGCGCTGGATGTCGAAGAAGACCGACGGGACCTCGGCGTAGTACGCCAGCCCGATGAACTCCTCCATCAGCGAGATGCCCGGGCCGGAGGTGGAGGTGAAGGCGCGGGCGCCCGCCCAGCCGGCGCCGATCACCATGCCGGCGGCGGCCAACTCGTCCTCGGCCTGGATCATGGCGTATCGACGTTCGCCGGTGGCCGCGTCCACGCGGTACTGCTCGCAGAACCCCTTGAAGCCTTCCATGAGCGACGTGGACGGGGTGATCGGATACCAGGCCCCGACCGTGGCGCCGGCGTAGACGCAGCCGAGCGCGGCGGCCGTATTGCCGTCGATGACGATCGCGCCGGCGGTTTCGTGCATCCGCTCGAGCCGGAACGGAAGCGGGTGCGCAAAATGCGCGGTGGCGTAGTCGTGGCCGAGCGCGATGGCCCGGAAGTTCGCGTCGAGCAGCGAGCGCTTCTTGGAGAACTTCTCGCGCAGCATCTCGCCGATCACGTCCATGTCGATGTCGAGCAGCGCGGCGAGCGTGCCGGCGTATGCGATGTTCCGCAGTAGCGTGCGGTTGCGGTCGCCTTCGAAGTTCTGCACGCACAGCTCGCCGAACGGCACGCCGAGGATGGTGATGTCGTCGCGCCGCAACTCGGGGTCCAGCGGCCAGGTGGCGTCGTACACCAGGTATCCGCCCGGCCGCACCGACGCCACGTCCCGGGCGTAGGTGGACGTGTTGAGCGCCACCATCAGGTCGATCTGCTCGGGGCGCGCGGTGTAGCCGTCCTTGCTCACCCGGATTTCGTACCAGGTGGGAAGTCCCTGGATGTTGGACGGGAAGATGTTCTTGCCGGTGACCGGGATCCCCATCCGGAAGATGGCCTGCATGAGGAGGCTGTTGGCGCTCGCCGAGCCCGTGCCGTTGACGGTGGCCATCTTGAAGGCGAAATCGTTGACGCCGCTCATGACGCGCTCCGGCCGGCGTACGCCGTGATGAGGTCGAACCGCTGCATGTCCCAGGCCGCCGTGGGGCAGCGTTCGGCGCACAGGCCGCAGTGCAGGCACACGTCCTCGTCCTTCACCATGAGACGGCTGGTCTGTGGCAGCGGGGCAGAGACGTACAGGTCCTGCTGCAGGTTGACGGCCGGCGCCGAGAGGCGGGTGCGCAGATCCGCCTCGGTGCCGCCGTCGGGGGTGATCGTGAGACAGTTCACGGGGCACACGTCAACGCAGGCGTCGCACTCGATGCACAGCGCGGCGGAGAACTGCGTCTCGATGTCGCAGTTGAGACAGCGTTGCACCTCGCGCGCCGTCTGCTCCGGCGTGAACCCGAGCTCGACCTCCACCGACACGTCGGCAAAGCGCTTCACGAGCTCCTCGTGCTGCATGGCGGCGCGCGGCGACGGATTGTAATCGTTGTGGTAGCTCCAGGCGTGCATCCCCATCTTGGAGCTGACGAGGTTCATGCCGTCGGCCGGCCGCTCGGCAACCGGCACGCTCTGGCAGTGGTTGTGGATCGAGATCGCCGCCTGGTGGCCATGCTCCACGGCCCAGATGATGTTCTCGGGGCCCCACGCCGCGTCGCCGCCAAAGAACACGCCGGCGCGCGTGGACTGGAAGGTCTTCCGGTCCACGATCGGCATGTCCCACTTGGCATCGAAGTCGATGCCGAGGTCGCGTTCGATCCAGGGAAACGCATTGTCCTGGCCGATGGCGAGAATCACGGCGTCGCAGGGGATGATCACGGTGTCGAGCAGCGTGCTCGTCTGACGGCCGTTCTCTTCGGTCCACTGCAGGCGCTCGAACTCCATCCCCACGAGCCGGCCCTGCTCGACCACGAAGCGCTTGGGGGCATGGTTCTCGATGATCTCGATGCCTTCCTCTTCGGCATCCTCGAGTTCCCAGGGCGACGCTTTGAAATAACGGCGGGAGCGGCGGGCCACGACCTTGATGTCCGTGCCGCCCAGTCGCCGGGACGTGCGGCAACAGTCCATCGCCGTGTTGCCGACGCCGATGATGAGCACGCGGGGTTCGATCTTCTCGATGTGACCGAAGTGCACGGACCCCAGCCACTCGATGCCGATGTGCACGCTGCCGGTGTCCCAGCGTCCCGGGATGTCCAGTTCCTTGCCTCTGGGCGCGCCGCTGCCTACGAACACGGCGTCGTAGCGTTCGTCGAGGAGCGCCTTCATGCTCTCGACCGGCGTGCCGTACCGGATGTCCACGCCCATGTCCAGGATGTTGCCCACCTCGTCGTCGAGCACGTGGGCGGGCAGCCGGAACGCCGGAATGTTGAAACGCATCAACCCGCCGGCCTGCGTGAGCTTCTCGTAGATCACGCACTCGTAGCCCAGCGGCATGAGATCGTTGGCCACGGTGAGCGACGCCGGACCGGCACCCACGAGCGCCACGCGCTTGCCGTTCTTCTGTTCGGGGATTGCCGGCAGACGGTCGTGGATGTCGTCGCGGAGATCAGCGGCCACGCGTTTGAGGCGGCAGATGGCCACCGGCTTGCCGTCCACGCGGCCGCGGCGGCACGCGGGTTCGCAGGGCCGGTCGCAGGTGCGACCGAGGATGCCGGGAAACACGTTCGACTCGCGGTTGAGCATGTACGAGTCCGTGTACCGGCCCTGCGCGATCAATCGGATGTATTCGGGTACGTTCGTGTGGGCGGGGCAGCCCCACTGACAGTCGACGACTTTATGGTAGTAACGCGGGTTGGCGACGTCCGTCGGGTGCATGCAGCTCTTTTCCTCGCACACAGGTTGGCTGGAGTTTCGCGGCACAGGAAGGTGATTGCAAGCCGGTGCGTGCGGAAGTCACATTGCCTTTTCCTTCGCGCGGCCGTAGCTTACCGTTCAGTAGTCATCCGACCCGTAGGTCCAAGTGCGCTTAGGAGTTAGCTCGCCCCGCGTCATGCCCTTCGTCGGCGTGTCGCCGGAACTGCAGCGGCGAGCGCACCCTGCGAGTCCTGGTCGTCCCTGGTTCCGCGGGCCCCCTGTCCGCGGTGGAGCATAGATTCCAGATGAACGTTCCCGCGATCCTCGCCGCGCTTGGCGCATTGTTGCTTGCGTCGCCGGCGTTTTTCATTGTAGGTCGGCGGCAGGGGCGTGCGGCGGAGCTGCGGCGCCAGGCGGAGGCCAAGGCCACCGCCCAGGAGTTGGCCAAGCGCGTGGTGGACGACGCCGAGCGCGAAGCCGAAAATCTCCGCAAGAGCGCGATCGTCTCCGGCAAGGAAGAGATGATCAAGCTGCGCGAGACCTTCGAACTGGAAGCGCGCGGGCGCCGCGAGGAAGTGGAGCGCGAGGAACGGCGCATCGAGGAGCGGGAGGCCGTGCTCGATCGCAAGTTCGACGCCCTCGATCAGCGCGACAAGGATCTGAGTCGGCGGCTGAGTGAATTCGGCCGCCGCGAGAAGGGCGTGATCCAGCGCGAGCAGGACCTCGAGAAGCTGATCGGCGAGGAACGCCGCCGGCTCGAGCAGTTGGCCGGCATGTCGGCGCAGGACGCCAAGGGCGAACTCATCCGCCGCATGGAAGAGGAGGCCCACGCCGACGCCGCCAACCGCATCCGCGAGATTCGCGAGACGGCGCGGCGCAACGCCGAGCGCGAAGCCAAGAAGATCGTGGCCCTCGCCATCCAGCGCATCGCCGCCGATCACACGGCCGAGAGCACGGTGTCGGCGGTGGCGTTGCCCAACGACGAGATGAAGGGCCGCATCATCGGGCGCGAAGGGCGCAACATCCGCGCCTTCGAGCTGGCCACGGGCGTGGACGTGATCATCGACGACACGCCCGACACGGTGGTCGTCTCGTGCTTCGACCCGATCCGCCGCGAGATCGCGCGGCTCGCGCTCGAGAAGCTCGTCGCCGACGGGCGCATCCACCCCGGGCGCATCGAGGAAGTGGTCAACAAGTCGCGCAAGGAAGTGGACACGCAGATCATCGAGTTCGGCGAGGAGGGCGCGTACGAGGCGGGGGTCCACGGACTGCACCCGGAGCTGATCAAACTCGTGGGCCGCATGCACTGGCGCACCAGCTATGGGCAGAACATCCTGCAGCATTCCAAGGAAGTGGCGTGGCTGGCCGGCATCATGGCCGCCGAGTTGGGGCTGGACGTGGCAATGGCCAAGCGCGGCGCGCTGCTCCACGACATCGGCAAGGTGCTCACGCACGAGCACGAGGGCACGCACGTGCAGCTGGGCGTGGAGGTGGCCACGAAGTACGGTGAGAATCCGCTGGTCGTGAACTGCATTGCCGCCCACCACGACGACGTGCCGCACGAGACCGAGATCTCGGTGCTCGTGCAGGCCGCCGACGCGATCTCGGGATCGCGGCCGGGGGCCCGGCGCGAGGCGTTCGAGACCTACGTGAAGCGGCTGGAGGGGCTGGAGCGGATCGCGTCCAGCTACAAGGGCGTGGAGCGCGTGTTCGCCATCCAGGCCGGGCGGGAGGTGCGCGTCATCGTGGCCCCCGACCAGGTGGACGATCCGCGCATGGCCACGTTGTCGGAGGAGATCGCGCGCCGGATCGAGGCCGAGTTGCAGTACCCCGGGCAGATCAAGGTCGTGCTCATTCGCGAGACGAGGGCGGTGGACTTTGCCAGATAACACGCTGGCGCGGGGCGTGCTGATCGACGGCGTCGCCCTCGCCAAGAAGATCCGGGAACGCGTGGCCGAGGAAGCGGCCGCGCTGACGGCCCGCGGCCTCACGCCGGGCCTGACGGTGGTGCTCGTGGGCGACGATCCGGCGAGCGCCGTGTACGTGCGTTCCAAGGGACGCGCGTCGGAGGAGGCGGGCATCGCGTCCGACACCATCCGGCTGCCGGCCACGACCTCGGAACGCGATCTGCTCGCGCTCGTGGACCGGCTGAACGCCGATCGCACCGTGCACGGCATCCTCGTGCAGATGCCGCTGCCCAAGCACATCGACCCCGACGTCGTGATCCGCCGCATTGACCCCGAGAAGGACGTGGACGGGTTCCACCCGTACAACGTGGGACTGCTGCTCACCGGCTCCAAGGAGGGCTACGCTCCCTGCACGCCGGCCGGCGTGATGGCCATGCTGCGCGCCTACGGCGTGGAGACGCGGGGCGCCAACGTGGTGGTCGTGGGCCGCAGCAACATCGTGGGCAAGCCGATGGCGGCGCTCCTCGTCCAGGCGGGCGCCGACGCCGACGCGACGGTCACGGTGTGCCATTCACGCACGCGCGATCTGGCCGAGCACACCCGCCGGGCCGACATCATCATCGCCGCCGTCGGACGCGCCCACCTCATCACCGCCGACATGGTGAAGCCGGGCGCCGTGGTGATCGACGTCGGCATGAATCGCCTGGCCGATGAGACGGCGCCCAAGGGCTACCGCCTGGTGGGGGACGTGGATTTCGAGGGCGTGAAGCAGGTGGCGGCGTTGATCACTCCGGTGCCGGGCGGTGTGGGGCCGATGACGATCGCGATGTTGCTCCAGAACACGGTGCGAGCCGCGTTCCGCGCGCTCGGCTGATGCCCCGCGGGCGCGAGCCGCGCGGATCGGGCGCGGGCGGCTTTGACCTGTTCGAGGCGCCGGCCGACGCCGCGGGGATGATCGCGCCCGATGCGGCGCCGGGTGAGCGCGCCGAGACGGCGATCCCGGTCGCCCTCCTCACCCAGACGGCCAAGGCCGTGATCGACGGAGCCTTCTCGCCGCTCTGGGTGCGCGGCGAGGTCAGCGATTTCAAGGCGCACCGCAACGGCCACTGGTACTTCTCGCTGCGCGACGCGTCGGCGCAGATCCGCTGCGTGGTCTGGGCGCGCGACCAGCGCGGCATTCCGGCGGCCCCGGACGACGGGATGCTGGTCTCGGCGCTGGGCCAGCTCACGGTGTACGCTGCGCGCGGCGAGATGCAGTTCGGGATCCGCCGCCTCGAAGCGGCGGGCGACGGGCTCTGGCGCAAGGCGTTCGAGCAGACGCGCGCCCGGCTCGAAGCCGACGGACTGCTGGCCCCGGAACGCAAGCGCCCCATCCCGCGCTATCCGCGCCGTATCGCCGTGATCACGAGTCCCACCGGCGCCGCGCTGCACGACATCACGGCCGTGATCCGGCGGCGCGCCCCGGGCGTGGAGGTGGTCGTCATCCCCGCCGCCGTGCAGGGCGAGACGGCGCCCGCCGAATTGTGCGCCGCGCTCGACCGGCTGGCGCGGTGGGGCGACGCCGACCTGCTGATCATCGGACGCGGCGGCGGCGCGCGCGAGGACCTCTGGGCGTTCAACGACGAGGCCGTGGCCCGCGCCCTGGCCGCCTGTCCGCTGCCCACGATCTCGGCGGTGGGCCACGAGGTGGACGTGACGATCTGCGACCTCGTGGCCGATCTGCGCGCGCCCACGCCGAGCGCGGCGGCCGAGGCCGCCGTGCGCGCGGTGAGCGAGTTGGCCACGGAGGTGCGGCTGCTCGGCGCGCGCCTCCGGCGCGCCGTGGGGTCGCGACTGGATGTGTCGGCGCTCCGGCTGCAGCGCGCGGGGCGCGCGATGCACGGGCGCGCGTCGCGCGCCGTCGAGCGTCGGCGCGCCCGGATGCAGGCCCTGGCCGGCCGGCTCGATGCGCTGAGCCCACTGGCCACGCTGGAGCGCGGCTATGCCGTGGCCCGCGACCCGTCGGGGCGCGTGCTGTCGTCGGCGGCGCAGTTCACCCCGGGATCGACGTTCGATCTCACGTTGCGCGACGGCCGGGTCGGCGCCCGCGCGATCGACATCCAGGAGCGCGCATGAGTTTCGAGACGCGGCTGCAACGGCTGGAGGACATCGTGGCCGAACTGGAGGGCGATACGCTCGACCTCGCGCGCGCCCTCGCCCTGTTCGAGGAAGGCATCGCCTGTCTGCGCGACGCCACGGCCGAGCTCAGCAAGGCCGAAGCCCAGGTCCAGCGGCTGGTCGAGCGCGCCGACGGCACGTTCGAGGTCACCGACCTGCGTGACTGACACCCGGCCGGAATTCGCCGCTGATCGAGCGGCGGTGGATGCGGCGCTCGGGGTGCTCACCGACCGCGAGACCCGTCCGCTGGCCGGCCCGGTGGGCGACGCCATTCGCTACAGCCTCGAAGGGGGCGGGAAGCGGCTGCGCGGGGTGCTGTTCCTGGCCGGCTACCGGGCGGCGGGCGGACGCGGGGACGCCGCCGGCCTCGCGGCGGCCATCGAAGTGGTGCATGCGTACTCGCTCGTGCACGACGACCTCCCGTGCATGGACGACGACGACATGCGGCGCGGCCGGCCCACGGTGCATCGCGTCTTCGGCGTGGCCGCGGCAACGGCAGCGGGCGTGGCCATGGTGCCGCTCGCGGCCCGGGCTGCGGCCCAGGCGGCTCGCGACATGGGGCTCGCTCCGGCCCTGGGGCAACGCATCGTCCAGGAACTCATGCGCGCGTCCGGGGCGGGGGGGATGATTGGCGGGCAGTTGCTCGATCTCGAAGGGGAGGGGCGCTCCCTGACCGTGGCCGATCTGGAGCGCATCCACCGGGCCAAGACGGGCGCGCTGATCGCGGCGTCGGTCAAGCTCGGCGGGCTGGCCGCGGGCGCCGCGCCAGACGCCATGGCGGCCCTCGATCGGTTCGGCTCGAGCGTGGGGCTGGCGTTCCAGATCGCCGACGACGTGCTCGACGTGACGGCGACCACCGACGAACTGGGCAAGACGGCGGGCAAGGACGTGGCGTTCGGCAAGAGCACCTACCCGGCGCTGCTGGGCGTGGAGGGAGCGGTGGCCAGAGCGGACGCGCTGGTCGGCGAGGGGTGCGCGGCGCTGGCCCGGGCCGGTCTGCTCACGGCGGAACTGGACGGCCTGGCGCGGTTCATCATCGCCCGCCGATCGTAGTACCTTTGTACAATAGCCAGGCCAGAATCCGAGCCTCATGACCATTCTCGATCGCATCCAATCGCCCGCCGACGTCCGCGCCCTCAGTCGTGCCGACCTGAATACGCTGGCCGACGAGATGCGCGCCCGCCTCATCGACGTGTGCTCCCGCACGGGAGGCCACATCGGCGCCGGCCTCGGCGTGGTGGAACTCACGATCGCGCTGCACGCGGTGTTCGAGACGCCGCGCGACCAGCTCGTGTGGGACGTGGGCCACCAGGGGTATCCGCACAAGCTGCTCACCGGGCGCAACGATCGGATGGAGACCCTGCGCAAGGAAGGCGGGATCTCGGGATTCCTCAAGCGCAGCGAGAGCGAGTACGATGTGTTCGGCGCGGGGCATGCGGCCACGGCCATCTCCGCCGCGCTCGGCGTGGCCGCGGGCCGCGACATCCGTGGGGACGACTACAAGGTCGTCGCGGTCCTCGGCGACGGCGCGCTCACGAGCGGCCTGGCCTACGAAGGGCTGAACAATGCCGGCCATTCCGACCGCGACATCGTGGTCGTGCTCAACGCCAACGAGATGTCCATCGCCCCCAACGTGGGCGCGATGTCCAAATACCTGAATTCGGTGCAGCGCAATCCGCTGTACAACCGGCTACGCACGGCGATCGGCGACATCGTGGACAAGGCGCCGGGACCGCTGGCCGGCATGGGCGCGTGGGTCAAGAAGTGGGAGGAGAGCGTCAAGTCGTTCCTCACGCCCGGCGTGCTGTTCGAGGAGTTGGGGTTCCGCTACTTCGGCCCCATCGACGGACACGACATCGGAACCCTGCTCGACACGTTCACGGCGGTCCGCAACATGTCCGGTCCGCGGCTCGTCCACGTGATCACGCAGAAGGGCAAAGGCTACCCGGCCGGCGAGCACTCGGCGGGCGAGAAGTGGCACGCGCTTCCGCCCGGGCACGATCCGTCCACGGGCAAGCCGCTCAAGGCATCCACCGGCAATCCGGCGTACACCACGGTGTTCGGCAAGGGGTTGGCCGCGATCGCCGAAGCGGATCCGCGCGTGGTGACGATCACGGCGGCGATGCCGAGCGGCACCGGGACGTCGTTCGTGGCCAGCGCCGTGCCCAGCCGGTTCTTCGATGTCGGCATCGCCGAGGGCCACGCCGTGACGTTCGCGGCGGGGCTCGCCACGCGCGGCCTGCGCCCGGTGGTGGCGATCTACTCCACGTTCCTGCAGCGCGGATTCGACAACATCATCCACGACGTGGCCATCCAGTCGCTCCCCGTGGTCTTCTGCATGGACCGCGCCGGCCTGGTCGGCGAGGACGGCGAGACGCACATGGGCCTGTACGACATCGCGTATATGCTCACCGTGCCGAACATGACCGTCACCGCGCCGCAGGACGGGCGCGAGATGCTCGGCCTGCTCCGCGCCGGGTTGGAGCACGATGGGGGGCCGTTCTGTTTGCGGTACCCGCGCGCCGCCGTGCCCGACGACACGCCGCCCGTGCAGGACATCGCGTCCGTGCCCTATGGCACCTGGGAAGTGCGGCGGCACGGCGCCGACGTGGCGATCCTCGCCGTCGGCACCATGGTGCAGTCGTCGCTCGACGCGGCCGACGTGCTGGCCGCCGAAGGGCTCCACGTGACGGTCGTCAACTGCCGCTTCCTCAAGCCGTACGATGAAGTGACGCTGGCCGCGGTGCTCGCCGACCACAAGCAGGTGCTCGTGGTGGAGGAGGGCACGGTGGTCAACGGATTCGGCGCCTACATGACCGCGATCATCGAGCGGCACGATCCGGCGGTGCGGGTGGACACGCTGGGCGTGCCGGACCGCATCATCTACGCGGCGCCGCGGAACAAGCAACTCGAGATCTGCGGGCTGACGCCGGAGGGCATCGCCGAACGCGTGCGGGCCCTGCACGGGAGCGAGGCGATGGCCCGGTGATTCGCCTCGGCGTGATCGGGCATCGCGGGTACGCCGAGGCGGGCCTCGGCGCGGTCCTGCGCACGCTGGGCCAGATCGCGCCGGGCTTGGGGCTCGACCTGTATGTCGAATCCGATCTGCGCGACGACGGCGCGTTGGGCGCCGTGCTCGAGGATCCGTCGCAGCTCGATGCGCTGGTGACGCTGGGCGGCGACGGCACGCTGCTCCGCGGCGCCCGGCTGCTCGAGGGCCACCAGGTCCCGATCCTCGGGGTGAACCTGGGGCGGCTCGGGTTCCTCACCGGGTGCCCGTCCGACCAGTTCGAGACCGCGCTCATGCGATTCGCGCGCGGCGACTACACCGTGGAGACGCGCATCGCCCTGCACGGCGCGGTGCTCGACACGTTCGGCCGGTCGCGGCAGGAGTGGTTCGCGCTCAACGACATCGTGCTCCACAAGGGCGGGTTCGCGCGCGTCGTCACGCTGCGCGTGTCGGCCAACGAAGAGACCGTGGCCAGCTACGCCGCCGACGGCGTCGTGATCTGCACGCCCACCGGTTCCACGGCGTATTCGCTGTCGGCGGGCGGCCCGATTCTCTTCCCGACGCTCGAGACGCTGCTCGTCACGCCGGTGTCGGCGCACGCGCTGGCCATCCGGCCGGTGGTGCTGCCCGCCGACTCCGTGGTCACGGTGCAGTCGGAAGGTGGTCCCGAGGAGTTGCTGGTCACGGTGGACGGCCAGGCGGGCACGTCGTTCGCTCCGGGCGAGACGTTGCGCGTGCGCCGCGCGGCGCACGGCATCGGGATCGTGCGGTTCCCCGGGAGCAGCTTCTTCTCCACGCTTCGGCAGAAGCTGGGCTGGGGCGGGCTTCCCGAGCGGGATCAGTCGCCGGCATGCTGATCGAACTGCGCATCCGCAACTTCGCCATCATCGAGTCGCTGTCGCTGCCGCTGTCGCCCGGGTTCAACGTGTTGTCCGGCGAGACGGGCGCCGGCAAGTCGATCATCGTCGGCGCGCTGGGGCTGTTGCTCGGGGAGCGCGCCAGCGCCGATCTCATTCGCACGGGCGCCGAGCGCGCGACGGTGGAGGGGGTGTTCGACGTGGCCGACCAACCCGGCATCCGCGCGCTGCTCGACGCCCACGGCATCGAGATGGACGATACCCTGGTCGTGCTCAAGCGCGAGGTGGCGGCGGGCCGGGCCCGCGCCTGGGTGAACGGCTCCACCGTCACGACGGGGGTATTGGCCGAGATCGGCCGGCTGCTCGTGAACCTCCACGGGCAGCACGAGGCGCAGGCGCTACTCGACGCCGAAGCGCAGCGCGCCATCCTCGACGCGTTCGGGGGAGCCGCCGGCGACGCGGCGGCCGCGCGTGATGCGTTCGCCGCGGTGCGTGACGTGCGCCACGAAATCGCCGACCTCGAACAGCGGACGGCGGCGGCGCAGAAGCGTGCCGACTATCTGCGGCACGTGGCCCAGGAGATCGACGACGCCCGGCTCGTCGACGGCGAGGACGCGCGGCTGGAGGAGGAGGCCAACCGGCTGGAGAACGCCGACGAACTGCGGGCCCTCGGCGCGTCGGCACTCGGGGCGCTCACCGGCGATGAGCAGGGCCTGCTCGGCCAACTCGGCGCGCTCGAACGCGTGCTGCACCAACTGCAGCGTGTGGATCCGTCGCTCGGCCGCCTGCAGGAATCATACGATAGTGCGTATTACGCGCTCGAGGCGGTGGCGCGCGAGCTCGAGCAGTACCAGGAGGCGGTGGACCTCGACCCGCAGCGCCTCGACGAGGTGCGCCGCCGCCGGGATCTGCTGTTCCGCCTGGTCAAGAAGTACGGCCCCACGCTCGCCGACGCCGTGCGGCAGGGACGTGACGCGCGTCGCGAATTGGATCTCGTCGATTCGTCGGGCATCGACCTGCGCGCCCTGCGGGAGCGCGAGGGCGCCGCCGTGAAGCGCCTCGACCAGGCCGCCGGCGCGCTGTCCCGGAAGCGCGCCGCGGCGGCGTCGCGTCTGGCGACCGCCGTGGACGCGGTGCTCCCCGCGCTCGGCATGGCCGACGGCCACCTGGAAGTGCGCCTCGCCCCGCGCGCCGCCGTGGGCGCCGAGGGAGCGGAGGACGTGGAGTTCCGCGTGTCGCTGAACGTGGGCCACGAGGCGCGGCCGCTGTCACGCGTGGCGTCGGGCGGCGAATTGAGTCGCGTGATGCTGGCGCTCAAGACCATCCTCGCCGGCCTCGATCACGTGCCCACGCTCGTGTTCGACGAAGTGGACGCGGGCATCGGAGGCCGCGTCGGCCTCCAGGTGGGCGACACGATGCGCCGCGTGGCCGGCACCCATCAGGTGTTCGCGATCACGCACCTGCCCCAGATCGCCGCGCGGGCCCACCACCACATCCGCGTCAGCAAGGACGCCAGAGGGGGCGTGACCACGGCCGGCATCGCGGTGCTGGACGGCGAAGCGCGCGTGGCCGAGATCGCGCGCATGCTCGGCGGCGATCCCGAGAGCGCGGTGAGCCGCGCCCATGCCGCCGAGTTGCTCGATGCGGCGGCCGCCGCGCCGCCGCTGGCCGATCGCAAGCGGACGACGCGCCGCTCCTGAGCGCGGCTACTCGCCGCGCCGGTAGTACAGGCGGATCTGGATCTGATCGCGGAACGTCTTGGGCATGCGCTGGGCGCCGCCCAACGCTTCCACGTGTGTGAACGAGATGTCGATCGGCAGCTTGGACTTTCCGCGCTCATACTCCGTGACCGTGGAGAAGGTGACGCCGAACCCGGCAGCGTGCATCGTCCCCGGGGCGCTCGTGACGCCATCGAACACCGCGACCGGCGTGGCCGCGTCGCCTGCCGCCCCCGCCAACAGGCTGCCGTAGTCGTTGGCCGCCACGTGGCGATAGTCGTACGTGCCGTACACACCGAACAGGTCGGTCACCTGCCACCGCGGTGCCACTTCGACGGCCAGCACCGCGCCGGGCTTGTACGGATAGGCGTCCGAGGTGGACGGGGGGAACGGCGCCCCGTACGCCAGCGGGAATGCGCCGGTCTTGGTCTGGCCGAGCGGCTGCGTGAACTCGGCGTTCACCGCGAGCCCGAGGCGCGGCCCGTGCTGCACGTAGGTGGCCAGCCGCGCCGCGACCGCCGACGTGCCGCGCCCGGTGGCGATGTCGAGCGGGTTGCTCGCGCTCGCCAGTTGGCCCGTGGGCAGGCGGTAGGTGCCGGTGATCGTGGCCCGCGCGTGCCATGTCCTGGCCCGCGCGGCCGCGCTCGAGTCCGCGAATCCGTCCAGCAGCATCACCGTGGAGCTCAATTCCAGATCGCCCATCCCGATGCGAATCACGCTGCTGAGCGAGTCGATGCCGGCCACGCCCGGCTGGTGCAGCAGGGATTGCAGGTCGCCGGAGCCCACCACGGCGCCGGCGGCGGCCGGCGTGGAGGTGATCAGCGGCCCCGCGCCGAGGAAGGCGCGGAACGAGGAATCGAGTTGCGTGAGGCGCGTGCGGATGGCCAGGTCCGCGGTGCTGCCCGTCACCGGCACCACCGCCGCGCCGCGCTGCTGCGTGCTGGCGCCGTACACCGCGCCGAAGGTGGACCCGAACTGCGTCGCGCTCTGGAGCAGCGTCGTCACGTCCTGCGAACGGGAGAGGATCACCCCGCAGTTCGGATTGGCGGCGGGATTGGCCTGGCAGCTCTGGAGGGTGGCCTCGAGACTGGTCGCGGCGGTGAGCAGCTGCGCCACGACGGCGCTGTCCCTGGCCAGGGCGCCGAGGTTCACCGCGGCCGGATTCAGCCCCACGTTGCCCTCGGTGCCCAACGGGTTCACGCGCAGCAGGAAATCCGTGCGCGTGCGGACCAGCGGCAGCATGACGCCGAGCGTGATGCGGTGCGTGAGGCCGTATTCCACCTGGATCGGCGTGACCACGATGCGCGCGTCGGCCACGCCCCGGGTCAGGCCCAGCGACAGCCGGAACGGGGCGCCGGTGAGCGACTGGATGGCATTCTGGGCACCGGTCAGCGCGGGCAGTTGGGCCACGCCAAGGGAATCGAAGCTGAACTCGGCGCCCAGCGGGATCGTGGGCTTGGCGCTGCCCGCGGGGGCGAACCGGGAGTCGAAGCGTGTCCACGCGGTGATGGCGCGGAACCGGAAGACGCCCTTGGGAACGACCGTCGCGTCGTCGAGGTGCCCGAGCCCGGCCTGGGCTCGGGCGGGGCTCGGGGCGGCGGCCAGGAGCACGAACAGGAAGCAGGCGGAAACGGCGCGCGTGCGATGCATGCGGTGAGGCGAGTCGCTGGGGTGAAGGCGCGAGCTTATTATCCTACCGGACAACCCATCAAAGCTAACCTCTACACCGTGCCCCTGTCTTCGCTCCCCATTCCGCGCGTGCCGTGGCAGATCACCGGCAACCATTGGCTCGCCTTGCCGTGCATCCATCCGGCCACCGGAGCCATCCATGCCGTGGGCGTCCTGCACCGCGGTGCTCGCGCGGCCGTCGAGTTCGCGGGGGACGCCGGCTTCGTGGACGGCGACGGCCCGCCGCTGCTCCGGCCGACGTTGGTGATCGATGGCGTGGCGCAGGACCTGTCGGCGGCGCCGATCGCGTGGGAACGCGCCCTGGGCTGGCTGCCCACGTTCACCTGCCAGGCGGGGCCGCTGCTCCTGCGCGGCACGGCGTTCGCGCCGTTCGGGCGCGACGCCGACGTGGCCGGCGCCGTGTACGCGGTGTCGCTGGAGAATCGCTCCGATCGCGCGTGCAGCGTGCGCATCGGACTCGATGGGGTGCTGGGTCACCGCCAGTTGCGCGTGCGCACGCCGCGTCCGTTCGCCGACGGGCATCGCGCCACGATCGCCGGGGACGTCGTACTGCTCGATGGCCGCGCCGAGCCCGGGCTCGTGGCGATGGCGGTGGGCGCCGACGGGGACGCCGCCCTGGAGGTGCAGGAGGGCGACCACCCCCGGTTCTCGCTCGTCCGCACCCTGGAGCTCGCGCCGGGGGGCCAGGAGCAGGTCGCGTTCTACCTCGCGGCCGGTCCGGAGCGCGACGGCGCCCAGGCCTCGGTGTCCGTCCTCAGGCGCCGCGGCTGGCGCGCCCTCCTGGCCGAGACGCGCGACGCCATCCAGTCGCTCGAACAGTCCACCGGCAGCGAGGCCACGGACCGCCTGATCAACCGGAACCTGCTGTTCGCGTACTTCTACGGCGTGGGCCGGGCCCTCGACGACGCGCACTACTATTTGATGCGAACGCGCGCCCCGTGGCACGGGGCAGGGGTGACGGTGCGCGACTGGGAGGCGCTCACCTGGACGATCCCCGCCGTCCAGCTCGCCGATCCCACCCTGGCCCGCGAGCTCATCCTCCGCATGTGCGAGCTGCACGGGTATGCGCCCGGCCGCGGCGTGCACTATCTGGACGGGACGCTGTTCGAACCCGGCTTCTCGCTCGAAGGGGCGGCGTCGTACCCGCTCGCCGTGGAGCGCTACATCCGCGACACGAATGACGAACGCATCGTCGACGAGCCGGTGCTCGCCGATACGCTCTATCTCGCGCACGACGAACTGGCGGGCCGGCGCGACCACGACCGGCCGCTGTATTCCACCGAAGTCGGGCCGTCGGGCGCGCCCATCGCCTACCCGTATCCGCTCCACGGCAACGCGGTGGTCGCGATGGCGCTCGACGTCCTCCGCCGTACGCTCGACGAAACGACGGCGCATGACGTGCAGGATCCCGCGGCCGTGCGCGCCGCGCTGCGCCGCCACTTTCTCAAGTCGAGCGAGGGCGCGCAGGTGTTCGCGTCGTCCATCGACATGGCCGGCGAGGCCTCTCTGCTCGACGATCCGGCGGGGTCGGCACTCTGGCTGCCGCTGTATGAATTCGTGGAGCGGCACGACTCCGACTACCGGCGCACCGCCAAGGCGATGGGCGTCCCGGCCGCCGAACTGGCGCAGCGCTGCGCGCGGCTGATCGGCCCCGACGCGCAGGCGGCACTGCGGTGGTTCCGCCGGGCGCCGCTCGACGGCGGGTTCGCCGCCGCCCTGGTGGACGACGACGGCCGGGCCACGGCGAACGGCGGTGACGCGTCGCTCTCGGGTCTCGTGGCGTGGAGCATCTGGTACGCCGTGCACGCCCTCGGCGAGCAGCCCTGATCTTCTTGTCGCCCGCCACGGGCGGCGGCTATATTGGGGGCACGCGGGAATAGCTCAGTTGGTAGAGCACAACCTTGCCAAGGTTGGGGTCGCGGGTTCGAGTCCCGTTTCCCGCTCTGTACCGGGATGATGTAGAATGGGGAGCGGCTTCGGCCGCTCCCTTTTCATTTCCCCCGCCGGGGTGGCGAAACTGGTAGACGCGAGGGACTTAAAATCCCTTGGGAGCAATCCCATCCGGGTTCGAGACCCGGCCCCGGCATTGATGGCACCGCGTGAGCCCACGCTCGGCAGGTAACCGCCGCGTCGCGACGTTGCCTGGTCCCTCCGCTCGAACCGCCGCCAAGAAATTGTGTACAACGGGTGGATCCGCAGCGTTCCCTTCCTATTTTTCGTCATGCCTTGGCTCCTTCGTCATCCCATCTCCCGCGCGCTGGCAGCGGCTGCGCTGCTCGCGACGTGCGTGCCGATGTCGCTCTCGGCCTCTCCTGTGCCCAAGCAGCCGCCCCACCCGCCCAAGCTCTGGCGGGGGAGCGCCCTCGCCAACGCCAGCATCTTCTTCGGCAATACGTCGCAGCAGGTGCTGGGCGCCGATGGCAAGCTGGCGCGCGTGGATTCGGCCCTGGCGGTGGCCGCCGAGCTCCAGACGCTCTACGGCGAGGCGTCGCTGGGCACCGGCCCGCGCACCGTCACCAAGCGCACATGGATGGGCACGCTCACCGCGAATGCGCAGCCGCTGGCGCCGGTGTCCACCTTCGTCACTACGACCTTCGAATCGAGCCTCGAGAAGCGCATCGCGGCCCGGTACAGCTTTGGCGCCGGCGCCAAGTGGAACGTGGTGCGCCGCCACGACACGGACGCCAGCCTGAGCCTCTCGCTGTCGGCGGAGCGGACCAAGGCCCAGGACAGCACGGTGCACCTACCCGACGAGCGGCTGGCCCGCTGGTCCTGGCTCGCCAAGCTGCACCACGCTTTCGACGACCGGGTGGATATCTCTCACTCCACGTCGTGGCAGCCGAGCGCGAGCGGGGCGGCGCAGTTCCTCGTGTCGTCCAATACGCAGCTCCGCTACAAGATGAACGGCACGGTCGGCCTGTCCATGAGCTTGACCGACAACTACGACAGCGGGGCCCTCACGCGCGGCGCCAGGTCATACAACGACGGGCAGATGCTGTTCGGCGTGACCGCGGGCTGGTAGACACGGCGGGGGCGGCGGCCGTCGAAGCGGTCGTCGTGTTTCCGGGACGCGATGGCATCTCCCGCCGCGCGCCCAACCTGATAACTTTGGCGCATGACAGACGTCGTCGCGCTCGCCGCCGAGTTGCTCGCCCTGCAATCCACCAGCGGCGCCGAATCCAGCGCCGTTGATTTCGTGTCCCGCTGGCTGGTCGCCGGCGGGTGGGACGTGGAATTGCAGGAGGTGGCGCCCGGCCGCGCCAACGTCTGGGCGCGCCGCGCGGGACACGGCGTCACGCTGTCCACGCACCTCGACACCGTGCCCCCGTACGTCTCGCCGCGCCTCGAAGGCAATCGCCTCTATGGACGCGGCGCCTGCGACGCCAAGGGGATCGCGGCGGCGATGATGGTGGCCGCCGAGCAGCTGGCCGCCGACGGCGAGCTCCGCGTGGATCTGCTGTTCGTCGTCGGCGAGGAGAAGAATTCCGACGGCGCGCGCGCCGCCAACCATCTGCCCGCCACCAGCCGGTTCCTGATCAACGGCGAACCCACCGAGAGCAAGCTCGCCAGCGGCGCCAAGGGGTCGCAGCGCGTGGTCATTCGCACGCGCGGTCGCGCCGCGCACTCGGCGTACGCCCACCTGGGCGAGTCGGCCATCGTGCCGATGCTGGCCCTGCTGCCCACGATCCACGAGATCCCGCTGCCGTCCGATCCCGTGCTCGGCGACACCACGCTCAATATCGGCACCATCCACGGCGGCACCGAAGCCAACATCGTGCCCGCCCTGTGCGAGAGCGAGGTGATGTTCCGGCTGGTGAACGATGTCGCGCCGCTACGCAAAGCGGTCGAGCGCTGGGCCAAGGGGCGGGCGGAACTCGACTGGGGTTCCCACATCCCGCCGCAGCGGTTCCATACGCTGCCCGGGTTCGACACCGCGCCCGTGGCGTACACCTCCGACATACCACTGCTCGATCGCTGGGGCACGCCGCTCCTGTTCGGTCCCGGTTCGATCACGGTGGCCCATACCCCCGATGAATACGTCGACGTCGCCGAGCTGCGCGGCGCCGTGGATACCTACGCGCGGATGGTGCGCGCCCTGCTCGAGACCTGAACCCACCCGCATGCCCCCCGCCGCCCCCTCGTCCAAGCGTTCCGTCGCCATCCTCGGTGCCACCGGCGCCGTGGGCCAGGCGTTCATCCGGCTGCTCGCCGATCACCCGTGGTTCGAGATCGGCGCCGTCGCGGCGTCCGAGCGCTCGGTGGGCAAGTCGTACGCCGACGCCGCCACCTGGGTGGGCGACGACGCGATCCCGCCCCACATCGCCACGCTGCCGGTGCTTGCGTGTGATCCCGCGGCGGTCAAGGCTGACCTCGTGTTCTCGGCGCTCGACGCCGCGGCCGCCGGCGACGTGGAGCCGGCGTTCGCTCGCGCCGGACGGTTCGTGCTCAGCAACGCCAAGAACTACCGCATGGAACCCGACGTCCCGCTGGTGATTCCTGAGGTCAACCCCGGACACCTCGACGTGCTCGCGGCGCAGCGCAAGAACCGCGGCTGGACGGGCGCCATCGTGACCAACGGCAACTGCTCGGCCATCCCCGCGGCGATGGTGCTGGCGCCGCTACACGAGGCGTTCGGCGTGCGGCGCGTGATCCTGATGACCATGCAGGCCGTGTCCGGGGCGGGCTATCCCGGCGTGCCCAGCCTCGACATCCTCGGCAACGTGATCCCGTTCATCCGCGACGAGGAGCCCAAGGTCGAAGTGGAAGTGAACAAGATGCTCGGGACCGTCCGCGGCGGCGTGATCGCCCCGGCGTCGTTCGGGCTCAGCGCGCACACCAACCGCGTGCCCGTGGAACACGGGCACACGGTGTGCCTGTCCGTGGAATTCGACCGCAAGCCCACCGCCGACGAGGTCACCGCCGTGCTGCGCGAGTGGCGCGGCGCCGACGCGGCGCGTGGCCTGCCCACGGCGCCGGAGCGTCCCCTCATCATGCGCGACGAACCCGACCGCCCGCAGCCGCGCCGCGACCGGATGGCCGGCAACGGCATGGCCCTCGTCGTGGGACGCGTGCGGCCCGATCCCGTCTTCCACATCAAGCTGGTGGCGATGGCGCACAACATCGTGCGCGGGGCCGCGGGGGCCTCGGTGCTCAACGCCGAACTGATGGTCGCGCGCGGCCTGCTGGATCGCCCGTGATCGTCCTCAAGTTCGGCGGCACCTCCGTGGCCGACGCCGCCGCCATCCGGCGCGCGGCCGCCATCGTCGAATCGCGACGCGGCCGGGCGCCGATCGTCGTCGTCTCGGCGCTGGCCGGCGCCACCAATCTGCTGCTCGAGATCGCCGAGCAATCGTCGCGCGGGCAACTCATCCTCGCGCTGCGCAGCGTCGAAGCGCTCCGCCAGCGCCACCTGGATGTGGCCGAGGCGCTCCTCGGGGCGGGGCGCGAAGCGGCCGACGTGATGGCCGAGATGAGCGCCATGTTCGACGAGCTGGCCAGCCTCGCCGGCGCCCTCTCGGTGCTGGGCGATCTCACGCCGCGCAGTCAGGACGCCATCGCGTCGATCGGCGAGCAGCTGTCGTCGCTGCTGTGCACCGCGGCCTTCCGCCACGCTGGGCTCGCCGCCACGCACGTCGACGCCCGCCAGGTGATGATCACCGACGATCACTTCACCAAGGCCGAGCCCGAACCCGACGCGATCGCCAACGCGGCGCTGCGCCACATCGCGCCCGTGGTGCACGCCGGCGAGATCCCGGTGCTCGGCGGCTTCATCGGCTCCAGCCGCAACGTCGGCGTGACGACCACGCTGGGACGTGGCGGCGGCGACTACAGCGCGTCGCTGTTCGGGGCCGCCCTCCACTCCGAGGCGATCGAGATCTGGACCGACGTCGACGGCATGCTCACCGCCGACCCACGCGTCGTGCGCCGCGCGCGGCTCATCGAGCGCGTGGGATTCGATGAAGCGTCGGAGCTGGCCTCGTTCGGCGCCAAGGTGCTGCACCCCAGCACGATCGCGCCCGCCGTGCGGCTCGGGATCCCCGTGTACGTGCTCAACTCGCGCAACCCGGCGTCCGCGGGCACGATGATCACGTTCGACGCGCCGCGCCGGCCCGTGACCGCGATCGCCGGCAAGAGCGGCGTGAGCCTGGTCAAGGTGCGTTCGCCCCGCATGCTGCTCACCGAGGGGTTCCTGCGCACCCTGTTCGACATCTTCGAACGGCACAAGACCTCGGTCGACGTCGTCGCCACCTCCGAGGTCTCGGTGTCGCTCACCGTGGACGACGCGTCGCACCTCGACGCGCTGATCGTCGACCTGCGATCGTTGGGCGACGTGGCCATCGAGCGCAACCGCGGCATCGTCGCCGTGGTCGGCGCCGGCCTGAGCGACGGCGGCGTCTCGATGTCGCGCGCCCTGCTGGCGCTGGGCGACGTGCGCGTCCACATGCTGTCGTTGAGCGCCACCGGCATCAACCTCACGATCGTCGTCGACGACGAGCAGGTGAATCCGGTGATCCAACGCCTGCACGCCGAGTTCTTCGAAGGAGGACACGCGTCATGACGCGCCTGGCGATCATCGGCATGGGCAAGATGGGACGCGCGGTGGAGCAGCTCGCGCCCGAGCACGGATTCGACGTCGTGGCCCGCATCGACCGCGTGGGCGGCGACGCGCACGAGGTGACCTCCGAGACGCTCAACGGCGCCGAAGTGGCGGTGGAATTCACCAGCCCCGAGGCGGCGCCCGGCAACATCCGCGTGGCCGCGGCGGCGCGCTGTCCGATCGTCGTCGGCACCACCGGGTGGGACGCGCAGCGCGCCGACGTCGAGCGGTTCGTGACCGAGGTGGGCGGCGCCCTCCTCGCGGCGCCCAACTTCTCGCTCGGCGTGGCCGCGTTCACGCTCACCGTCGAGGCGGCGGCCGCCGCCATGCGCCAGGCGCCGGGGTTCGACGCCCATCTCATCGAGACCCACCACGCGCAGAAGAAGGATGCGCCGTCCGGCACCGCGCTCGCCCTGGCGCGCGTGGCGGCCGCGCAACTCGGACGCGACGTGCCGATCACCAGCGTGCGCACCGGCTCCGTGCCCGGCATCCACGAACTCGTATTCGACGCGCCATTCGAGCAGATCCGGCTGGTCCACACGGCGCGCGATCGTCGCGTGTTCGCGGACGGCGCGCTCCGCGCCGCCCAATGGCTGGTGGGCCGGCGCGGCATCTTCACGCTCCGCGACGTGCTCACTTCCCCGGGGGATTCGCGCTCATGACCGCAGGCAAACTCACCGGGTGCGGCACCGCGCTCGTCACCCCGTTCACGGCATCCGGCGCGGTGGACGAGGATGCCCTCCGCCAGTTGGTGGAGTGGCAGATCGCCGAGGGCATCCACTTCCTCGTCCCCTGCGGATCCACGGGCGAGGCGGCCACGATGACCGTGGCCGAGCACCGGCGCGTGGTCGAGATCGTGGTGCAGGAGGCCAACGGGCGCGTCCCGGTCGTTGCCGGCGCCGCGTCCAACGATACCGTCAAGGCCATCGCGCTATCCCGGGAGATGGAGGCGGTGGGGGCCACGCACCTGCTGCACGCCTCGCCGATGTACAACAAGCCGCCGCAGCGCGGCATCATCGCCCACTTCGAGGCGATCGCGCGCGCGACCAACTTGCCGATCGTCGTCTACAACGTGCCGGGGCGCACGGGCAGCAACATCGAGGCCAGGACCACCCTCGCCCTGTCCCGGGTGCCGCACATCGCCGCCGTGAAGGAGGCGTCGGGCAACCTCGCCCAGGTCACCGACATCCTCGCCGGCCGCGCCCGGTCGTTCAGCGTGCTCTCGGGCGACGACGAGTTGACGCTGGCGATGATGGTCGCCGGCGCCGACGGCATCATCTCCGTGATCTCCAACGCCACGCCCCGCCTCATGGCGCAGCTCTGCGAACGCGCGCTGGCCGGCGATTTCGCCGCGGCGCGCGAGCTGCACTTCACGCTGCTGCCGTGGATGCGCGCCGCGTTCGTCGAGTCCAATCCCCTCGCGGCCAAGGCCGGCCTCGCGATGATGGGTCGCATTCAGAACGTGCTGCGGCTGCCGCTCGTGCCGCTCGATCCCAAGCACGACGCGACCGTGCGCGCCGCGCTCCAGCATGCCGGGGCGCTCGCGTGACGGCCACGCTCGCCGAACGCATCGACGCCCTGGCCGCCACGCCGCGCGATCTGCCGCTCGCGGCCGGCGCCGACGCCGTGGTGCGCGAGCTGCTCGACGCGCTCGAGATCGGCGCCGTGCGCGCCGCCGCGCGCGACGCCGGCGGCCGCTGGCAGGCCGTGCCGTGGGTCAAGCGCGGCATCCTGCTCGGCTTCCGGGCCGGGAAGATGGCCGACATGTCCATCCCGTCGGGTCCGGGTGCGCGATTCAGCTTCGTGGACAAGGACACCTTTCCGGCCCGCGCCTTCGACGTCGCCGACGGCGTACGCCTGGTGCCGGGCGGGTCCACCGTGCGCCGCGGCAGCTACCTCGCGCCCGGCGTCGTGTGCATGCCCCCGATGTTCGTCAACGTCGGCGCCTGGGTGGGCAGCGGCACGATGATCGACTCCCACGCGCTGGTCGGCTCGTGCGCGCAGATCGGCGAGCGCGTGCACCTGAGCGCGGCGGCCCAGATCGGCGGTGTCCTCGAGCCCGTGAACGCCAGCCCCGTGGTGATCGAGGACGACGTGCTCGTGGGAGGCAACTGCGGCGTGTACGAAGGCACGGTCGTGCGCGCGCGCGCCGTGCTCGCCGCCGGCGTCGTTCTCACGCGCGGGACGCCGGTGTTCGATCTCGTGCACGAGCGCGTGTACCGCGCCGCGCCCGATGCGCCGCTCGAGATCCCCGCCGGCGCCGTCGTCGTGCCGGGCGCCCGCGCGGTGAGCGGCGGATGGGGTGCCGGCCAGGGGTTGTCGCTCCAGGCGCCGGTGATCGTGAAGTACCGCGACGACAGGACCGACCTCGCCACGGCGCTCGAAGCGTGGCTGCGATGACCGGCCGGGCGTGCCCATGAAGGTCGGCGGCCGCGTGCGCGTACCGGGCGACAAGTCCATCTCCCATCGCGCGCTCATCCTCGCGGCGTTGGGATCCGGGCAGTCGCTGGTACGCGGCATCCTCGATTCCCACGACGTCCGGTCCACCGCCTCGGTGCTCCGCGCCATGGGCGTGGACGTGCCGGCGCTCGCCCCGACGATGGCCGTGAACGGCGTGGGCCTGGCCGGGCTGCGCGCCGCAGCGCGCGATCTCGACTGCGGCAACAGCGGCACCACCACCCGCCTCCTCGCGGGCGTGGCCGCGGCGCGGCCGTTCACCTCGCGCTTCGTCGGCGACGAGAGCCTGAGCCGCCGGCCCATGCGCCGCATCATCCGCCCGCTCGAAGCCATGGGCGCGCGCGTCCACTGCGAACGCGGCGACGGACTGCCCATGGTGGTGTACGGCGCGGCCCTGCGGCCCGTGGACTGGCGCAGCGAGGTGGCCAGCGCCCAGGTGAAGAGCGCCATTCTGCTGGCCGGACTCGTGAGCGGCGTCCGCGTGTCGGTCACCGAGCCGTTCCCGTCGCGCGACCACACCGAGCGCATGCTCTCGGCGCGCGGCGTGAACGTCCGCACCCGCGACGGTACGGTGACGCTCGAGCCCGTATCGGCGCTGCCGGCGGCGGAGGTGGACGTGCCGGCCGACCCATCGTCCGCCGCCTTCTTCGCAGGCCTCGCCGCCGTCGCCGACGCCGGCGACCTCGTGCTCGACGACGTCTGCGTGAATCCCACGCGCACCGGGTTCCTGCAGGTGCTGCGCCGGATGGGGGCGCGCGTCGAGATCCTCGAGGAGGTCTCCCGCGGCGGCGAATCGGTGGCCACGCTGCGCGTCTCCGGGGGCGTCCTGCACGGCACCGACGTCGGTGGCGACGAGGTGCCGAGCATGATCGATGAGCTGCCGCTCGTCGCCTGCCTGGGCGCGCGTGCCGACGGCGTGACGCGCATCACCGGCGCCAGCGAACTGCGCGTGAAGGAGAGCGACCGCATCCGCACCGTGGTCGAGAACCTGCGTGCCCTGGGCGTGCAGGCGGAGGAGCTGCCCGACGGGCTCGTCGTGCACGGCACGCGGGCGCCGCTGCGCGGGTCGGTGACCACGCACGGCGACCATCGCATCGCGATGGCGTTCGGCGTGCTCGGCGTCACCGAGGGGGCGGCGGTGCAGATCGACGACCCGTCGTGCGTCGACGTGTCGTTTCCCGGGTTCTGGGACCTGCTGCGCCAGGTCGCGTCGGCGTGAGCGCGGCCCGCGTGGTGATCGCGATCGACGGGCCCGCGGCGTCCGGCAAATCGTCCACGGCGCAGTGGGTGGCCGAACGCCTGGGCGTGCGCCACGTGGACTCGGGCGCGCTCTATCGGGCGCTCACCGCGGCGGCGCTGCGCGCGGCCGGCGACCCCGACGCGTGGACCGAGGCCGATGTGCTCCGCCATGCGGGGCGCGTGGCGTTGGCGCCCACGGACCGGTCGTTCGACGCGGTGATCGACGGCGCGCCGGTGGGCGAGGAGATCCGGACCCCGGAGGTCACCCGGCACGTCTCGCTCGTGGCCGGCATGCCGGGCGTGCGGGCCTGGGTGAACGACCGCGTGCGCGCCGCCGCCCGCGACCACGACGTGGTGGTGGATGGCCGGGACATCGGGACGGCCGTGTTCCCCGACGCGCCGCTCAAGGTGTTCCTGGTGGCCGATCCCTGGGAGCGAGCCCGCCGGCGGCTGCTCCAGCGGCTGCAGCGGATGCCGGCCGAGGCCGAGATCGCCGAGGAGACCGACCGCCTGGTGCAGCGCGACGCGCGGGATGCGACGCAATCGGTACCGGCGCGCGACGCGGTGGTGGTGGACACCACGTACCTCACACAGGAAGAGCAGGTGGAGCGAATCGTGGCGCTGGCCCGCGCCGTAACCCACCGCGACGACGTCACTTCCGGCGGTTGACGTCACGTACTATCCAAACTAGCTTTATAGGTTCTACCCGCCTGGGTGTCTTCCGGGGTCTCCGGAAGCCGCGCCGTCGGGCCGTTCACCACCCTGCACCTCGCCGCGGCGAGTGATCAATCCGCGGAGCGTTGAGGAGACTTCTTGACCCTTATGACTGAGCTCGAAACCACTACAACCGGCACGGCGACAACCTTGCGCGAGAAGCGTGATGCGCAGAAGGCGCAGTTGCGTCCGCTTGCCAACCGGCGCCCTGAGCTGTACGAGGAAGACGAGTATACGTCCGCCGACTACGAGCGGATGATGGATATGTACAACGGCACCCTGGCCTCGATCGAGGAAGGGGAGATCGTGAAGAGCAAGGTGCTCGAGATCCGCGACAACCTCGTGGTCCTCGACATCGGCTTCAAGTCCGAAGGCAGCGTGCCCCTCGAGGAGTTCAAGGACTATCCCGACCTCAAGCCCGGCGACGAGGTCGAGGTCCTCCTCGAGCACCTCGAGGACCAGGAAGGCTCGGTCGTCCTCTCCAAGAAGAAGGCCGACTTCATGCGGGTGTGGGAACGCATCCGCGTCGCCTACGAGACCGATCAGCCGGTGGAAGGCACGCTCATCAAGAAGATCAAGGGCGGCGTGGTCGTCGACCTCATGGGCGTGGACGCGTTCCTGCCGGGATCGCAGATCGCGCTCCGTCGCGTGCCCAACATCGACGAGCTGCTCGGCCAGAAGTTCGAGTTCAAGATCATCAAGCTCAACAAGCGCCGCCGCAACATCGTGGTCTCGCGCCGCGTGATCCTGGAAACCGAGCGCGCCGGCAAGCGCGAGAAGCTCATGAAGGAGCTGCAGAAGGACCAGGTGCGGAAGGGCGTGGTCAAGAACATCACCGACTTCGGGGCCTTCATCGACCTCGGCGGCGTGGACGGCCTGCTCCACATCACCGACATGTCGTGGGGCCGCATCTCGCATCCGTCGGAGATGGTGCAGATCGGGCAGGAGCTCGAGGTCAAGGTGCTCGACATCGACTGGACGCGCGAGCGCATCTCGCTCGGCCTCAAGCAGCTCCAGAGCTACCCGTGGAAGGATGTCGCCGAGAAGTATCCGGTGGGCACCCGCGTCACGGGCAAGGTGGTCAGCATCACCAACTACGGCGCCTTCATCGAACTCGAGCCGGGCATCGAAGGCCTGGTGCACATCAGCGAGATGAGCTGGACGCGCAACGTCCGCCATCCGTCCAAGCTCGTGTCCATCGGCGAGACGATCGAGGCGGTGGTCCTCAAGGTCGATCCGAACGAGGAGAAGATCTCGCTCGGCATGAAGCAGACCGAGCAGGATCCGTGGATGGTGCTGCCGCTGCGCTACCCCGTGGGCACGCGCATCAACGGCAAGGTCCGCAACCTCACCAGCTTCGGCGCGTTCGTCGAGATCGAGCCGGGCATCGACGGCCTGATCCACATCTCCGACATGAGTTGGACCAAGCGCGTCCAGCATCCGTCGGAAGTGGTCAAGAAGGGCGACGCGGTCGACGTCGTGATTCTCAACATCGACAGCGAGAACAAGCGGATCTCGCTCGGCCTCAAGCAGGCCGAAGAGGATCCGTGGCTCCGCATCGGCGAGACCTACCCCGTGGGCACGCAGCTGCGGGGCACGGTCGTGCGGCTGATGGACAAGGGCGTGGTCGTCGACATCGGCAACGATATCGAAGGCTTCGTCCCGATCTCCCAGCTGTCGCCCACCGAGGCGCAGGTGAACAGTCCCGCCGACATCGTCTACGAGACGATGAATCTCGACATGCGCGTGCTCGAGGTGGATCCGATCCACCGCCGCATCGTGCTCGGCGTGACCGACATCCCGGCGGAGCAGCCGCCGCGTCCGGAAACCCCGTCCAAGGTGCACACCGAGGGCGAGGAAGAGGTGGTGGTGCCGGCCGAGATCGTCGATATCGAGGACGAGGAGGCGGCGCCGGTGGCCGAGCAGGAGCCGGCAGCCGAAGGCTGACCCTCCGTCGCTGCATCGCATGGCAACCCCGGTCGGGACGTTCCCGACCGGGGTTGTCGTTTTTGGGCCGGCCGGCACGGGTGCGCCGCCGCTACCCTCCCGCGGCCGCATGGTTGTCCAGTCTGGAAGCTGGTGGGCCGGGAGGCTAGCTTCTGCCCTCTATGACGATGCGCGACAAACTCGACCTCCTGGCCAAACGCCGGGCCGAATCGGAGCAGGGCGGCGGCGCCAAGCGCCTCGCGGCCCAGCACGAGAAGGGCAAGCTCTCCGCCCGCGAGCGGCTCGACCTCCTCCTCGACGACGGCTCGTTCGTGGAGTTCGATCGGTTCGTCACCCACCGGTCCACCGACTTCGGGCTCGACCAGCAGGTGGTGTACGGCGACGGCGTGGTCACCGGCTACGGGCGCATCGACGGCCGTCTCGTGTACGTCTTCTCGCAGGACTTCACCGTGTTCGGCGGGTCGCTGTCCGAGACCCACGCCGAGAAGATCTGCAAGATCATGGACCTCGCCGTGCGCAACGGCGCGCCGGTGATCGGGCTCAACGATTCGGGGGGCGCCCGCATCCAGGAGGGCGTCGTCTCGCTCGGCGGCTACGCCGACATCTTCCTGCGCAACACGCTCGCCTCGGGCGTCGTGCCGCAGATCTCGGCGATCCTCGGCCCCTGCGCCGGCGGCGCCGTGTACTCGCCGGCGATCACCGACTTCACGTACATGGTGCGCGGCACGTCGTACATGTTCGTCACCGGCCCCAACGTGGTGAAGACGGTGACGCACGAAGACGTGACCATGGAGCAGCTGGGCGGCGCCGATACGCACGCCGGCACGTCGGGCGTGGCCCACTTCGCGTTCGATTCCGAGCCCGCCTGCCTGCAGGCGATCCGCGACCTGTTCCGGTTCGTCCCGTCCAACAATCTCGAATCGCCGCCCCGCGGTCCGGCCACCGACCCGCGCGACCGCCGCGACGAGGCGCTGCTCGACATCGTGCCCGACAACGCCAACAAGCCGTACGACATGCACGACGTGCTGCGGCGCGTGGTCGATGACGGCGAATTCTACGAGGTGCAGCGCGACTTCGCGGCCAACATCATCTGCGGCTTCGCGCACATGGGCGGCTTCAGCGTCGGCATCGTGGCCAATCAGCCGGCCGTCCTCGCCGGCGTGCTCGACATCAACGCCTCGGTCAAGGCGGCGCGGTTCATCCGCTTCTGCGACGCCTTCAACATCCCGATCGTGACGTTCGAGGACGTGCCGGGATTCCTCCCCGGCCTGGCGCAGGAGCACGGCGGCATCATCAAGCACGGGGCCAAGCTGCTGTTCGCGTACTGCGAGGCCACCGTGCCCAAACTCACCGTCATCACGCGCAAGGCGTACGGTGGGGCGTACGACGTCATGAGCTCCAAGCACATTCGCGGCGACTTCAATGTGGCATGGCCCACCGCCGAGATCGCCGTCATGGGGCCCAAAGGCGCCGTCGAGATCCTGTTCCGCAAGGAGATCGGCGAGAGTGCCGATCCCGCGGCGGCGATGGACGCCAAGGTGTCCGAGTACGGCGACAAGTTCGCCAACCCATACGTGGCCGCCTCGCGCGGCTACGTGGACGACATCATCGATCCGCGCGACACCCGCGGTCGCCTGATCGACGCGCTCGAGACCCTGCAGACCAAGCGCGATCGGAATCCGCCCAAGAAGCACGGAAACATCCCGCTGTGACGCGCCCCGCCGTGGGTGCCGCGGCCGTGGCGCGCTGCATCCTCCCGCGCCCCCGCTGATGTTCTCCAAAGTCCTGATCGCCAACCGCGGCGAGATCGCCGTCCGCATCGTTCGCGCGTGCCGTGAGCTGGGGGTGCGCTCCGTGGCCGTGTACAGCGATCCCGACGCCCGGGCCCCGCACGTGCGCGAGGCCGACGAGGCCGTCCACATCGGCGGCGCCGCGGCGTCGGAGAGTTACCTCGTGGGCGAGCGCATCATCGCGGCCGCCCATCGCACCGGCGCCCAGGCCATCCACCCGGGCTACGGCTTCCTGTCCGAACGCGAGTGGTTCGCGCGGGCGGTACGCGACGCGGGCCTCGTCTTCATCGGGCCGTCCCCCGAAGCCATCGCCGCCGTGGGCAGCAAGACCGCGGCCCGCCAGCTCGCCATCGCCGCCAACGTCCCGATCGTGCCCGGCACCACCGAGCCGCTGGCCGATGAGCGCGAGGCGCGGGCGATCGCCGACCGGTTCGGCTATCCGGTGCTGCTCAAGGCGGCGGCGGGCGGGGGCGGCAAGGGGATGCGCGTCGTGCACGCCCCGGCCGACATGGGCGCCGCGCTCGAGGCGGCGCGCCGGGAGGCGAAGAATGCGTTCGGTGACGAGAGCGTGTACGTCGAGAAGTACATCGTGGGCCCGCGGCACGTGGAGATTCAGGTGCTCGGCGACAGCCACGGCCGCATGGTCTCGCTCGGCGAGCGCGAATGCTCCGTCCAGCGCCGCCACCAGAAGATGATCGAGGAGGCGCCGAGCGTGGCCGTCACGCCCGCACTGCGGCGCGCGATGGGCGACACCGCGGTCCGCATGGCCCGGGCCGCGGGCTACGTGAATGCGGGAACCTGCGAGTTCCTCCTCGACCGCGACGGGTCGTTCTACTTCCTGGAGATGAACACGCGGCTCCAGGTGGAGCACCCGGTCACCGAATACGTCACCGGGATCGATCTCGTGCAGTGGCAGCTGCGCGTGGCCGCCGGCGAGGCGCTCCCCGCGGCGTTCGACGACCTCAGCCCGCGCGGCTGGGCCATCGAGTGCCGCATCACGAGCGAGGATCCGGCCAACGGATTCCTTCCCTCCACCGGCCGCATCTCCTACCTCCGTGTGCCCACGGGGCCGGGCGTGCGCTGGGACGGCGGCATCGAGGTGGGGAGCGAGATCGGCCTGTTCTACGACCCGATGCTCGCCAAGCTCATCGTGTGGGCCGCCGATCGCGAGTCGGCCGTGGCCCGCATGCACCGCGCCCTGCTCGAACTCGCCGTGGACGGCGTCGAGACGTCGCGCGAC
This sequence comes from Gemmatimonadaceae bacterium, assembly GCA_035533755.1. Lineage (NCBI taxonomy): Bacteria > Pseudomonadati > Gemmatimonadota > Gemmatimonadia > Gemmatimonadales > Gemmatimonadaceae > Gemmatimonadaceae bacterium. Next base: position 64,986 of record DATLTC010000009.1, read on the forward strand.
TTCCATCTGCGCGTGATGGAGGACGACGAATTCCGCCGCGGCGCGATCGAGATCCAGTGGCTCGAACGCCGCCTCGCGTCGCTCACCGGCGCCGCGGCGCCGGCCGCAGGCATGCGGGTGGCCGCCATCGCGGCCGCGCTTCTGGCCGAGCGCGAGCGGGTGGCGCGGCGGCCCAACCGGAGCGTCGCGTCGTCCTCGCCAGGCGCCGAGCCGGCGTGGACGCGCGCTGCGCGTCTCGACGGGATCGACCGATGAGCGAGATCGTGGAGTTCGACGTCCACGCGATCGCCGCCGGCGGCGATGGCGTGGGGCGCACGGACGACGGCCTCGTCGTGTTCGCCGCGCGCACCGCGCCCGGCGACCACGTGCGTGCCACCGTCGAGCGCGGCAAGCGGTTCGCCCATGCCGGACGGGTGGCCGTCCTGCGACCCTCCGGCGATCGCGTCACGCCCGTATGCCCGCACTACGAGGGCGACGGATGCGGGGGCTGTCAGTTGCAGCACCTCTCCGACGACGCGCAGCGGCGCGCCAAGGCGGGCATCATCCGGGATGCGTTCGAGCGCATCGCCAAGCGCCGCGTGGACCTCCCGCCCGTGGTGCACGGGCAGTCGGCGTGGCGCTACCGCACCAAGCTCACGCTCGCCTTGCGCCGCGCGGCCGGCGTCTGGACGGTGGGCCTGCACCGGTACGACCGCGCCGACGAGGTGTTCCCGCTCGACGACTGCTTCATCACCGACCGCCGGGTGCTCGACGTGTGGCGCGCGGTGCGCGAGCGGATGGATCTGCTCCCCGATGCCGATGCCCTGCGCGCGTCGGTGCGCCTGCTCGGCGATGGGGCGGCGCTGGTCGTGGAGGGCGGTCACGCCTGGACGCGGGCGCGGGAACTCCTCGACGCGGTGAGCGCGCTCGCCGCAATCTGGTGGATTCCCGACAGCGCCCGCGGCCGCCGGCGGCTCGTGGCCGAGCGCGGCGCGGGACAGGAGCACGGGGCGTCGTTCGCGCAGGTCAACGCCGAGGTGGCGGAACTGATGCGGTCGCATGTGCTGTCGCTGGTGCGGGCCCATGCGCCCCAGCGCGTCATCGACGCGTACGCGGGCGCCGGCGACACGGCGGAGCCGATCGCGAGAGCGGGCGCGGCGGTGGTCGCCATCGAGTGGGACCGCAGTGCCAGCCGCGTCTGTGCGGCCCGCCTGCCGTCGGGGTCGCGGGCCGTGGCCGACACCGTGGAGCGGGCGCTGCCCGGCGCGCTGCCGGCCGATCTCGTGCTGCTCAATCCGCCGCGGGCCGGGCTGTCGGCGCAGGTCACCCGCGCGCTCGAGGCGTCGTCGCCCAGGCCGGCCGCGCTCATCTATGTGAGTTGCGATCCGGCCACGCTGGCCCGCGACGTGGCCCGCCTGCCGTCGTATCGCGTGGCGTCGTTGATCGGCTTCGACATGTTTCCGCAAACCGCGCACATCGAGACGGTGTGCGCCCTGCAGCTGGAGACGCCGTGAAGTACTTCGTGACGGTGAATGGCGAGGACCACGAGGTGCTGCTCGACGGCGACGGGGTCCACGTGGACGGCGCCGATGTCGCGGCGCACGTGGCCGACGTCGAAGGCACGCCGCTCCGTCTGATCACGATCGGCGACGCGGTGCATCGCGTGCTGGTGCGGCCCGGGGCCCGGCGCGGACAGTACACGCTGTCGCTCGATGGCCACCGGTACGAGGTGAACGCCCTGGACGAGCGCGCCCGCACGATCCGCGAGTTGTCCGGCGCGGCGGCGGCCGCCGCCGGGCCGGCGCCGCTCGTGGCGCCGATGCCCGGCCTGATCGTGCGCGTGAGCGTGCGGGCCGGCGATCAGGTGCAGGCCGGGCAGGGTCTGGTGGTGATGGAGGCGATGAAGATGGAGAATGAACTCCGCGCCACCGCCACCGGTACCGTGAAGGCGGTGCTCGTCAGCCCCGGCATGGCCGTCGAGAAGGGAGCGGTGCTGCTGGAAATGGAATAGCCAACGGGCTCGCGCCCTGGAGGATGACCATGAAGCGGACGATCGTGGCGGCCCTGGTGGCGGTCCTCGCGGCGGGAGCGGCGTCGGCGCAGAGCGCGCCGCCCGGCACCGACATCTATCTCGTGCGACTGCGTGGGCCCGCCGGGGGCGAGGTCGCCGATCCGCCGGTGAACCTCACGCATCGCCCCGGATACGATAACCAGCCCGCGTTCACGCCCGACGGCGCCGCGCTGCTGTTCACGTCCATCCATGACGACGGCCAGGCCGATATCTATCGGCTGGACCTCGCCACGCGCGCCATCACGCAGCTCACCCACACGCGGGAAAGCGAATACTCCCCCACGCCGCTGCCCACGGGAACCGGATTCTCGGTGGTGCGCGTGGAGAGCGACTCGGCGCAGCGGCTGTGGGCGTTCGCCGCCAATGGAAGCGCGCCGGTGCTGTTGCTGCCCGAGATCGCCCCGGTGGGCTATCACGTGTGGCTCGACGACCACACGCTCGCCCTGTTCGTGCTCGGCCATCCCGATGCCCTCGAGATCGCCGACACCCAGACCGGCGACGCGCGCCCGATCGCCCACGACATCGGCCGCTCGTTGCAGCGGGTGCCGGGCGGCACCCGGTTCTCGTTCCTGCTGCGCGCCGATTCGGCGTGGGATCTCGAGACCGCCGATCCCGCGGTGCCCGACGGCGCGTTACGGCGCGTGGCCCGCATGCCGGCCGGGGCCGGCTACGTGGTGTGGGAGTCGCCCACGTCGGTGCTGACCGCCGCCGGCACGATTCTCTATCGGATGGACGTCTCGCGCGGCGCGGCGGCCAAGTGGACTCCGATCGCCGACTTCGGGGAGGAAGGGCTCCGGGACATGTCGCGCCTGGCCCTCAGTCCCGACGGCGCGTGGCTCGCGTTCGTGGCCGAGCCCACCGCGCCCTAGGCGAGATCACCCGTCGGCCGGCCGCTCTCCGGTCGTCGCCGGCGGCGCGGCCTCGGCCGTCTCGACGGCGGACGCCGCCGCGGCGCCACGGTGTTCCGCGTGGTGCTTGATCTGCTTGCCCTCGGCCAGGAACACGGCGTCCTCACCGATATTCGTGGCCAGGTCCGCCACCCGTTCCAGGTTCCGGCTCACCAGCAGCAACTCGAGTGACGCGTTGATCGTGTGCGGATCGGCCATCATGTGGGTGAGCAGGATCCGGAACATCGAGTCGTGCAGCGAATCCACGGCGTCGTCGGCCTGGCACACGGCGCGGCCGAGCGCGCCGTCGGCGCGCACGAACGCGGTCAGCGCGTCACCCAGCATCCGGCGGGCCCGGCGCGCCATGTCGGCGATCTCCGGGTCGGGCGTGATGCGCGTGCGCATCGCCGCCAGGCGGAGCGTGCTCTGCGCGATGTTGACCGCATGATCGCCCACGCGCTCGAGGTCGCTCGACACCTTGATCGTGCTGATCAGGAACCGCAGGTCGCGGGCCATGGGCTGCTGCAACGCGAGCAGGGCCACGGCGCGGTCCTCGATGTCGAGCTCCATGGCGTCGAGTTCGCGGTCGCCCGCCAGCACGGCTTCGGCGGCGTTCGGATCGCGCGACAGCAGCCCGTCCACCGCGAGGTCGATGAGCGACGTGGCGCGATCCGACATGTCCAGCAGCCGCTGCGTGAGCTCGGCGAGCTGTTCGTGAAAGTGGCGATACTTGCCCGACGTATCGACTGGGCTCATCCGAACCTCCCGGTGATGTACGCCTCGGTGCGTTCGTCCGAGGGCGCCGTAAAGATGGTCTGCGTGGGCGCGGCTTCGATCAACTGGCCCAGGAAGAAGAAGGCCGTGTGATCGGAGGCGCGCGCCGCCTGCTGCAGGTTGTGCGTGACGATCACCACGGTGAGCGAGCCGCGCAGTTCGAATAGTAGCTCTTCGATCTTTTGCGTCGAGAGGGGATCGAGGGCGCTCGCCGGTTCGTCGAGCAGCAGGACTTCGGGATCGTTGGCCAGCGCCCGGGCGATGCACAACCGCTGCTGTTGGCCGCCCGACAGGCCCAGGGCGCTCTGGCGCAGGCGATCCTTCACCTCATCCCACAGCGCGGCCCGCTTCAGCGACGTCTCGACGATCTCGTCGAGCCGCGCGCTGCCGCGGACGCCGTTCACGCGCGGGCCGTACGCCACGTTCGCGTAGATCGAACGGGGAAACGGGTTCCAGCGCTGGAACACCATGCCCACGCGCCGCCGCAACGACACGACGTCCAGGAAGCGGTCGTGGATCTCCGTGCCGTCGAGCAGGATCTTCCCTTCGTGCCGCGTGCCGGGAATGATGTCCTGCAGCCGGTTCAACGACCGCAGGAAGGTGGACTTGCCGCATCCCGACGGACCGATCAGCGCCGTGATCGCCTGCGGCGGGATGGTCAGCGTGATGTTCTTGAGCGCCTGGTTCTGGCCGTACCAGAACGAGAAGTCCTCGGCCCGGAGTTCCCCGCTCATCCGAACCGCCCGGTCACGTAGGCCTCGGTGCGCGGATCGGACGGCGTCGTGAACAGCTTGTGCGTGGGCGCCACCTCCACGAGTTCTCCATCGAGCATGAACGCGGTGCGATCGGAGACCCGCGCCGCCTGCTGCATGTTGTGGGTGACGATGACGACCGTGAATCGCTGGCGCAGGTCGTAGACCAGCTCCTCCACCTTCTGCGTGCTCAGCGGATCGAGCGACGCCGTGGGCTCGTCGAGCAGGAGCACGCGGGGCGAGTTGGCCAGCGCGCGGGCGATGCACAACCGTTGCTGCTGGCCGCCCGACAGCGCCACGGCGCTGGTGTGGAGGCGGTCCTTCACCTCGTCCCAGAGCGCCGTGTTCCGCAGCGCGGTCTCGACGATGCGGTCCACCTCCGCCCGGTTCGGACGCTGGCCGCGCTTCAGCACGCGGAGCCCCGCCGCGACGTTGTCCCGGATCGACAGCGTGGGGAAGGGGGTCGGACGCTGGAACACCATCCCGATGTGGCGCCGGACTTCGATCGGATTCACCTCGGGGGCGTACAGGTCCTGGCCCGCGAAGACGATCCGGCCCGTGGCGCGCGCCAGCGGCACCGTCTCATGCATGCGATTGAGGCAGCGCAGGAGCGTGGATTTGCCGCATCCGGATGGGCCGATGATCGCCGTCACCTCGCGCTCGCGGAAGGCCAGCGACACGTTGCGCACCACGTGCGCCGCGCCGAAGTACGCGTTGAGCCCCGTGATGTCGAGCAGCACCTGGCCCGGTTCCCCCGCGGCGTGCGAGGCCGGCACCGGCGTCATCGGCCGGGCGGGCACGGCGGTCGTCGGCGGCATCGTCATCTAGTCCACCGCCTTGCCGAACTTGGCCCGCGTCACGTGGCGGGCGAGGAGGCTGATCACGAGCACGAGCCCGATCAGCACCAGCGCGCCCGCCCAGGCCTGCCGGTTCCAGTCGTCGTACGGGCTCGTGGCGTACAGGTACAGCCGCAACGGCAGGGCGTCGATGGGCTGCGTGGCCTGGACCGACCAGAAGTTGTTGCCCAACGCCGTGAACAGGAGCGGCGCCGTCTCGCCGGCCACCCGGGCCAGCGCCACCAGCGCGCCGGTCACGATGCCGGGAAGCGCCGTGCGCGCCACGATGCTCAACGACGTCCGCCAGTTGGGGTAGCCGAGCGCCAGCGCCGCTTCCCGCAGGGAATTGGGCACGGTCCGGATCATCTCCTCGGTGGTGCGCGCCGTGAGCGGAATCATCATCGATCCCAGCGCGATGCCGCCGGCCAACGCCGAGAAATGGTGCATCGGCCGCACCAGGATCTGCCAGGCAAAGATCCCCACGACGATCGACGGGAGTCCGTTCAGGACGTCGGAGAGAAAGCGCACCGCGTTGGCCAGCCGTGCGCCGCGGTGCTCGGCCAGGAAGATGCCGGCGCCGATCCCCACCGGCAGCCCAACCACCGAGGCGATGGCCAGCAGGTAGAGCGTGCCCACGATCGCGTTGGCCATCCCGCCGCCGGTGCCGCCGGGCGGCGCCGGCATCTTCGTGAAGAAGTCCCAGTTCAGCGCCGACGCGCCCTGCGACACCAGACGCCAGAGGATGAGCACCAGGGGCAGCAGCACGACGCCCGCCGCCAGCCACATCAGGCCGAGCATCACCACGTTGGCGATCTTGCGCCGCAGCATCAGACGCGCGCCCCGACGCGAGCGATCAGCCACCGCGCGATGACGTTCACCAGGAACGTGATCGCCAGCAGCGACGCCCCCACCGCCATGAGGGCCGAGAGGTGGGCGTTGCTCACCGCCTCGCTGAACTCATTGGCGATGATCGACGCCATCGTGTAGCCGGTGGCGAACAGCGACGTCGAGATCTTCGGCGTGTTGCCGATCACCATCGTCACGGCCATCGTCTCGCCCAGCGCGCGGCCCAGACCGAGCACGATGCCGCCCACGATGCCGGAACGCGCCCCAGGAATCACCGCGTCCCGGATCACCTCCCACCGCGTCGCGCCGAGGGCGAGCGCCGCTTCGCGCTGCGAACGCGGCACCGCCAGCAGCACTTCCCGCGTTACGGCGGAGATGTAGGGCAGGATCATGATCGACAGGATGATCCCGGCAGTCAGCATGCCGGGGCCGTACACCGGACCGCTGAAGATCGGCAGCCCGCCCAGGTGCAGGGTGTGCTTGACGAACGGCGCGATCGTGCCGCGCATCATGGGGGCGAGCACGAAGATCCCCCACAGTCCGTACACCACGCTCGGAATCGCAGCCAGCAGGTCCACCAGGAAGGACACCGGCTGGCGCAGCCATCGCGGCGCCAACTCGGACAGGAAGATCGCCGTGCCCACCGCCAGCGGCGTGGCGATCACCAGCGCGATCGCCGACGACACGAGGGTTCCGTAGATCGCCGGCGCGGCGCCGAACACGCTGGCCACCGGGTCCCACCGGCTGGACGTGAAGAACGAGAATCCCGCGCGTTGGAACGCCGGCCAGCCGGCGACGAAGATCTCGATGCCGACGTACGCCAGCAGCGCCGGGATGACCAGCGCCGCGATCGTCGTCAGCCACCGGTAGACGCGGTCCCCGACGGCGGCCCCGGCCATGTGCGGCGCGGCGCGAGGCGTCGTGACGTCCTCCGGCCCTTCGGATGCTTCCAACGGCAAATCCTCCACGTTCATCTCGGATGCAGCTATCCAAGTGAACGTGAAGGATCGCCTTCCGGAACCACACCACGCTGACCGCTTTGTAACGGCCGCGTAACATCCAACGCCAGCTTACTTCACTTTCACTTCGTTCAGGCGCGCCAGCACCATCGTCTGCATGTTCTTCGGCATCGGCGCGTATTGCAGCGACTCGGCCATCCCCTCGCCGTCCTTGATCGCCCACCGGAGGAAGGCCAGCAACTTCTTGCCCTTCTCCGCGTTCGCCTGGTTCTTGTAGAGCACGATCCACGTGAACGAGGAGATCGGGTACGACTTGGCGCCGGGCGCGTTCACGATCGAGATCCGGAAGTCGGTGGACTTGGGCAGCCGCGCCGCCGTACCGGCCGCGGCAAACGTGGCGCCTTCGAGCGACGGAGCCAGGTAGGCGGTGCCATCGGCGTTCTTCATCAGCGCATAGGGCAGGTGATTGAGGAGAGCGTAGGCGAGTTCAACGTAGCCCACCGCCCCCACGACCTGCTTGATCTGACCGGCCACGCCTTCGGTGCCCTTGGCCCCGATGCCGACGGGCCACTCCACCGAGATGCTCTTGCCCGGGCCCTTGGCCCATTCCGGGCTCACGTGCGACAGGTAGTCGGTCACGATGTACGTCGTGCCGCTGCCCTCGGAACGATGGACGACCAGGATGTCGATGTCCGGGAGTTGCACGCCGGGATTCAGCTTGGCGATCCGCGGGTCGTTCCATTTCGTGATCTTGCCGAGATAGATATCGGCGAGCAGCGGTCCATCCATCTTGAGGGGCACGTGCACGGTCGGAAGGTTGTAGCTGATCGCCACCGCCCCGATCACGGTCGGGATGTGGAAGATCGGGCCACCCTTCGCCCCCGCCAACTGCTCATTGGTCATCGGCGCGTCCGTGGCGCCGAAATCGACCGTCAGCTGCGAGAGCTGCTGGATGCCGCCGCCGGACCCGATCGACTGATAGTTGATCTTGATCCCCGTCTGCTTCGCGTAGGCGTCCGCCCACTTGGAATAGATCGGCTGGGCGAACGTCGAGCCGGCGCCGGTGAGATCCACGCCCTGCGCGCCGGCGGTGGCGCCGACGAGGAGAACCGCTGCTGCCAGGAGGTAACGCTTCATGTGTCGATGATCCTCGGTGTGCGTTGTGAGACTAGAAGCCGATGATGAAATGGAAGTAGAAGGCCTTCAGATCCGCGGTGCTGCCGTTGTGCCCTTCGATGTCCTGGAAATCGGCGTACACGGTGGACTTCTGGCTGATGTCGTAGCCGATGCCGCCGATGAGATACCGCTGATACGGGTCCAGGCTGTTGTCCGGCTTGTACTGATCGGCGCGGAGCACCACCGACCACGGATCGTTCTTCGTGTGATTGAGGAACGCCAGCGGGCGGACGATCGTGAACGCCGACGTCACGGCCCCGGTGACGGTGCTCACCGTCGGGTTCGTGGCCGAGTCGTTGCCGTCGGTCCGGCTGTCGTATTCGCCCACCACCGTCAGCCGAGGATCGTGGACCACCGCCACGTGCAGACCCCAGCGATCCTTCTGCAGTCCCGGGCCGTTGACGTTGAAGTTGCTCGGATTGTAGCCCTTCCAGAAGTACGGGCTGATCTGCAGCGTCTTGAACATCCCCGCGCCGTCCTGGTTGCCCAGCGGCGTCCAGCTCAGCCGGGCACTCACATCCTTGAACCGGTCCGTCTCGTAATGGCCGTAGCCGTTGCCGTTGTATACGCCGGCCATCAACTGGCCCTGCTTTCCGGGAAGCGTCAGGAGCGCCACCGCGCCGAGGTCCGACGACGGCACGAACGAGAGGTAGTCGATCGGCGTGTTCGTGATGCCGCGCTGCCAGAAGCCCTCCATCATGTCGATCTCGGGCGTCTGCGTGAGCCCGAACCGGAAGGTGAGCGCCGCCGGATCCTTGCCCTGGTCCTTCCACGCCGACCACTCCATGAACGCGTACTTCAGGCGGGACGTCCATCCCGCATAATACGCGCCGCTGGTCGTCGTGTTCGTGTTCTGGTACACGTCCGTGGTCACGCGCACGGTGACGTTGTCCCCTGCGGGCATGATGAAGTTCAGATACGCGCGCGTGAGGTCGAACTTGTTGATGGCGCGCTGCGCCTTGGTGCCGCCGTTCTGCCAATCAAAGTACACCACGCCCGAGAACTTGAGCGGAGTGCCGACCGGGGTTTGCGCTGCGACGCCGGTCGCCGCGACGGCGACGAACGCGGCGGCGGTGGCCAGACGAGGGAGAGATCGCATGTGGGCTCGCTGAGAGGGTGAGCAGTGGTTTGGCGTGAGGGTAGGCGGCGGGTCCGCCCCAGCGAGTTCAAGGCTAGGCGGACCCTGTCACGACGCTCGCCCGGGTTCGTAACAGCCGGGTAAAGGCGGCCGCCGCGTCCCGGTCGCGCGTCCGCGTTGACGCCGGGCCCGCGCGGCGCTACTCTCGCGCCCGCAGTGGCGTTCCGGTTTCCATTCCCCAGACCCGCGGGAGGCGCGCATGGGCTTGCTCGCCGAGTGGCAGCAGCTCGATCGACGGCAGCGCAGCGCGTGCATCGCCAGCTTCCTCGGCTGGACGCTCGATGCGTTCGACTTCTTTCTCATGGTCTTCGTCCTCGGGGCCGTGGCCAAGGAGTTCGGCACCGACGTCAAGACCGTCGCCTTCGCCATCACGCTCACGCTGGCCATGCGGCCATTGGGGGCGCTGGCGTTCGGCCTGCTCGCCGATCGCTACGGGCGCCGGCCCGTATTGATGATCGACATCCTCCTGTTCTCGGTGCTGGAGCTCGCCTCGGCGTTCGCGCCGTCGCTCGTCGTGCTCCTCGTCCTCCGCGCGGCGTTCGGATTCGCGATGGGGGGCGAATGGGGAATCGGCGCCTCGTTGGTGATGGAATCGATCCCCGCGCGCACGCGCGGCCTCGCATCGGGGATTCTGCAGGAGGGGTATGCCTTCGGCTACCTGCTGGCTGCCGTCGTCTACGGCCTCCTGTTCAACACCATCGGGTGGCGCGGCATGTTCGCGGTGGGGATCGTCCCGGCGCTGCTCGTCCTCTACATCCGGCAGGGGGTGGAGGAGTCGCCGGCGTGGGAGCGAATGCGGGGAAAGCCGCGCCCCAGCTTCCTGGCCTCCATCCGCGGGCACTGGAAGCTGTTCGCGTACGTCGTGGTGCTGATGACCGCGTTCAACTTCTTCAGTCACGGCACCCAGGATCTCTATCCCACGTTCCTCCAGGCGCAACACCACTTCTCCACCGGTACGGTGAGCCTGATCACGATCGTCGCCAACATCGGCGCGATCACGGGCGGCGTCTTCTTCGGCACGCTCTCCCAGCGCATCGGACGCCGCACGGCGATCGTGATCGCCGCGCTGTTCGGGCTGCTGATGATCCCGCTCTGGTCGCTGGCATCCGGTGCCGTGGTGCTGGGGCTCGGCGCCTTCCTGATGCAGGTGGCGGTGCAGGGGGCCTGGGGGGTGATCCCGGCCCACCTCAACGAGCTTTCCCCGGATGAGGTGCGCGGCACCTTTCCCGGGTTCGCCTACCAGCTCGGCAACTTCCTCGCCTCCGCCAACGCCACGATCCAGGCCTGGATCGCCGACAAGCGGGGGGGCAACTATGGGTTCGCGCTGGCGGTGGTCGCGGCCCTGGTGGCCGTCGTGATCGCCTTCCTCACGGCGGCAGGGCCCGAGGCGCGCGGCGTGACGTTCGGGGGGACGGGGGACGATATCGCGGGAGAGTGACCGCGTTGACAGGCGCTAAGTGCTTGCGTAGCTTAGAGGTCTGTCTAAAACGCCGTCTTCGGCGGCCGAGACCCGGGTTGCAGCCAGCACCGGTGAGGCGCAGCACCCACATCGTTCGTCAGGGCAGTCAATGAAGACGTTCAGCGCCACCCCGCGCGACATCGAGCAGCGGTGGTTCATCGTGGACGCAGACGGCATGGTGCTCGGCCGCCTCGCATCCGAAATCGCGAAGGTCATTCGCGGCAAGCACAAGCCCATCTTCACCCCGCACATGGACACCGGTGACAACGTCATCGTGATCAATGCGGCCAAGGTCAGGGTCACCGGGCGGAAGGCGGAGCAGAAGCGCTACTTCACGTACACCGGGTACATGGGCCACGAGCGGCACACGCCGTTCGCCACCATGCTGGCCAAGCACCCCGAGCGCGTGATCGAGAAGGCGGTGCACGGCATGCTTCCCAAGACGGCCCTCGGCCGCCAGGTCCTGCGCGGCAAGCTGCGCGTGTACGCAGGCGCCGAGCATCCGCACGCGGCACAGCAGCCCACGCCGCTTCCCATCAAGAAGAGCGAGACCAAGTAATGGCCGACACGACCACGATCCACGCGATCGGCCGCCGCAAAGAGGCGGTGTGCCGCGTCTACATCAAGCCGGGCTCCGGCAAGTGGGACGTCAACGGGCGCACGCTCGGCGACTTCTTCCCGCGGCCCACGCTGGTGTCGGCCATCCAGCAGCCGTTCACGGCGACCGACACGCTCGGCCGTTACGATGTCAAGGCGAAATGCGAAGGCGGCGGCCAGAACGGCCAGGCCGGCGCGCTTCGCCTCGCGGTGGCCCGCGCCCTCGTCATGATCGACGAGGAGCACCGCCGCAAACTGCGTGACCTCGGCCTCCTGACGCGCGACGCCAGGGCGGTCGAGCGCAAGAAGCCGGGCCGTCCCAAGGCCCGCAAGCGGTTCCAGTTCAGTAAGCGCTAGTCGCGTGGGTGGGGGTGGGCGGGGGCTTGGTCTCCCGTCCGCCACTCACCGGCGCGGGCCGTTCATCTCTCACCCTTCCCGAGCCCTCGCGGGTGCCGATTCATCGGTTCGCGACGGGCGCTGACGGCGGGGGACGATCAAACCAAACCGAGGGTAGTCTCGCACCATGTCCGATTCGCAGCTCACGCTCGAGCAGTTGCTCGCCGCCGGTGTCCATTTCGGGCACCAGACGCGGCGCTGGAATCCCAAGATGCGCCGGTTCATTTTCGCCGAGCGCAACGGGATCCACATCATCGATCTCCAGAAAACCATCCGGCAGCTCGACCTCGCCCAGAAGCTGGCCCGCGAGGTCATCCTGCGCGGCGAGAACGTGCTGTTCGTCTGCACCAAGACGCAGTTGGCTGGCATCGTCAAGGAAGCCGCCGAAAGCTGCGGCGCGCTCTTCATCACCGAGCGCTGGCTGGGCGGCCTGCTCACCAACTTCCAGACGGCCAAGAAGCAGCTGCGCCGCATGAAGGAGCTGGAAGCCGGCTCCGAGTCGGGCGGCGAGTTCGAGAACTACACCAAGAAAGAGCAGCTGATGATGGGGCGGGAGCGGGACAAGCTCACCAAGTACCTGGGCGGCATCCGCAACATGACGCGGCTCCCGGGCCTGCTGTTCGTGGTCGACTCCAAGAAGGAGCGCATCGCCGTCAGCGAGGCCAACAAGCTCAAGCTCCCGATCATCGCCGTGGTCGACACCAACGCCGATCCCGATCTCATCACGGTGCCGATCGCCGGCAACGACGACGCGATCCGCTCGGTGGAGTTGATGACCAAGGCGATCGCGGCTGCCATCTCCGAAGCGCGGCGCGAAGCGCCGGTGCGCGAGGAGACCGAGGAAGGCGAGAGCTACACCTACAGCTCCGATCGCGGCGCCGAACCGGCCGAGGGCGAAGCCGAACGCAAGCGTCGCCGCCGTCCGCGGCGCCGCCGTGCCAAGCCCGAAGCGATCGCGGCGCGCCTCAAGACCACCGGCGAGCCCGGCGAAGCGGTTGAAGCCGGCGACGCCGGAGAATCCGAGGGTGCCGCCGACGGCGGCGAATCGACCCCCGCCGAATAGCTCCGGATCGACGGCCCGCCCGGCGGGCCGCTGGTCGCGGCGCCTGCCGCTGCAGCACCGACAGACGCCGCCGGCTCCCGCTGGCGGCGTTTCCACGACTCAGACCGTAGGACGGATCAATACATGGCACCATTTTCCGCGAAAGACGTCCAGGAGCTGCGCCAGCGTACCGGCGCCGGCATGATGGACTGCAAGAAGGCCCTCGACGAGACCGGGGGCGATATCGACAAGGCCGTGGAGAACCTGCGCTCGCGCGGCGTGGCCAAGGCCGAGAAACGCGCCGGCCGCACGACCAGCGAGGGCATCATCGGACACTACATCCACCACAACGGCAAGGTGGCGGCGCTGGTCGAGATCAACTGCGAAACCGACTTCGTGGCCCGCACCGATGATTTCAAGGACCTCGCCCGCTTCATCGCCGAACACATCGCGGCCACCGCGCCGCTGGCCGTGGACAAGGACGGGATCCCCGCCGCGGTGGTGGATTCGGAGCGCCGGATCGCCGAGGAGCAGACGCGCCAGAGTGGCAAGCCCGAGGCCATGCTCCAGAAGATCGTGGACGGCAAGATCGAGGCGTTCTTCAAGGACGTGACGCTGCTCAGCCAGCCCTGGGTGCGCGACCCCAAGAAGACGATCTCCGACCTCGTCAAGGAAGTCTCGGCCAAGACCGGCGAGAACATCCAGGTCAAGCGCTTCGCGCGCCTGCAGCTCGGCGAGGGCTGAGCCCCATGGCCGAGCTCCGCTATCCGCGCGTGCTGATCAAGCTCTCCGGTGAAGCCCTGGCCGGAAAGATGGGGTTCGGCTTCGATTTCGAAACCATCGACCGCCTGGCCGACGAGGTGGTCTCCGTGGTCCGCCTGGGCGCCACGGTGGGCATGGTGATCGGCGGCGGCAACATCGTGCGCGGCACCATCCTCTCGAAGATGGGGATGGACCGCGTCACCGCCGACTACATGGGCATGCTCGGCACCGTCATCAATGCGCTCGCGGTGCAGGACATTCTCGAGCGCAAAGGCATCGTCACCCGCGTCATGACGGCCATCCGGATGGAGGAACTCGCCGAGCCCTACATCCGGCGCCGCGCCCTCCGCCACTTCGAGAAGGGGCGGAGCGTGATCTTTGCCGCCGGTACCGGCAATCCCTATTTTTCCACCGACACCGCGGCGGTCCTGCGCGCCATCCAGATCAAGGCCGACGTGATCATCAAGGCCACGAGCGTGGACGGCGTGTATTCGGCGGATCCCAAGCAGGACCCCACCGCCACGCGGTACGAGGAGATCAGCTACCGCGACGTCATGATCGAGGAGTTGAAGGTGATGGACCAGACGGCTGTCACGCTCTGCAAGGAAAACGACCTGCCCTTGATCGTTCTCAACATCCATCGACCTGGCGCCATCGCCCGCGCGGTCCGCGGGGAGCGCGAAGGAACTCTCGTCCGATGAGCACAATCCAAGACATCCTGAAGGAATGCCGCGGCACCATGGAGAAGGGCCTCGAGAGCACGAAGCGCGAATTCTCCACGCTCCGCTCGGGCAAAGCCTCGCCCAACATGCTCGATACCGTGCGCGTCGAGGTGTACGGCTCGCTGCTCGGGATGAACCAGGTGGCCACCGTGTCGTCGCCCGAACCGCGCACGCTGATCGTCACCCCGTTCGACAAGAGCCAGAGCAAGGTGATCGAGAAGGCGATTCGCGACGCCAACCTCGGGCTCGAACCGTCCAGCCAGGGCGCCGTGATCCGCGTGCCGCTGCCGATGATGAACGAGGAGCGGCGAAAGGAGCTGGTCAAGGTCATGCACAAGATGGCCGAGGAAGGGAAGATCGCCATTCGCCACGCCCGCACCCACGCCCGCGAGTCGGCCAAGAAGCTGCAGGGCGTGTCCGAGGATGACGTGAAGCACGGCGAGAAGGACATCCAGAAGCTCCACGACGACTTCATTCACAAGGTCGACGAGTTGATCAAGGTGAAGGAAGCCGAGATCATGGAAGTCTGACGCGAGGCCTCGTGGTGTGCCGGACCTGACAGGCGAGGAGCTGCTGGGGCGCATCCGCCTGCACGGGCGCATTCCGCGCCACGTGGCCATCATCATGGATGGCAACGGCCGGTGGGCGCGCGACCGCGTCATGCCGCGCACGTACGGCCACCGCGCCGGCATGCAGTCGGTGCGCGAGGTCGTCGAGGCGGCGATCGAGGTCGGCCTCGAATCGCTCTCCCTGTTCGCCTTCTCCAAGGAGAACTGGCAGCGGCCCAAGCGCGAGGTCTCGGCCCTCATGTCGCTGCTCGAGGAGTACATCCAGCGCGAGGCCGATGCGCTGGACGAGCACGGCGTGCGCGTGCGCGTGCTCGGCGAGATCGAGCGGCTGACGCCGCCCGCCGCCGCCGCCGTGGCCCGCGTCACGGCCCAGACCGCCGCCAACGACCGCCTCGCGCTCAATCTGTTCATCTCCTACGGCGCGCGCGCCGAGCTCGTCCGCGCCGCGCGGTCCCTGGCCGAGGACGTCGCGGCGGGGCGGCTGTCGCCCGGCCAGATCGACGAGGCCGCGTTCGAGGGCCGCCTGTATACCGCCGGCATGGTGGATCCCGATCTGCTCATCCGCACGTCGGGCGAGCAGCGCATCTCCAACTTCATGCTCTGGCAACTCGCCTACACGGAGCTCTACGTGTCACCCGTCCTCTGGCCCGACTTCCGCCGGCCGCAATTCTACGAAGCCATTCTCGCCTTCCAGGCGCGCGATCGCCGGTTCGGCCGCGTGACCGTCTGATGGGCGAGCTGTCGCGCCGGGTCCTGTTCGCGGTCGTCGCCGCGCCGATCGTCGTCGCCATCCTCCTGTGGGGCGGCGCGGCGCTGGCGGCCCTCCTCGCCGTGGCCTCCGCGCTCGCGGCGTGGGAGTTCTTCCGCCTCGCGCGCGCCGCCGGCAACCAACCCCTGGACGACATCGGCATCGGACTGGCCGGCCTCACCCCGCTCGCCGTGCACGCCCGCTATCTGGGCATCTACGTCGTGCGCCCGGTCGACATCATCGTCGTCGTCCTCGCCGTGTGCACCCTGTCGCTCTGGATGCGGGGATCGCGCGGGCAGCCCATGGCGTCGCTCGGCGTGACCCTGTTCGGCGCGCTGTACAGCGGCTGCACGCTGTCGTTCGCGTATGCGTTGCGCTATCACCCGTACGCTCTGGGCGGACGCGACGTGGACATCGGCGGCCACCAGGTGCTCATCGCCGCCGGCGGAGTGATCGTCATGCTCCCCGTCCTCGTCACCTGGGCCACCGACATCGGGGCCTATGCCGTGGGGCGCACCCTGGGCAAGCGCAAGCTGATGCCCTCGGTGAGCCCCGGAAAGACCGTGGCCGGCGCCGTCGGCGGGATCATCGCCAGCGGCCTCGTCACCTACGCGTTCGCGGAATACGTGCTCCGTCCGGTGGCCCAGCTCGGGCTCACTCCCGTCGGGATTGCCGTGTTCGCGGTGGTGGTGAGCATCGCGGCGCAGGCGGGCGACCTGTTCGAGTCGCTGCTCAAGCGCGAGGCCGGCGTCAAGGACAGCTCGACCCTGATTCCGGGCCATGGCGGCATCCTGGATCGGCTCGACAGCCTGTTCTTCGTATTGCCGGTGGCGTATCTGCTCCTCGGCCTGCTGCTCGTCCCGGCGCCGCTATGACCAGAAGGGGCGTGGCCATTCTCGGGTCGACCGGATCGATCGGCACGACCGCGCTCCGGGTGTTGTCCCGCCAACCCGAGCGGTTTCGCGTGGCGGCGCTCACGGCGTTCGAGAACGCCACGCTGCTGCGCGAGCAGGTGGCGGCGCACCGGCCGTCGTTCGTGGGCATCGTGCGGGCTGGCGCCGCCGTGGGCGACGATTGGCGCACCGGCCCGGCGTGCCTCACCGAGGCCGCCGTGCGGGACGACGTGGACATCGTGCTCAACGCCGTGGTGGGCTCGATCGGCCTCGACGCGACGCTGGCGGCGCTCGAATGCGGCAAGCGGGTGGCGCTGGCCAACAAGGAGACGCTCGTCATGGGCGGGCACCTCGTGGAAGCGGCCCGCGTGCGCGGCGGCGGCGAAATCGTGCCCGTGGACAGCGAGCACAGCGCCGTGCTGCAGTGCATCGCCGGTCGGCCCGGCGTCGAGGTGCGCCGCGTCGTCCTCACGGCCTCGGGCGGCCCGTTCCGAACGTGGTCGCCGGACCAACTCCAGCGGGCGACGCTGGCCGACGCGCTCCAGCATCCCACCTGGCGGATGGGCCGCAAGATCACGGTGGACAGCGCCACGCTGGCCAACAAGGCGCTCGAAGTGATCGAGGCGCACTACCTGTTCGGACTGCCCTACGACCGCATCGACGTCGTCGTGCATCCGCAGAGCATCGTCCATTCGTTCGTGGAGTTCGTGGATGGGAGCGTGCTCGCGCAGCTGGGCGTGCCGAGCATGGAGCTGCCGGTGCTGTACGCGCTCACCCATCCGGCGCGGGTGCCCGACGTCGGCATCGCGCCATTCGACCCCGTGGCGGCGTCGCCGCTCACCTTCGAGCCCGTCCGCGTGGACGATTTCCCGGCCCTGCGTCTTGGCATCGCGGCGGGCCGGGCGGGCGGGGCCGCGCCGGCGGTGTTCAATGCCGCCAATGAGCAGGCGGTCGCCATATTCCTGGACGGACGTATCGGGTTCACCGAGATCGCGAACGCGATCGGCGGGGCCCTCGATGCGCTGGGCGCGTGGCCGGGCGACACCCGGGACGCGCTCGAAGCGGCCGACGCCGCGGCCCGTCAATTCGTGAGAGACCGTTTCGGATGCTAGCGATTCTTGCCCCCCTGCTCGTGTTCGGCCTCGTGATCTTCGTCCACGAGCTGGGCCACTTCCTGGCCGCGAAGGCCGTGGGGGTGTATGCCCCGCGCTTCTCCATCGGGTTCGGGCCGGCCCTCTGGCGCCGCCGGCGCGGCGAGACGGAGTACGTGCTCGCGCTCCTTCCGCTGGGCGGTTACGTGCGGATGGCGTCGCGGCACGACGAGACGGCGGCGTTTCTCGAGGGGGGCAGCGAGGAGCAGAGCGGCCTCAAGGCGGGAGATCCCGGCTACGATCCCGGGGCGATGATCCCGTTCGGCCCGCGCCCCGTGCCCGAGCATCGGTGGTTCGAGTCCAAGCCGCTGCCGGCCCGGCTCTTCATCCTGCTCGCCGGGGTGTCGATGAACGCGATCCTGGCGCTGGTCGTGGCGATCGGGCTGTCCCTGCATTTCGGGCGCGTCGTCGTGCCCACGCGCGTCGTCGGCGCGGTGCGCGTGCCGGTCGAAGCGCCGTCGCTCAAGGCGCTCCTCCCCGGCGACACCATCCTCCGGGTCAACGGAGACACCGTCGCCGACTGGAGCGACATCATCGGCGACATCGGCAAGAGCCAGCGCCAGGTGACGTTCACCACCCAGCACGGCGACGTGGTCGTTCCATTGACCGATCAGGTCACGCCGGCGACGGTGGCCAATGCCATCGACTACCGCGTGGCGCCGGTCATGGATTCGATCATCGCGGGCGGTCCGGCGGCACGCGGGGGCATGCAACCCGGCGACAGCATCGTCGCCATCGACGGCGAGGCGATGCCCGGGTTCGCGGAACTGGTCGCCCGGGTCTCGGCGGCGGCCAACGTGCCGCTCGTCGTCCAGGTGAGTCGCGGGGGCCGTCTCCTGGACCTGCGCATCACGCCGCGCCCTACGCCCGTCACCGACCCGGTCACGGGCGCGGTGGATACGGTGGGGCGCATCGGCGTGGCGCAGCGCGAGCTGGTGCGGCGCGTGCCGCTGAGCGCGGCCCAGGCCGTGAGCAACGGGACCCGCGCCACCTGGGCCATGGGCGGCGCCGTGGTGGGAACGGTCCACGATCTGATGACGCGCAAGGTATCGGTCACGGAGCTCGGCGGGCCGATCGCCATCACGCGGGCGTCGGTGCAGGCGGCGCGGAGCGGGATGGAGAGCCTGTTCTATCTCATCGCGCTTCTCAGCATCAACGTCGCCGTGCTGAACCTGCTGCCCATTCCGATTCTGGATGGGGGGCAGATCGTCATGAACGTGATCGAGACGGCCAAGGGCAGCCCGTTCAGCGCGCGCACGCGGGAGAACATTCTGCGCGTAGGATTGCTGGCGATCGCGCTGCTGTTCGCGATCGTGATGTTCAACGATACGAAGGCGTGGCTGGGCCGGTTCTTCTCCTGAGCGCGGACCGGTGGGGGAGGGGCGAGGAAAACCCGCGCCACGTGCCTCCCTTTACAGGCGCAGGTGCCCCCGTTAACTTCATAAGCTGTAACTAATTCGGTTCAATCGTCATACCGCCATTGGGGCGGGGATCATCACGACATGTCCTTTCTGAAGTCACCCGAGATCGCGAAGTACAGAGCCCACGAGAGCGACACCGGCTCCACCAAGGTGCAGGTGGCCGTCCTCACGGAGCGCATCAACTACCTGACCGAGCACTTCCGCGCGCACAAGAAGGACCACCACAGCCGGCGCGGCCTGCTGAAGATGGTGGGCCAGCGGAAGCGGTTGCTGAGCTACCTGCGACGGACCGACGTCGAGAGCTATCGCCAGCTGGTTCAGGATCTCGGTCTCCGGTACTAGGGTGAGCGTGATGAGCACGCGCGCGGAGCGCCACGTCGTGGCCCGCGCGCTTTTTGCATTCCACGAGGCCACAACGCAATGATGCAACGCATCGAAAAGATCTTCGCCGGTCGCAAACTCGTCATCGAGACGGGGCGCATGGCGAAGCAGGCGGCCGGATCGGCCGTCGTGCAGTTCGGCGATACCATGGTCATCGCCGCCGTCACGGTGAGCGACAAGCGCAGCACGCTCCCGTTCTTCCCGCTCCTCGTCGAGTATCGCGAGAAGACCTACGCCGCGGGCAAGATCCCGGGCGGGTTCATCAAGCGCGAAGGACGCCCGCACGACCACGAGATCCTCGCGGCGCGCGTGATCGATCGCTCGATCCGTCCGCTGTTCCCGGACGGGTTCAAGAACGAGGTCCAGGTCTACATCTACGTGGTGTCGGCCGACCAGGAGAACGACGCCGACGTGCTCGCGCTCGTCGCCGCCTCGTTCGCGATCAACGCCTCCCGCATCCCGTTCATGGGCCCCATCGCCGGGGTCCGCGTGGGTCGCATGGAGGACAAGTGGATCCTCAACCCCACCTTCCAGCAGCTCGAGTACAGCGACCTGGATCTCGTCGTCGCCGGCTCGGACGACTCGATCGTCATGGTCGAAGGCGGCGCGCTGCAGGTGTCCGAGGATGACGTCGTCGACGCGCTCCAGGTCGCCCATGGCGGCATCAAGGAGCTGATCGCGGCCCAGGAAGAGCTGCTCGCCAAGATCGACCGCCCGGCCAAGATGGCGTGGGTCAAGCCCGAACTTCCCGCCGGCCTCGAGGCCCGCGTCAAGAAGGTGGCCGAGCCGCGCATCGCCGACGCGATCAACCAGAAGGACAAGCACACCCGCGTCCAGGCCGTGGAACGCGTCAAGGACGCGGTGGCCGAGGAACTCACGCCCGAATTCCCCGACAACGTCGGCGACATCAAGGGCGTGCTCGACGACGTCGAGTACGACGCGCTGCGCTCGCAGGTCCTCGACACCAAGCTCCGCGTCGACGGCCGCAAGGCCACCGAGGTGCGGACGATCACGATCGACACCGCGGTGCTGCCGCGGGCTCACGGCTCGGCCCTGTTCACGCGCGGCCAGACCCAGGCCCTGGTGAGCGTCACGCTCGGCACGGCCAACGACGTGCAGCGGCTCGACACGATCGACGAGCCGTCCGAGTCCACCAAGTCGTTCATGCTCCACTACAACTTCCCGCCGTTCTCCACGGGCGAGGTCCGGCCCATGCGCGGCACGTCGCGCCGCGAGATCGGCCACGGGAATCTGGCCGAGCGCGCCCTCCAGGCGATGCTCCCGCCGTTTGAAGAGTTCCCGTATACCATCCGCGTCGTGTCCGACGTGCTCGAGTCCAACGGGTCGTCGTCCATGGCGTCGATCTGCGGCGGCTCGCTGGCCCTGTTCGACGCCGGCGTCCCGATGGGCGCGCCGCTGGCCGGCGTGGCGATGGGCCTGATCAAGGAAGGCAAGAAGTACGCCGTCCTCACCGATATCCTGGGCACCGAGGACCACCTCGGCGACATGGACTTCAAGGTGGCCGGCACCGCCCAGGGGATCACGTCCATCCAGATGGACATCAAGGTCCAGGGCCTCGACCTCAAGATCATGAAGGAAGCCCTCGCGCAGGCGCGTGAAGGCCGCCTCCATATCCTCGGCGAGATGCAGAAGGCGCTGGCGGCCCCGCGGGCCGACCTGTCGCCGTACGCGCCCCGCATCGTCACGATGACGATCAACCCCGAGAAGATCGGCGACCTCATCGGCCCCAAGGGCAAGACCATCCGCGGCATCCAGGACGAGACGGGCGCCGAACTCACGGTGGACGACTCCGGCCTGGTCACGATCGCCGCCGTCGGCGGCGAGGCCATGGAACGGGCGCGCCAGATGGTGCAGGCGATCACCGCCGAGCCGGTGGTGGGCGAGATCTACGAGGGCCCCGTCAAGTCCACGACGGCGTTCGGCGCGTTCATCGAGATCATGCCGGGCACCGAAGGCCTCCTGCACATCTCCGAGATGCGCCACGGCCGCACGGACAAGACCGAGGACGTGGTCAAGAAGGGCGACCGCGTGAAGGTCAAGCTCATCGAACGCGATGAGCGCGGACGCCTGCGCCTGTCGATGAAGGCGCTGCAGCCCAAGCCCGAAGGCACACCGGACGAGCCGGCGGCCGAGGGTCAGGGCGGCGAAGCGCGTGCCGAATCCTCGGAGCGCGGGGATCGCGGCGATCGCGGGGGCGAACGTCACGGCGGGCGCCGCGGCGGCGAGCGTTCGCGGCGCTAGTGACTGCACCCGAGCGTCACGGCGACACGCAGTTCCGGCGCACCGTACTCTCGAATGGACTGACCGTACTCTCGGAGCAGATGCCGGGAGTACGGTCGGTGTCGTTCGGGGCCTGGGTGCGGTCGGCCTCGGTCCACGAGCGGGCCGACGAGATGGGGGTGTCGCACCTCCTCGAGCACATGGTGTTCAAGGGCACGGCGCGCCGGAGCGCCGCCGAGATCGCGCTGTCCCTGGAAGCCGTCGGGGGCGGGCTCGATGCGTACACGTCGCGCGAACACACCGTGTTCCAGGCCCGCGTCCTCGACGCGCACCTGGACCTCGCGGCCGACGTGATCGCCGACATGATGTTCCAGCCGGCGCTGCGCGAGGAAGATCTGGCGCTCGAGCGGCGGGTGGTGCTCGAGGAGATCGCGATGGTCGACGACACCCCGGACGATCTCGTGTTCGAGCTGCACAACGAGGCCCTCTGGGGCGCGCACCCGTTCGGGTATTCCATCCTCGGCACGCGCGAGACCGTGTCCGGGCTCGGCACGCGCGAGCTCCGGGCCCTCCACGAGCGCGCGTATCACCCGGAGCACATCGTCGTATCGGCCGCCGGAAGCGTGGATCACGACCAGCTGCTCGCGGCGCTCGATGCCACGGGATGGACGGCGAGGCCCAGAGGCGGCACGCCGCGTCCGGTGGCGCCCCCGGTGTCCATCGTCGCTCCGGCGTCGCGCCACGTGGATCGCGAGGGCGCCCAGACGCACCTCGTGGTGGGATCCCGCGCCATGGCGCACCACGACCCGCGCCGTCACGCGCTGGTGCTGGTGAGCATGCTGATGGGTGGCGGGATGAGCTCGCGCCTGTTCCAGCGAGTGCGCGAGGAACTGGGCCTCGCCTACGCGGTGTACACCTTCCAGTCGCTGCATGAGCTGGCCGGCATCCACGGGGTGTACGTGGGGACGGGGCCCGAGACGGCCGGACCGGCCCTGGAGGCGATAACCGCCGAGCTCGGGCGCGTGGCCGCGGAAGGCATCCCCGAGGCGGAGCTGGCCATGGGCAAGGAGCAGCTCAAGGGGCAGTTGGTGCTGTCCCTGGAGAGCCCGGGGGCGCGGATGTACCGGGCGGCGTCGGTGGAGCTCTACGACGAGCCGTACCGCACGCTGGACGAGCTGCTCGCCCAGGTGGACGCGGTGGAGCCGGCGACGGTGGCCCAGGTGGCCCGGGAGTTCTTCGACCCGGCGGCGCAGACGGTGCTCTCGCTGGGGCCCACGCGGGCGGATTGAGCCCGCAGGGCGGGGTGCACCGGATGTTCCCGGTCCTTAGGTTTCCCAGTGACCCCAAGCCGGGACTCGCATCAGGGCGGTCACGGCCGGTCACCAAATCTCGCACCCAATTCGAGCCATGAAAATTGGCGTTCCGAAGGAAATCAAAACGAACGAGAACCGCATCGCGCTGGTTCCGGCGGGCGCCGAAGCGCTCGTGAGCGCGGGCCATTCCGTGCTGGTCGAGGCCGGCGCCGGGCTTGGCAGCGGGTTCCCCGACGATATGTACACGACGGTGGGCGCGAAGCTCGCCCCCGACGCCGCCACGGTGTGGCGCGACAGCGACATGATCATGAAGGTCAAGGAGCCGATCGAGCCGGAGTGGAAGCACATGCGGCGCGGCCAGCTCATCTTCACGTACTTCCACTTCGCCGCCGACGAGCGCCTGACCAGAGCCCACATGGACAGTGGCGCCGTGTGCGTGGCCTACGAGACCGTGGAGCTGCCCAACCACGACCTGCCGCTGCTCATCCCGATGTCCGAGGTGGCGGGCCGGATGGCGGTGCAGGAGGGCGCCAAGTACCTCGAGAAGCTCTACGGAGGGCGCGGGGTGCTGCTCGGCGGCGTGCCGGGCGTGGCGCCGGCCAAGGTCGTGATCCTGGGCGGTGGCGTGGTGGGCACCAATGCCGCCAAGATGGCCGCCGGGATGGGCGCCAAGGTGATCATCCTCGACCTGTCGTTGGATCGGCTCCGCTATCTCAGCGACGTCATGCCGGCCAACGTGCAGCTCATCCACTCCAACCGGCACAACATCCTCGAAGCCATCGAGACGGCCGACCTCGTGGTGGGCGGCGTGCTCATCGCGGGCGCCAAGGCGCCCAAACTGGTCCGTCGCGAGGATCTGAAGCGGATGCGCCCCGGCTCCGTGATCGTGGATGTGGCGATCGATCAGGGCGGGTGCGTGGAGACGATCCATGCGACCACGCACGAGAATCCCACCTACGTGGTGGACGGGGTCATCCACTACGGCGTGGCCAACATGCCGGGCGGCGTGCCGCGCACGTCCACCCTGGCGCTGACCAACGCGACGCTGCCCTACGCGGCGCAGCTGGCCAACAAGGGCTGGAAACAGGCCCTCACGGACAATGCCGCCCTGCTCAAGGGTCTGAACGTGGCGGATGGGCACGTGACGTACCAGGCGGTGGCGGAGGCGTTCGGGCTGCCATACGTCGAGGCCGCCAAGTTCCTCGGCTGAGCACCCGCCGGGGTGCGGTGGGAAACACATGGGGGGTGGGGACCGAACCGGCCCCCACCCCCCAGATTTTCTGGGCAACCGGGCAGTGTGCGGAGTGGCGTAGGTTACGGCGAATCAATATCTTGCTGGCACATCCGTGCGGCGATACGTTCACGTCCGGCCGCCGCCGGCTGACCTCGATGCGCCACGCTCCGTTCCCACACCACGGGTCATGATTCCAGGTTGATGCGCTGGCCTTTCTTCAAAGCGGGCTCTCTCTTTCCCGCAAATGCGATCGGTGTCGATCTCGGCACGGCCAATACCCTGATCTACGTCAAGGGTGAGGGCATCGTACTCAACGAGCCTTCCGTCGTCGCGATCGATCGCGAGACGAAGAAGATCAAGGGTGTGGGGCTCGAAGCCAAACGCATGCTCGGCCGCACGCCGGACGGCGTGATCGCCGTGCGCCCGATGAAGGACGGCGTGATCGCCGACTTCGACGTGACGGAGAAGATGCTGCGCTACTTCCTCACGCTGATCATCGAGAACCACGTGTTCAAGGTGAAGCCGCGCGTGATCGTGTGCGTGCCGTCCGGTATTACAGAAGTAGAAAAACGCGCCGTCCGTGATTCGGCGATGGGCGCCGGCGCGAAGGAAGTATTCATGGTGGCCGAGCCGATGGCGGCGGCGATCGGCGTCGGCCTTCCCGTGGAGACGCCCACCGGCAACATGGTCATCGACATCGGCGGCGGCACCACGGAGATCGCCGTGATCGCGCTCTCCGGCATCGTCAGCGACACCTCGATCCGCACCGGGGGCGACGAACTGGACATCGCCATCGTCCAGTTCCTGCGCAAGAACTACAACCTGCTGATCGGCGAGCCCACGGCCGAGCAGGTGAAGATCCAGATCGGCTCGGCGGCGCCGGTGGGCGACGAGCGCGAGATGGACGTGAAGGGACGCGACCTCGTGTCGGGCATCCCGAAGACGGTGCGGGTCCATTCCAGTGAAATCCGCGAGGCGATCCAGGAGCCGATCCAGCAGATCGTCGATGCCGTGCGGCGGGCGCTCGAGATCACGCCGCCGGAACTGGCCAGCGACATCGTCGATCGCGGCATCGTGATGACCGGCGGCGGCGCGCTGATCCGCGGCCTCGATCTGCTGCTCAGCCAGGAGACGAGCCTGCCGATCCACGTGGACGAGGATCCGCTGACCTGCGTCGTGCGGGGGACGGGGCGCATCCTCGACGACGAAGAGAAGTACTGGTCCGTCCTCAGTAGCTGAGGCCGGTCGTGGCCCGCGCTGCCCGCTCCGGCACCCGCGTCGACGTCGGCGTCCTCGTGGTGTGCGTCGTGCTGTCGCTGCTCACGTTGGCCCTGCCGCAGCCCATGCGCGCGCCCGTCGCGGCGGCGCTGCGCCGCACCCTCATGTCGCCGCTCGTGACCGTGCAGCGCGGGGCGGCGCAGTGGCGCGTGGCATGGATGGAGTCGGAGCGCCTCGCCATCGGCCGCGATTCGCTGGCCATCGACGCCGCCGATGCCCATGCCCTGCGACTCGAGAACGACCGGTTGCGCGGACTCCTGGGCATGGGGAGCAGGCTGCGGTGGGGGTTCGTGCCGGCCGAGGCCCTGCAGGAGAACGGGCGCCCGGGCGACGTCATCACGTCGCTCGTGTTGAGCGCCGGCAGTCGCGCCGGCATCACGACGTACAGCCCCGTGGTGGCGCCCGAGGGCGTCGTCGGCCTGGTGCAGACCGCCGACCCCGCGACGAGCATCGTCATGCTCTTCTCGCATCCCGATTTTCGGGTGAGCGCCATGACCGCCGACGGCAGCGTGTTCGGCATCGTGTATCCGCACATCGGCGCCGGATCGGCCGGATATCTGCTGGAACTGCGGAACGTGGTCTTCCGGACCCTGCTCAAGCCCGGCGCGGAGATCATCACCTCGGGACTCGGCGGCACGTTCCCGCGGGGCATTCCGGTAGGCACCGTGATCGCCGAGATCCGGAACACGGAGGGCTGGTCGCGCACGTATCTCGTGCGCCCGGCGGTGAATCCCGCCGACGTGACCTCGGTGATGGTGCTCACCCCACAGCGTGCCTCGCAGGGCGTGGGGAACGTGTGGGCCACCGCGGCCGGCGCCGATTCGGCGCAGGCCCGGATCACCACGGTGTCCGATTCGCTGGCCCGAGCGGTGGCGCGGCTCGAAGCGGCGCGGCGCCAGGCCGCGGCCGACAGCGCGGCGGGCCACCCGGCGCGCCCCGACAGCGGGCGAGGCGGCCGGTGAGCGCCGCCCGCGTGGTGCGAACCACGATCGTCGTCGGCGCGCTGGTGGTGCTCCAGTTCGCGCTCGAGCCGCTCATGCCCTGGCGCGTGTCGGCCGACTTCATGGTCATCGCGCTGCTGTACGGCGCGGTGCGCATGCGCCCCGGAGCGGCGGCCGTGCTCGGGTTCTCGCTCGGCCTGGTGACCGATTCGCTCACGCTCGGCGGGTTCGGCGCCGGCGCGCTGGCCCTGACGGTGGTCGGATTCTCGGCGTCGTGGCTCAAGGCGTTGTTCTTCGCCGACAATCTCGCGCTCAATGCCTTCTTCCTCTTCCTCGGCAAGTGGGCGTTCGATCTGGTGTACGTGTTGGCCATGCACAACCTGTCGTTGGGGGCAATGCTCGCGCAGCTGTTCATCTGGTCGGTGCTCTCGGCCGCGGTGACCGCGGTGGCGGGCGTGGTGTTGATGGCGATTCTGCGGCCGCTGGACGCGGCCCGCCGCGCGTGAGCTTCCATCCCAACGAAGTCGCGCGGCGGGCCCGCGTGGCCCTGGCGCTGGTCGGCGGAGGGCTCGCGTTCCTGCTCATGGCGTTCTTCCGGACGCAGGTCATCCGGAACCAGGAATGGTCGCTGCGCTCCGAGGAGAACCGGCTGCGCGAGGTGCCGCTGCCGGCGCCGCGCGGCACCATCCTCGATCGCACCGGGAAGGTCATCGCCGAGAACGTCGTCGGGTACACCGTGTCGATCCTTCCGCAGTCGATGGACTCCCTCCGGGCCACGCTCCAACGCGTCGCGCAGATGGTGCCGCTCAGCCGCGGCGAGATGGATGCCGCGCTCCGTCGCTACCGCCGCAATCCCGTGCGGCCCACCGTCATCCTGCCGGATCCATCGTTCGACGAGATCTCGGTGCTCGAAGAGCATCGCATCGACCTGCCCAACCTGATCATCCAGTCGGCGCCCAAGCGGTACTATCCCGCCGGCGCGGCCGTGGCCGCGTTCGTGGGGACGATCGGCGAAGTGAGCGACTCGGAACTCGCCTCGGCCGCCTTTGCCGGCTACAAGCCCGGCCAGGAGGTGGGCAAGCAGGGCCTGGAGCGCGAGTACGAGTCCACGCTGCGCGGACGGGAGGGCAGCCGGTTCGTGGAGGTGGACGCGCGCGGCCGCGTGGTGCGCGAGGTCGGCGCGCGCGAGGATCTCGCGCCCCAGCAGGGAGCGCCGCTCAACACCTACATCGATCTCGATCTGCAGGAGTACGTGGCGCAACTGTTCGGCGATTCGCTTACCGGCGGAGCGGTGGCCATCGACCCACGCACCGGCGGCGTGATCGCGCTCTACAGCGCGCCGAGCTGGGATCCCAACCGGTTCGTGGGCGGCGTGTCGACGGCCTACTACGATTCGCTGCGCGACGATCCCCGCCACCCGCTCTACAACAAGGCCACCCAGGGCGAGTACCCACCGGGCTCCACGTGGAAGCTGGCCACGGCCGTGATCGGGTTGGAAGACGGGCTGGTGACGATGTCCGATCACATGCCGCAACCGTGCACGGGGTCCATTCGCTACGGGGATCGAACCTGGGCGTGCTGGGACGCCAAGGGGCACGGCGATCTCACGCTGCAGCAGGCCATCGAGAAGTCGTGCGACGTGTACTTCTACCAGCTCGGACTGCGCATCGGGCTCAGCCGGCTGATCGCCGGCGGCGTGCAGCTGGGGTTCACGGCGCCGGCCGGCATCGACATCCCGGAAGACAGCCGGCCGAGATTCCCCGACCGCCAGAAGTACTTCGACGAGAAGTACGGGCCGCGTGGCTGGACGCAGGGCGCCACGGTGATGAACATGTCCATCGGGCAGGGAGAGAATGCGCAGACGGTGCTGGGGATGGCCAAGTTCTATACCGCGGTTGCCGAGAACGGCATGGAGGCCACGCCCGAGATCGCGATGCGCGCGCCCGAGCGCCGGCGGATCTTCACGCTGGACTCCACGCAGGCGGACAACCTGAGGGCGGCGCTGATGGGCGTGGTGCAGGCGGGCGGGACGGCGGCCAGCGCGCAGATCAAGGGCGTCGTCATGGCGGGCAAGACGGGCACGGCCCAGAGCGGCGTGCGGCGGAACGGCGTCGAGCTCAACCACGCCTGGTTCGCCGGATTCGCGCCCGCCGACGATCCGCAGATCGTGGTCGTCGTGATGCTCGAGTTCGGTGGTCACGGACCGCGGGCGGCGCAGATCGCGTCCAAAATCATCGGCCACTACCTCAAGACCACCCCCACCGCGCTCCTCGAGACCGGCGGATGAGCGCGGACCGGCGCATCTCCCTGGACTGGCCCCTGATCGGAGTCGCGATCGTCCTCTCGTTGTACGGGATCGCGATCGTGTACTCCGCCGGACAGACCGACGTGCCCACGCGCGTGGCGATCCTGTACCGGCAGCAGATCCTGTGGTTCTTCCTCGGGCTGCTCGGCGCCTACGGCGTGAGCCGGGCATCGGTGCGCCTCATCGAGTGGGCCACCATGCCGGCGTACATCGGCACGATCGTCGTCCTCCTGCTGCTGCTGTTCGTCGGGAAGGGCTCGGGCACCGCGGCGAGTTCGCGCAGCTGGCTGGCCATCGGCGGGGTGCGCCTGGGCCAGCCGTCGGAGCTCGCCAAGATCACCGTGGTGCTGATGCTCGCCAAGGTGCTGGCCGGGAATCGCGAGGCGCCCAAATCGCTCCTCGAACTCTGGAAGCCGGCGCTGATCGTGGGCATTCCCTGGCTGCTGATCATGCTCCAACCGGACCTCGGCACCGGCATCGTGTTCGTGGGCATCTTCTTCGCGATGCTGTTCTGGACCGGCATCTCGTGGCGGCTGCTGGTGCTGATCGCGAGTCCCGTAGTCAGCCTCGTCCTGGCGTTCAACACCAGCATCTGGGGCGCCTGGTTTCTGCTCCTGCTGGCGCTGGTGCTCTGGTACAAGCCGTATCTCTGGGAGGGCGTGTTCATCGTCTCGGCCAATCTGGTCTCCGGGGTGGTCGCTCCGCTCCTCTGGGATCACCTGGAGCCGTACCGGCAGGCACGGTTGCGGGTGTTCCTCAACCCGGCCAGCGATCCCCTGCGAACGGGGTATCACGTGATCCAGTCCCAGGTGGCGATCGGGTCCGGCGGCTGGCTGGGCAAGGGGTTCACGATGGGCACGCAGAAGCGGCTCGCGTTCCTCCCCGAGCAGCACACGGACTTCATCTTCTCGGTGGTCGGCGAGGAACTCGGGTTCATCGGGGTCACGGTGGCGTTGGCCCTGTTCGGCTACCTGTTCTTCCGCGTCGTGCGCGTGGCGGCTCGGGCCAGCGATTCGTACAGCAGCCTCGTGGCGTTCGGCCTGCTGGGCTACTGGGCCACGCACGTGTTCGAGAACGTGGGGATGACGCTGAATCTCACCCCGATCACGGGCATTCCCCTGCCGTTCTTCAGCTACGGCGGATCGGCGATGTTCTCGAGCTGGCTGGCCGTGGGCATCCTGGCGCGCATCTCCAGCGAGGGGCGGGGTGGGGCGACGGGGCGGTTGGCGCTGTAGGCCGCGCCTCTTCCCCCCATATGCCGCCCCCTCCACATTTCACGAATGGCTTGGTTCCGGAAGGAAAAGAAGCTCCGCCAGCCGCGGAGCGAGAGACTCGAGATCCCCGCCGATGTCTGGGAGAAGTGCGAGGCGTGCGGGCACACGGACATTCGCGAGAAGTTCGTGCGCAACCTCAACGTGTGTCCCAACTGCGACCATCACCGGCGCATCCGGGCCAGCGAGTACGCGGCGATCCTCCTGGATGATGGGTCTCTGGAGGAACTGGACATCGACATGCGGTCCACCGACCCGCTCGGGTTCCCCGAATATCCGCAGCGCATCAAGAAGGCCACCGCCAACGCCGGCGAGGGCGACGCGCTCCTCGCGGCGAGCGGCATGCTCGACGGCGCCCCGGTGAATCTCGGGGTGATGGACTTCGCGTTCATGGGCGGCTCCATGGGTTCCGTGGTCGGCGAGAAGATCGCCCGTCTAGGCCAGCGGTCGCTCGAGCGGAAATACCCCCTGATCATCGTCTCGGCGTCGGGCGGCGCGCGGATGCAGGAGGGGGTCCTGTCGCTCATGCAGATGGCCAAGGCGGCGGCGATGCTCGCCCAGCTCGCCGAGCGGCGCATCCCGTACGTCTCGATCCTCACCAATCCCACCACCGGCGGCGTGAGCGCCAGCTACGCCATGCTCGGCGACGCGATCATCGCCGAGCCGGGGGCCGTGATCGGGTTCGCGGGACCACGCGTGATCAAGCAGACGCTCGGTCAGGACCTGCCGCAGGGCTTCCAGACGTCCGAATTTCTCCTCGACCACGGCATGCTGGATACCGTCGTCCACCGCAAGGACCTCAAGCAGACGGTGAGCCAGTTGCTCCGTCACATGACCGGGAAACCGGCGGCCTCGGGGTGGACGTCGACCTGATCCGGTACCAGGACGCGCTGCAGTATCTCTTCGCGCGCACAACCGGCGGATGGAAGTTCGGCCTCGAACGCACCGAAGTGCTCCTCGAGGCCCTGGGCAATCCGCACCGCCGGATCCCCGTGCTCCATGTGGCCGGGACGAACGGCAAGGGCAGCGCGGTGGCCACGGCCGAGGCGCTGCTGCGCGGCAAAGGCCTGCGCGTGGGCAAGTACACCTCGCCGCATCTCGTCGACTTCCGCGAGCGGATCGTGGTCGACGGCGAGGAGATATCCGGGGCGGACGTCGTGGCGTTCGTGGAGCGGTGGACGCCGCTGGTCGAGCGCATCGGCGCCACGTTCTTCGAGGCCACCACCGTCCTCGCATTCGAACACTTCCGCGCTTGCCGCGTGGACGTCGCGCTCATCGAGACGGGCCTCGGCGGACGTCTCGATACCACGAACGTCGTGGACCCGGTCTCGGCGGGCGTGATCTCGATCGGGTTCGACCACACCGAGTACCTGGGCGACACGCTCGAGGCGATCGCGTCCGAGAAGGCGGGAATCTTCAAGCCCGGCCGCCCGGCGGTGATCGGCGAGCCCGACGCGCACATCCGCGAGTTCCTGGCCGAGCAGGCGCGCGCCGCCGGCGCCTCGGACGTCCGGGTGGTGGCCGAGCGCACGCGCATCGAAGACATCACCGTGGACGAGCGAGGCACCGAGTGCACGCTCACCGCGCTCGGCCACACGCGGCGCCTGCGGACCCCGCTCGTCGGGGCGCACCAGGCGGCCAACCTCGCGTTCACGCTCGAATGGCTGGACGCGGCCGGGCCACCGTACGCCACTCCGCTCGCCGAGGCCGCGGCGCACTTGTCCGCGACCTCCATGCCCGGGCGATTCCAGCGCCTGGGGCACTATTTGTTCGACGTGGCGCACAACCCCGACGGCGCCCGCGTGCTCGCGCAGACGCTGCAGCGGGTGAGGCCGCCGGCGCCGGTCGTGGCCGTGGTGTGCGCCCTCCGCGACAAGGACTGGCGCGCCATGCTGTTGGCCCTGCGCCCCCACGTGGCCGCGTTCGTCTTCACGAACGCGCCCACGGCGCCGGAGAGCCGCGCCTGGGATCTGGACGAGGTGGCCGCCTTTGCGCGCGACAGGGGGCTGCCCGGCTCGGCGGAGCCGGACTTCGACGCGGCGCTGCGTGCGGCGGGGGAGCGGGGGGCCACCGTGCTCGTGACGGGCTCATTCCACACGGTGGGAGACGCCATGTCGCGCTTGCACCTATCTCCGTTTCCCCAATAGCTTTAGGCATGACCAAAGGCGCGCTCCCAGGATTCCGAGATTTCTACCCCCACGAGTTCGCCGAGCGCGCCTACATCCTGCGCGCGTGGCGGGACGTGGCGCGCCGGTTCGCGTTCGTCGAGTACGACGGTCCGCCGCTCGAGCCGCTGGAGCTGTACACCAAGAAGAGCGGCGAGGAGATCGTGGGGCAGCTGTACAACTTCATCGACAAGGGCGGACGCGAAGTTTCGCTGCGCCCCGAGATGACGCCGACGTTCGCGCGCATGGTGGCCGCCAAGGCGAACGCGCTGCGCAAGCCAGTGCGCTGGTTCACCGTGCCGCAGCTGTTCCGCTACGAGCGACAGCAGAAGGGCCGGCTCCGCGAGCACTTCCAGCTCAACGTGGACATCGTCGGCGAACCCGACGTGACCGCCGATGCCGAGCTGCTCGCGGTGGCCATCGAGATCGTCCGCGTGCTCGGCCTCACGCAGAACGACGTGCGGGCGCGGGTGTCCGACCGGCGGCTGCTGCGCGCGTTGCTCGACACGCTCGGCGTGTCGGATGAGCAGGCGCCCGGGGTGTTCGCGGTGATCGACAAGATCGATCGGCAACCGATGGACGTCTCGCGGGAGAAGCTCGCGGGGTTGGGGTTGGGCGACGGCGCGGTGGATCGCGTGGTCGGGCTCACCGGACGGATCTCGCTCGACGGGCTGCGCGCCGAATACGGCACCGGCGGCGTGCTCGGCGAGCGGATGGCCGAACTCGATCGGTACTTCGGCTACCTCGACGCGCTCGGGGTGGGCGAATGGGTGGATCTCGATCTGAAGATCGTGCGCGGACTGGCCTACTACACGGGCATCGTGTTCGAGCTGTTCGACGCGCATGGCGAGTTCCGCGCGGTATGCGGCGGCGGCCGTTACGACACACTGCTCCAGTCGCTCGGCGGCGTCGACCTGCCGGCGCTCGGCTTCGGCATGGGCGACGTCGTGCTGGGCGAACTCCTGCGGGCCCGCGGGCTCATGCGAGCCGAACAGACGACGCCGGACTATTGGGTGGCGTACGCGGAACCGAGGCAGCTCGGGCGGGCGATGCAGGTGGCGCAGGCGCTGCGCCGCGGCGGGGCGAGCGTCGAATACGCGCTGCGGGCGCAGCAGTTGGGGCGCCAGTTCAAGGCGGCGGCAGCGGCGGGCGCGCCGCAGGCCGTGATTGTTCGCGACGATGGATCGCTGCTCCTCAAGTCCCTCGCGTCGGGCGAGGAACGAACCGTTACATTGCAGGACGGCCGGCTCCTGTGAGCCGGTCCCTTCCACGACACCCCACGCATGGCTGACGACAAGAAGCTCACGACCCGCGCCGCGGACTTCAGCGCGTGGTACAACGAGGTGGTGCTCAAGGCCGAACTGGCGGACTACTCGCCGGTGCGCGGCTGCATGGTGATCCGGCCTTCCGGCTACGGGATCTGGGAGCGGATGCAGCGGGCGCTGGACGACAAGTTCAAGGCCACGGGGCATCAGAACGCGTACTTCCCGCTGTTCATTCCGCAGAGCTATCTGGAGCGGGAGGCGGCGCACGTGGAAGGGTTCGCCCCCGAGACCGCGGTCGTGACCCATGGCGGCGGCAAGAAGCTCGAGGAGCCCCTGGTCGTGCGGCCCACGTCGGAGACGATCATCTACGCGATGTTCGCCAAGTGGGTGCACAGCTACCGCGATCTCCCCCTGCTCATCAACCAATGGGCGAACGTGGTGCGCTGGGAACTGCGCACGCGGCTCTTCCTGCGCACGCTCGAGTTCCTGTGGCAGGAAGGCCACACGGCGCACGCCACGCATGATGAGGCCGAGGTGGAGACGCGCAAGATGCTGGGCGTGTATCGCGATTTCATGGAAGGCTGGATGGCGATGCCGGTGGTGACGGGCCGCAAATCCGATTCCGAGCGATTCGCCGGCGCGCTGCGCACGTACTCGTGCGAAGCGATGATGCAGGACAACAAGGCCTTGCAGGCGGGCACGACGCACAATCTGGGACAGAACTTCGCCAAGGTGTTCGACCTCAAGTTCCAGACCGAGTCGGGCGGGATGGAGTACGCGTGGAACACCAGTTGGGGCGTGTCCACGCGGCTCGTCGGCGGGCTCGTGATGACGCACGGCGACGACGTCGGCCTGCGCGTGCCGCCGCTGTTGGCGCCGATCGAGATCGTGATCGTTCCGATCTACAAGACCGATGAGGAGCGGGCGCGAGTGCTCGAGGCCGCGGACCGGATCGTCGCGGGCCTGGGCGCCTGGGAGCGTCGCGAGCCCGGACGCCTGCGCGTGCATATCGACGCGCGCGACGGCATCAAGCCCGGCGCCAAGTACTTCGAGTGGGAGTTGCGCGGCGTGCCGTTGCGCATGGAGGTCGGCCCGCGCGACCTCGACAAGAACCAGGTGGTGCTGGTGCGCCGCGATACGCGGGAGAAGCGGCCGGCGTCGCTCGACACGCTCGGGGAGGACGTGGCCGAACTGCTGTCGCGCATCCAGGCCGACATGCTGATCGCGGCCCGCGAGCGCCGCGAGCAGCACAGCATCCGCGGTCCGCTCACATATGACGCGTTCCGGCAAGTCATGGACGGCGAGGGCGGGTTCGTGTACGCGGGCTGGTGCGGTGACGCCGAGTGCGAGGCGGCGATCAAGGCCGATACCAAGGCCACGATCCGCGTGCTCCCCGACGAGGAATTTCGGTCGGCGGAGGCGCCGACGGCCTGTCTGCGGTGCGGTCGTCCGGCCAGCGCCGAGGCGGTATGGGCCAAGGCGTACTGACGTCGGCCTTCCCGCGCGTCGAGGGGGCGCTCCACTGCGAGGGCGTACCCCTGGCGCAGATCGCCGCGACCGCGGGCACCCCGGCCTTCGTCTATAGCGCGGCGCTCATTCGCGAGCGCTACCGCGCCCTCGACGCCGTGCTGTCCCCGGTGGCGCACCGGGTGCACTACACGCTCAAGGCCAACTCCAATCGTGCCGTGCTCCGGCTACTGCGCGAGTTGGGGTGCGGCGTGGACGTGGTCTCGGGCGGCGAACTGCACCGCGCCCGGCTGGCCGGGTTCGCGGGACGCGACATCATCTTCGGCGGCGTGGGCAAGACCGACGACGAGCTGCGCGAGGCGCTGCTCGCCGACGTGCTGCTGCTCAACGTCGAGTCCGAAGCCGAGGTGCGCTCGATCAGCCGCATCGCCGTCCAGCTGGGGGTCGACGCGCGGGTGTCGCTGCGCGTGAACCCCGAGGTAACGGTGGACGCGGCCCACGCCTACATCAAGACCGGGGAGCGGGGCCACAAGTTCGGCATTCCGTTCGATGACGCGCTGCACGTGGCCCGCGTCGCGGCCGGACTGCCCCGCGTGACCCTGCTCGGCCTCGACATGCACCTGGGCTCGATGCTGGCCCGCGTGGAACCGTATCGCCGCGGCGCCGAGCGCCTGGCCCAACTGTGCGGGGAGATCCGGGCCGCCGGCATCGCCACGCTCCGCCACCTCGACGTGGGCGGCGGCTTGAGCGTCCGCTATGCCGACGAGACGCCGCTCGATCTCGACGAGTTCGCCGACGCCGTGCTGCCGGTGGCGCAGGCCGCCGGCCTCGATCTGCTCATCGAGCCCGGCCGGTTCATCGTCGGCAATGCCGGGGTGCTGCTCACCCGCGTGCTCTATCGCAAGCACAGCGGCGGCAAGGAGTACGCGATCGCCGACGCCGGGATGACCGAGCTGCTGCGGCCGTCATATTATAACGCATATCATCGGGTCGAGGCCGTGCACCAGCCGGCAGGGCAGGCGGTGCTGAACGTGGTGGGGCCGGTGTGCGAATCGGGCGACTTCCTGGCGCTCGATCGCGCGATGGACGATCCGGCGGCCGGCGACCTGCTGGCGGTGTTCGACGCCGGGGCCTACGGCTATGTGATGGCGTCCAACTACAACAGCCGCCGCCGCGCCGCCGAGGTCCTGGTGGACGGCGATCGCTACGCGGTGGTGACGGAGCGCGAGACGTACGACGATATGGTGCGACGCGAGGTTGACCAACCCGACTGGAGGCAGTGATGCGCGTGGGCGTGATGTCGGACTCGCATGACCGGGTGCCCGCCGTGGCCGAGTTGCTGCGCCAGATGGCCGAGGCCGGAGTGACGATGGTCTTCCACGCCGGCGACTTCTGCTCGCCGTTCGTGCTCAAGCCGTTCGAGGACGCCCACATGACGCTGGCCGGCGTGTTCGGCCGCAACGACGGTGACCCCGAAGGCCTGAGCACGCGGGCCGGCGCCGGCATCGGCCTCGAACTGTTCGAGTCGCCGCACAGTTTCGACGTCGGCGGCGAGCGGATCCTCATCGTCCACGACATCGGCGACGTACAGAAGCGGTCGCTGGAGGCGCATACGATCGTGATCCATGGCGCCACCCACCAGCAGGAGATGAAGACCAGGGGCAGCACCCTGATCCTCAACCCCGGCGAGGCGTGCGGCTGGCTGCACGGCACGCCGCAGGCCGCGATCCTCGACCTCGATAGCAAGAACGTAGAATTTCTCACCCTCGATCCGGCGCAGTGGAATCGCTGACCGCGCCACCGCCTCCATCGTCTCACCACCCGCTGCCGTGCCCTCTCGCATCCTGATCATCGATTACGGGTCGCAATACACGCAACTCATCGCGCGCCGCGTGCGCGAGGCCCGCGTCTATTCGGAGATTCACCCGCCCACGCGCAGCGTGCAGTGGATCCGCGACTGGCGCCCCACGGGGATCATCCTCAGCGGCGGCCCCAACTCGGTGTACGACGAGGGAGCGCCGACGGTGGACCCCGCCGTGCTCGACATCGCCCCCGTGCTCGGCGTCTGCTACGGCATGAACCTGATCGTCCACCGGTTGGGGGGCGACGTCTCCCGCGCCGCCCACCGCGAGTACGGCCGGGCCGAAGTGTCGGTGTCGGCCGACGACACCCTGTTCCGGGGTTTCGCTCCCGACGAATCCTTCGCCGCCTGGATGAGCCACGGCGATCAGGTCCGCACGCTGCCGGTCGGGTTCCGGGCCATTGCCCACACGTCCAACTCGCCGATCGCCGCCTATCGGCACGAGACGCGGCCGCTGTTCGGCGTCCAGTTTCACCCCGAGGTGGCTCACACCACCCGTGGCACCGAGATCATCGCCAACTTCCTGTTCCAGGTGTGCCATGCTGATCCGTCGTGGACGCCGGGCGCGTTCATCGACGAGGAAGTGGCGAAGATCCGGGCGCTCGTGGGCGACAAGCGCGTCATCTGCGGGCTCTCGGGCGGCGTCGATTCCGCCGTCGCCGCGACGCTGGTGCATCGCGCCATCGGGGACCAGCTCACCTGCGTCTTCGTGGATACCGGCCTGCTCCGCGCGCACGAGCGCGACCAGGTGGAGCGCACCTTCCGCGCCCACCTCGGCATCCAGCTCGTGACCGTCGACGCGGCCCGCCGGTTCCTCGACGCCCTCCGCGACGTGGAAGACCCCGAGCGCAAGCGGACGATCATCGGACACACGTTCATCGACGTGTTCGAGGACGCCACCGAGGCCAGCGCGCGCGGCGCCGAATTCCTGGTCCAGGGCACGCTGTACCCGGACGTCATCGAGTCGTCGTCGCCCACCGGCGGTGCGTCGGTCACGATCAAGACCCACCACAACGTGGGCGGGCTCCGGCCCGACATGAAATTCAAGCTCATCGAGCCGCTGCGCGAACTGTTCAAGGACGAGGTGCGCAATGTGGGCCGCGAGCTCGGGCTGCCGGAGGAGATGGTGGGGCGTCACCCGTTCCCCGGGCCCGGCCTCGCCATCCGCGTGCTCGGCGCCGTCACCGACCCGGCGCTCGAGGTCCTGCGCAAAGCCGATACGATCTACCTGGAAGAGATCCGCGCCGCGGGACTCTACGACGAGATCTGGCAGGCATTCGCCGTGCTGCTGCCCATTCGCAGCGTGGGCGTGATGGGCGACTTCCGTACCTACGAGAACGTGGTGGCGCTGCGCGCCGTAACCAGCACCGACGGGATGACCGCCGACTGGTTTCCCTTCCCGCACGACGTGATGGGGCGCATCTCCAACCGCATCATCAACGAAGTGCGCGGCGTGAATCGCGTGACGTACGACGTCAGCTCCAAGCCGCCGGCCACCATCGAATGGGAGTGAGAGGGCGGGGGCGATGAGCGCGGCGGAGGCGGCCGGCCGGCCCCGCCTTGTCGCCACCCTGCGCGCGCTGGTGGCGCATCCCGGGGCGCTCACCCGGTCCCGGTTGGATGGCCGGAGCCAGCGCTACGTGCCGCTCACCACGTTGCTGGTGTCGTGCGCGGCCGCATTCTTCGTCCTCACCACGGTGCTGTCGCATCGGCCCACGAACGACGCCGCTGCCAAGTCCTGCGCGACGGCGCCCGGGGGCGACGGCGGTCTGGACTCAGCACTGGGCCCGTTGCTCGGACTCGCCGCGGATCAACCGGCCGCCGCGCCCGCCTCGCCGGCCGAGTTCTGGCTCCTGCACGCCGTCGAGCAGCTGCTCTGCGATCCCCAGCGGTTCACGTATGCCCTCGGCCTGGCCGTGCCGATCGCATTCCTGGTGCTGATCCCCGCGTTCGCCGGGCTCATGCACCTCGCTTTCCGGCGCGAGCTGCCCGGCTACGCCGGTCACTGGACGTACGCGGTGGAATCGCACGCCGCGCTCTTCCTGGTGCTCTCCGCGCTCGCGGTGGTGAGCGCGTTGGGCTCGTCGTTCCTCAGCTTCTTCGCGTCGCTGGGCGGACTGGTGTACACCACCTGGAATCTGCACGCGGGCGTGCAGACGACGTACCGCGTGACCTCGCGGACCGCCACGTGGAGGACGACGCTGGTGGGCGTGGCCTACGCGCTGCTGCTCGTCGCCGCCGTTGGCGTGACCCTGTGGATCCTGCTCTAGGCGTTCCGCGGGACGCCGCCCAGTCTAGACGCCTTTCTCTTCCAACAGCGCGAGGAACTGCTTGGGCTCGGTGAGTTCGAGCAGGCGGCCCGGCACGTCGGGCTCCTTGCTGAACTGCGCGATCTTGCCGAGCACGGGCAGGTACTGATTGGACACCTCGAGCGGCGGTGCGACGATCAGGAAGAAGAAGTTCACCGGCTTCTCGTCGATCGCCTTGAAGTCGACGCCGCCCTTCTTGCGGCCGAACGCCACGCGGAGCTTGCTGACCACCAGCGACCGGCAGTGCGGAATGGCGATCCCGCGTCCGATGCCGGTGGACCCCAGGTTCTCGCGCCGCTTGAGCATCTTGAACAGCATGCCCTCGGACTTCTCGTCGAGCTTGAGCAAACCGATCAGCTCCTTGAGGACATCGTCCTTCGTCGTGCCCTCGATCTCGAGCTTGACCGCGTCTTCGCTGAAAAATTCGCGCAGTTCCATCGAATCCCATCCCCAAACATGTAGATGCCGCGGCGCCTGGTGGCGCCGATTGTTGACGCAAGACGTGAACTGGCGAAGTTAACGAAGTCGGCCAAGTCGTGTCAAATTGTGGCGTTGCAGGCTTTTCCGGCCGCCGTTAGCTTGCTTCGGATGCCCTTCCCGTTCCCGCTCCGCGCCTCCGTTCCCCTGTACCTGGCCCCCATGGCCGGGGTCTCGGAATCGCCCTTCCGGCGCCTCTGCCGGCGGTTTGGCGCGGACGTCGTGGTCACGGAATTCCTGTCCGCCGAAGGGATCCGGCGCGAGAACCCCGCCACCATCAACAAGCTGCGATTCGGCCCTGACGAGCGCCCCATCGGCGTCCAGATCTTCGGCGCCGATCCGGCCGCGATGGCCGAGGCCGCCGGGCTCGTGACCGACGTGTTCCAGCCCGACTTCGTGGACATCAACTTCGGATGCCCGGTCAAGAAGGTCGTGCGGCGCAACGGCGGTTCCGGGTGCCTCAAGGACCTGAGCCTGGTCGAGGCGGTGATCCGCGCGGTGGCAGCCAGCACGCACCTGCCGGTGACCTGCAAGATCCGCAGCGGCTGGAACGAGGAGATGCGCAACCCGGTGGAGATCGCGCTGCGGTGCCAGGACGCCGGGGCCCGCGTGCTCGCCATCCATCCGCGCACCCGGACGCAGATGTACTCCGGCGCCGCGCACTGGGACGAGATCGCCGCGGTGGTCGAGGCGCTGGACATTCCGGTGCTCGGCAATGGCGACATCAAGACGGCCGACGACGCGGCGCGCATGCACCACCAGACGGGATGCGCCGGCGTCATGATCGCGCGCGGCTCGTTCGGGCAGCCGTGGATCTTCGACCAGGCGCGCGACCTGCTCGACGGGCGCCCGATGCGTCCGGCGCCGTCGGTGGAGGCCCGGTTCCGCGTGGCAGCGGAGCACGCGCGCATGGCCGCGGACTACGAGCCCGACCGGCGCGGCGCCGCCATCGAGTTCCGCAAACACCTGGGCTGGTACGTGCGCGGGCTGCCCGGATCGGCCGATCTGCGACGCGCGCTCCATGCGGTCACGTCGCTCCACGAGGTCGAGGGCATCTTCGCCGAGTACCTGTTGGCCCGCGAACGCGGACTGATCGTCGATTCAGCGCCGGATCCGGAGTCGATGGAGAGCGTCGGCGCATGAGACGCGAGCGTGTCCGGGATCTGCTCGCCCGGGTCGCGGACGGCACGCTCGATGTGGACCAGGTCATCGACGCGCTTTCGTTCGAGCCGTTCGAGAGTCTCGGACACACCACCATCGACCACCACCGCTCCCTGCGGCAGGGCTACCCCGAGGTGATCTTCGGAGCCGGCAAGACGCCGGAACAGATCGTCGAGATCGCCGAGCGGATCGCCAGCCACGGCGACGGGCTGCTGGTGACGCGGGTGAGCGCCGACGCCGCCGAAGCGCTCACCCGGCGGTTCCCGTCGCTCGTCTGCCACCCGGTGGCGCGAACGGCCTACCTGGCCGGCAACGAACCGCCGCCCGCGGGACGCGGCCCGGTCTGCATCGTGACCGCGGGCACGAGCGACCTCCCGGTGGCCGAAGAAGCAGCCGTGACGGCGGCGGCCCTCGGGAACGCCGTGGTCCGCGTCACCGACGTGGGCGTGGCGGGGTTGCACCGTCTGCTTGCCCGGCGCGACGAGCTGCTCTCGGCCGCGGTCATCATCGTCGTCGCCGGGATGGACGGCGCGCTGCCGTCCGTGGTGGGCGGCATGGTGAGCGGTCCGGTGATCGCCGTCCCGACGAGCATCGGGTACGGAGCGGCGTTCGGCGGCATCGCGCCCCTTCTAACTATGCTCAACAGCTGTGCAGCGGGCGTGACGGTAGTTAACATCGACAACGGGTTCGGCGCGGCCGTGGCGGCCAGCCGGATCACCCACGACTGAATTCGTCCTTCTTCTGTCCGGTCCGGACATGACGACTGCGGAATGGATCGCGCTGGCTGGGGCTGGCGTGGCGCTCGCACTGAGCGCCACGCAGTACGCGCGCGGCCGCCGCAGGTCCGTGCGGAGTTCGTCGGAGCCGCCCGCTCCTCCGGTCGCGCCCATGCAGGTGGGATCGCTGCTCAACGCGGCGGCCCGCCACCGCCGCCAGACGTCGCCCACCGCGCCCATCTCGGATCTCCGGAGCGGGGTGGAGGCGAGCCACGACGAGCAGGAATTCGTGGCCGACGCCGCGCACCTGGTGGAGCAGCTGGTGGACATCCGCGATGCCTGCGGCGCCGAAGAGGCCGTGCTCTGGCGATGGGATGAATCCCGGGACCGGCTGACGCCCGCCGCGTGGTCCACCTCCGGCAGCAGCCGCCCCCAGCATTTTCTGAAGGAGGAGTGGGGCCCGCTCGCGCGGTGGGCGGCCGAAGGGCGCATGGTGGTCATGGATAGCGCGGACGACGAGATCACGCCGCCGAAGTTCGCGGCGGCTCCGGTGCTCGAGGACACGCTCCTCGCAGGCGTGCTCACGGTTGGCCATGCCGGCGGGATGGCCATCTCGAGGCAGCGGGTGAAGCAGTGGCTGCCACGCTACGCGAGCCAGGTGGTGCGGGTGCTGTCGCTGAGCGAGGCGCGGCGGGAGTACGCGCGCCAGATGCGCCAGAGCCGCGCCCTGCTCGCCGCCGTGCGCCAGATCCAGACCAACAAGACCCACGATTCGCTGGCCGCCTCGATCTGCGAGACCGCCCTCGAGGTGTCGTCGGCGAGCGCGGCCGCCCTGGTCCGGTGGAGGCCCGAAAAGGAGAAGGGCGCCGTCCGCCATACCACCCCGGGATTCCGGCAGAGCGCCCCGTTCGCCCTCGACCCCGGCACGCTCGTGGCCAATGCGTGCCACAACGGGCTGACCCTGTTCGTCGAAGACACCGAGCGGATGGATGCGGGTGTGTCGCTGTTCACCGCCGGCGATCATGGGTGGCACAAGGGCTCGCTGGGCATCGTTCCCCTGTCGCGCGACGATCGCGTGATCGGGGCGATCGTCGTGGCCTCCCTCGAGTCGGGCCGCATCACCCAGGACGAGGTGCGCAACCTGGGCGTGCTGGGCGCCGTGGCGGCGGGCTCGCTGGAGATCGTCTGGGAGATCGACGAGGTGACCAAGCGGGCCAGCACCGACGCCCTCACCGGTCTGGTGAACCGTCGGGCATTCGACGAACACCTGAAGCGGCTGCTCAACGAGACCGACCGCTTCGGGCAGCCCCTGGCCCTGATCCTGGCCGATATCGATCATTTCAAGCGGATCAACGACACCTGGGGGCACGAGGCGGGAGACGAGGTCCTGCGCCGGGTGGCCAGGAAGCTCACCGAGGGGGTGCGGAACGTGGACGTC
Organism: Gemmatimonadaceae bacterium; assembly: GCA_035533755.1. Classification (NCBI taxonomy): domain Bacteria; kingdom Pseudomonadati; phylum Gemmatimonadota; class Gemmatimonadia; order Gemmatimonadales; family Gemmatimonadaceae; species Gemmatimonadaceae bacterium. Next base: position 107,987 of record DATLTC010000009.1, read on the forward strand.
TGCGCCCGGTATGGCGGGGAGGAGATCGCCATCCTGCTCCCTCAGACCTCGGTGGCCGGGGCGGCAGACCTGGCCGATAGGCTGCGGCACGCCGTGGGTGCCAAGCCGATCAAGTTCAAAGGGGAGGAGATCCCGGTCACGCTATCGTTCGGCGTGGCGTCCTATCCCGACGCCGTAGCGCTGCGTGAAGGGCTGTTCCGGGCGGCCGACCGGTCGCTCTACGAGGCCAAGGAGGCGGGCAGAAACTGCGTCAGGGCAGTTGGCATATCGCCAACTGTGTGATATATTTAGAGCGTATGACGTAAAGTTATGGTTTAGATACGGGCTTCTCGCCGGTAGCGGCATGACTTAGCTTTGCAGGTGTAGGGGGGCGACAGGCTTCGACGGGGTAAGTGAAGCTGTGGCCGCGTGCCCAGGTCCTCGGGCTCCTGGTAAAACACTCGGGAAACTTTTAACTGCCAACACCAACTTGGCCCTCGCTGCGTAACTTCGGTTATGCCGAGTGCTCCTGAGGAAGCCCTCCCGGGGCGGCTTCCGGAGTATCGCAAATCCGGGATGGTCAGCGGGTACGTCCTCGGCACGCTGACGAGATTCTAGAGGGCTCATCCGGCGGTGGGCGGTCCACCGGCCAGCCGTCGGAAACATCAATCGGTGGACTACGCACGTAGACGCTGTGGTGGATCTATTCTCGGACCGGGGTTCGATTCCCCGCGCCTCCATGCTCGAACGGACGGGCCGGCTCTCCAGCCGGCCCGTCCGCGTTTGGCCACTGCGCAGTCACTTCGTGTCGGCGGGGGAAGGCAGCGGGGAATCCAGGGGGGGCAAGCTTTCGCCGCCGCTGGAAGCCGGGTGCTTGCGCCGCCGGATGAACTCCGGGGCCAGGGCCACGCCGATTGCCGTGACCGGAAGGATCTGCTGGGCCTGGATCAGGAACGCGACGGCCACGGCGGCGTTGGGGTCGAACCCGAGCGCTGAGGCCGTCAGCGCGTACACCACCTGGAACACGCCCACGTTGCCCGGCGTCAACCGGAACAGGAACCCCACGTTCACAGCGAGCACGGCTGCCACGGTGCCGGTGAACGTGATCGGGAAGTGCACCGCTCGCGCCGTCATCTGATACGTGGCGATCTGCAGCCCCCAGGCGCCCACGGAGAGCAGCATCGCAGCGGTGAACCGCGGCACGGTGGATACGCTGGCCAGCGTGTGCGTGAACCGGCGGGAGTAGGCCCGCAGCTTGCCGTGCCAGTCGGTGGCATCGGTCACGGGCTCCTCGGTCTTCTCGCGGCTGAGCAGGAAGAGCACGAAGAATCCGAGCGTCGCGAGCGCGGTGATCGCGAACGGGCGAAGCGCCGAGATATGATCGGGGAGCGGCAGGAGCCAGATCCCGAGCACCAGCATGAGGACGTATCCGCTGAGCTCGAACAGCCGCTCGAGCGCGAACGTGGCCAGGATCTTCGCGCTGGGCACCCGCGTGGCGCGCGACACGAAGATCACTCGCGCGGCCTCGCCGCCATTGGCCACCAGCACGTTGTTGAGCCCGGCGCCGGCGAACGTGGCCCGCATGGCCAGCCACAGGGAGTCGGCGCCCACGGGGCGCAGGAAGATCCACCAGCGCACGCCCTTGAGGGCCAGCGACACCAGGTTGACGAGGGCGGCCGCGAGCAGCAGGCTGGGCGAGGCCGATCGGAATGCTTGCCAGGTTTCGGCCCACTGGACCCGCCGTGCGAACAGGATCAGGAATGCGAGCACGGCCACCCACATGGACACGCGCATCACGCGGACGAACTGTCGCTTCATGCCACGGGGACCGTGACGAAGCGATAGCCGCGGGCGGTGAGCGTCGCGAGCACGGCGGGCACGGCCTCGGCGGTCTGCCGCCGGTCGCCCGACGGGTCGTAGCCGTCGCCGTCGTGCAGCAGGAGGATCGAGCCCGGCCTGGCGCCGTCCACCGTGCGCCGGGCGATCACGTCCGCGCCCGGGCGATCGGAATCCCACACGCCGAGCGACCAGCCGACGACGCGCTCGCCCATCGAACGCGCGATGCGATTGACCCACGGGCTGCGGAATCCGTGCGGCGCGCGGAACAGCGCCGGCCGGGCGCCGCAGGCATGGGCGATGGCGTCGGCGCCCCGCGCTAGATCATCGCGCACGTAGGCCGGACTCTTGAAGTGCAGCTTGCGATGGTAGAAGCCGTGGTTGCCGATTGCATGGCCCTCGGCGTGCACGCGTCGGACCAGCTGGGGCCAGCGCTCGGCGTGCCGGCCGAGGATGAAGAACGTGGCGTGGATGCCCGCGTCCGCGAGCGCGTCGAGGATCGGCGGCGTAGCGTCGGGATTGGGGCCGTCGTCGAAGGTCAGCGCGACCACGCGCTCGCGCGTGGGGAGCCGGCCGAGGGCGGTGCCGAAGACGGCGCTGTTGCGATAGAACGCTCCGTGAGCGGCGATTCCAGCCGCGGCCGCGGCCCCGCCGATCACGGCCTGAACCATCATGGGACGACGGCGAGGCGTCCGAGAATGGCGTGGTAGACGTCGAGCACCTGGTCGGTGACTCGGTCCCACCCATACTGCAGGGCTTCCTGGCGTCCGCGCTTGCCGAGGCGGGCGCGGAGGGTCTCGTCGTCGATGAGACGCACCAGGGCGTCAGCCAGGGCATCGCGGTCGCCGCAGGGGACCATCAGCGCCTCGCGGTCGTTCTCCACGACGTCGCGGAAGCCCAGGATGTCGGAGCAGACGATCGGCGTCTCGCAGGCCATGGACTCGAGCAGCGTGATCCCGAACGACGCCTTGGTGGTGGGGCAGGCGTAGATCGAGCAGTTGGCGTAGTAGCTCGGGCGCCCTTCGAGGACGGCGCCCACGAAGGTGATGTCGGGGTCGCCGCCGGCCAGCGCATAATAGTGGTCGCGCAACGGGCCGTCGCCGACCACGACGAGCTGCGCACGGTAGCCGCGCCGTTTCACGCGCCGGAAGGCGTCGATGAGCGTGTCGAGACCGTTGCGGGGGTCGAAGCGACCGAGAAACAGGATCGACGGCACGTCGGCGCGCACTTCGGGCGGACGCGGGGCGTGCGGATTGAACACGTCCACGTCGATGCCGTTGGGAATGATCGTCCAATTGGCGGTGAAATACCGGTTGAGCGCGACGGTCGTGGAATGCGACACGGCGATCGCGGCGCTCAGCTTGTCCAGGCGCCGCTGGAAATAGCGATTGAACAGCGCGTACCCGGTGGAGCGGTCGAAGTAGGTGTGGAACGTGCCGACCACCGGGCAGTCCGCCTCGTCAATGGCGAGGAGCGGGAGCACCGGCGTGAGCGGCGAATGCACGTGGACGATGTCGTAGTGCCCTTCGCGGAGCACGCGGCGCATCTGCCGGCGCAGGCCCCATCCCAGCGTGATGCGGGCCTGGGACCCGTTGGCCTGCACGGGCTGGCTGCGCCCGATGCGGATGACATTCGGCTGCTCTTCGGCGCCGGGGATGTGGGAGGTGATGATGTCCACATGGTGCCCTCGACGCCGCGCTTCCCGGGCGAAGAAGTGCACGTGCTCACAGACGCCGCCCAGGTGGGGATAGTAGTACTCCGTGACCAGAGCGATGCGAAAAGTCCGCTCGTCCCTAAGCTCGGGGAGGGCGGGCAGCTGTGGCATTGACGGATGCCGGGAGGCGCGGAGCGTTCTGCCGGGAAGCGTGAGGAACGGCATGAAGCCTGGAATATACCATTTGGGACCACCCGCGAGTAGGAACTGCCCGTTCAGCCCGCGGAACTGGATACACGCGTGTAGTCAGAGGACGGATGGGGGGGCGACCCGTTTCAGACCCGTTCAGGGGGCCCGCCCGCCGGCCTAGTCGCGGGCGGCGTCGAGCGGCGGCGCGGTGGGATAGTCGCCGGAGAAGCACGCGTCGCAGAACCCGTCCGGGCCCCCGGGCACGGAGCCGAGCATCCCGTCGCGCGACAGGTAGCCCAGCGAGTCCACGCCGAGGTGTTTGGCGATCTCGGCCTGCGACATGTTGGCGGCGATGAGTTCACTACGCGTGGGGGTGTCGATGCCGTAGTAGCACGGGCCGGTGATCGGCGCCGAGCTGACGCGGAGATGCACCTCGCGCGCGCCCGCGGCCCGGATCATCGCCACGAGGCCGCGCGTGGTGGTTCCCCTCACGATCGAGTCGTCCACCATCACGACGCTCTTTCCCTCGATCACCTCGCGCACGGGGTTGTACTTGACCTTCACCTTGGCATCGCGGCCCGCCTGGGTAGGCTGGATGAAGGTGCGCCCCACGTAATGGTTGCGAATGAGCGCCAGTTCGTAGGGCAGCCCGCTCTCTTCCGCAAAGCCGAGGGCGGCGGAGTTCGACGAATCGGGAACGCTGAACACGAGATCGGCGGTGGGAGCGGGATGTTCCTTGGCGAGCTGCCGGCCCAGGGCGCGGCGGGCGCGGTCCACCGATCCGCCGAACACCCGGCTGTCGGGCCGCGCGAAGTACACGTACTCGAACACGCAGCGCCGCTGGGGCAGCGGAGCCAACGCCTGGATGAACTGCACGCCGGCGTCGTTCACGACGATGATCTCGCCCGGGCCCACTTCGCGTTCGACCGCCGCGCCCACGATGTCGAGCGCGCAGGTCTCCGAGGCGAACACGACGGCGCCGTCAAGGCGCCCCATCACGAGCGGGCGCCAGCCGCGCGGATCGCGGGCCGCGATCAGCGTGTCGCCGATCGCGGCCACGAGGCTGTACGCGCCTTCCACGCCCGTGAGCGCCTCGGCCATGCGCTCACCCGGAGAGCCGGCGCGAGACTTGGCCAGCCGGTGCACGATCACCTCGGAGTCGGAGCTCGTGGAGAAGATCGACCCCGTGGCTTCGAGCTCGGCCCGGATCTGCACCGCGTTCACGAGGTTGCCGTTGTGGGCGAGCGCGATGTGGCCGCTCCGGGAGCGCACGAAGATCGGCTGGGCGTTCTCGATCGTGGACGAACCGGCGGTGCTGTAGCGCGTGTGCCCGATCGCGAGGTTCCCCTCCAGCGCCTCGATCTCTCTCCCCATGGCCTCGTTGATCGTGCCCATGGACCGGACGGCGTGCCCGTGGTCGTGCTCGTCGAGCACCACCACGCCCGCCGATTCCTGGCCGCGATGCTGGAGAGAATAGAGCCCGAGCTGGGTGAGTCGAGCCGCGTCGGGACGCCCGCGAATGCCGAAGATGCCGCACATGGAATCAGACCGCCGTGGTGACCGGGGAATCGGAGACGGCCGAGGCCGCCCGCGACATGATGCGAGGAATGGTCTCGAAGTACGCGTCGTCGAGTTGGGCGAGGCCGATGCAGATCTCGCGGTCGTCGACGATCATCTCGAGTTGGACGCCGTCGTGGACGAACCCGATGTCGCGCGCGGGGACGCCGTGCGCCTGGGCAACGGCGAGCACGCGCTCGGCGTCGGGGGTGGAAACCACGACGCGGCTCTGGGCCTCGCCGAAGAGCAACGCGCGGAGGGGCAGGGCGTTCCACGGGGAGAGATCCACCCGGGCCGCCATCGGCCGGCCGCGATCCATGATCGTGCATTCGGCGAGGGCCACGGCCAGCCCGCCGTCGCTGCAATCGTGGGCCGATCGCACCGCGCCGGCGCGGATGGCGTCGAGCAGCGCAGCGACGAGCGCCCGTTCGGCGTCGAGGTCGCAGGCCGGCGGCGCGCCGGCGACGACGCCGTGGATCCGCTGCAGGTACTCGCTGGCGCCGATCGAGGCCGTGGGTTCGCCGAGCAACACGATGTGGTCGCCGGCGTGCTGGAACGAAGCCCGGGTGACGTGGTCCATGGCGTCGATGAGGCCGATCATCCCGATGACGGGCGTGGGATACACGGCGCCGCGCGGGCTCTCGTTGTACAGCGACACGTTGCCGCCGGTGACCGGCGTACCCAGGGCGCGGCACGCCTCACCCATGCCGGCCACGGCCTCGCGCAACTGGAAGTAGATCTCGGGGCGGCGCGGATTGCCGAAGTTGAGATTGTTGGTGATGGCCATCGGGCGGGCGCCGGTGCAGGCCACGTTGCGCGCGGCTTCGGCCACCGCGATGCGGGCGCCGAGGCGGGGATCGAGGTAGGTGTACCGCCCGTTGCAGTCCGTCTTGGCGGCGATGGCGCGGTCGGTGCCGCGAATGCGCAGCACGGCCGCATCGCCGCCCGGTCCGACGACGGTGTTGGTGCGCACCGTGGAGTCGTACTGGCGATAGACCCACTCCTTGCTGGCGAGGGTGGGGCTGGAGAGCAACTGGCGCAGCGTCCACGCCGGATCCCGCTCCTCGGCCCGCTCGGGAATCGCATCCACATCGCGCGCGCGGAGGGCGACGATCTCCGGACTCTCCGCGGCGTCGGGGGTGTACGTGGGGCAGTCGGTGACGAGGCGGATGCCCGGGAACTCCGCCACCACGCGGTCGCCCTCGGTCACGCGATACACGGGTTCGGCGATGACCTCGCCGATGACGGCGGCGGTGAGGTCCCACTTCTCGAGGATCTCGCGCACCGCGTCCTCATGGCCGCGGATGGCCACCACGAGCATGCGTTCCTGCGACTCGCTGAGCAGGATCTCGTAGGGAGTCATGTTGGGCTCGCGCACCGGCACTTTGGAGACGTCGATCGTCACGCCAACGTCGCCGCGCGCCGCCATCTCGGCGGATGACGAGGTGAGTCCGGCCGCGCCCATGTCCTGGATGGCCACGATGTGGCCGCTGTGGATGAGTTCGAGGCTTGCCTCGAGGAGCAGCTTCTCCGTGAACGGGTCGCCCACCTGGACGCGCGGGCGCTTGGCTTCGGTGGCCGCCGACAGGTCTTCCGACGCGAACGACGCGCCGTGGATGCCGTCGCGGCCCGTGCGCGCGCCCACGGCGATGATCGGGTTGCCCACGCCCTGCGCCACAGCGAGCATCAGCTCCGTTTCCTTGAGCAGTCCCACGCACATCGCGTTGACGAGCGGATTGCCGTCGTAGGCGGGGTCGAACACCACTTCGCCGGCCACCGTGGGCACGCCCACGCAGTTGCCGTAATCGCCGATGCCCTTGACCACGCCCGAGAACAGGTAGCGCACGCGTGCCGAGTCGAGGCTGCCGAACCGCAGCGAATTGAGCATCGCGATGGGCCGGGCGCCCATGGTGAACACGTCGCGCAGGATGCCACCCACGCCCGTGGCCGCGCCCTGGTACGGCTCCACCGCCGACGGGTGGTTGTGGGACTCGATCTTGAACGCCACGGCGAGACCATCGCCGATCGCGATCACCCCGGCGTTCTCGCCGGGTCCCTGCAGCACGTAGTCGGCCGTTGTCGGGAGCGTCCGGAGGAGCGGGCGCGAGTGCTTGTAGGAGCAGTGCTCGCTCCAGAGCGCGCTCACGATGCCGAGTTCGGTGAACGTGGGCGTGCGGCCGAGCATGTCGATCAGGCGGCGATACTCATCATCGGTGAGCCCGTGCTCGGCCACGAGGGCCGGGGTGATGGCGGGATCGCCGGGGCGGGGCTGGACGGTCACTTGGTGTGGGAAGAAGGGTCGAGAAGTTCGCGGCCGCCGCGGGGCGGGGGAGTCTTGTGCACAGGATCCATGGCGTCGGCCCGATCCGGCGGGATGGCCACCGGTGAGCTGCTGGTGCCGGTGTATTTGCGCTCCGGCGAGCGGAAGATCGCGTCCACCACGGAGTCCTTCCTGAGCACGACGAGGTCGTTCATGCCGCAGCGACGGCCGCACGAATTGGGGTAGAACAGATAGGTGTACTCGCCCGCCGTGCGCGTCACGGCGGGGCGCCCCAGCCGTTGCGTGACCTGGGCCAGGTTCATGCCGGGATCGATCGCGCGCGGCGCGGTCCTCTGCGCGGCGGCGAGGGACGTTGCCAGCACGACCATCGAGAGTGCGCGACCGATCATACGAACCTCCGGTTCAAGCGGCGACCTTCGCGAGGAGCGATTCGAACACGCCGATGCCGTCGTCCGAACCGAGCAGCGGGCTCACGGCCCGCTCCGGGTGCGGCATCATGCCGAGCACATTGCCCTCGGCGCTGACGATGCCGGCGATGGCGTGCATGGAGCCGTTCGGGCTCCACCACTCATCGGCGTCGCCGGAGCCGGAGACGTATCGGAATACTACCTGGCCATTGCCTTCCATTCGCTCCAGGGTCCGGGCATCGGCCGTGTAGCGGCCGTCGCCGTGAGCGATCGGGACGGCGATCGTCTGCCCGCGGTGGTAGCGGTTGGTGAACATGGTGGTGGCATTCTCCACCCGTAGCTGGACCAGTTCGCAGACGAATTTCAACCCTTCGTTGCGCAGCAGCGCGCCGGGCAGCAGTCCGGCCTCGCAGGCAATCTGGAATCCGTTGCAGATGGCGAGCACCGGCGCCCCGCGTCTGGCGTGCGCGACGACCTCGGTCATGATCGGGCTGAAGCGCGCGATCGCGCCGGGCCGCAGATAGTCGCCGTAGCTGAATCCGCCGGGCAGGATCACGACGTCGGCGCCGTGCAGGTCGTGGTCCTTGTGCCAGAGATACACGGCTTCTTCGCCGACGGCGTCGATCACGGCGCGGTAGGCGTCGTAATCGCAGTTGGAGCCGGGGAAGGTCACGATGCCGAACTTCATGCGGCGCCCACCGACACGACGTCGAAGTCCTCGGTCACCGGATTGGCCAGCAGGCGCTCGCACATGGCGCGCACCTCGTGCTCGGCGGCTGCCGCATCGGCCGCGTCGAGTTCCACGGTGAGGTGCCGTCCCACGTGCACGTCGCGCACCGAGGCGAAACCGAGGGTGTGAAGGGCGTCGGCCACGGCCTTGCCCTGCGGGTCGAGGAGGCCGCGGCGTGGGGTGATGTGGAGCGATACGCGAAAGCGACTCATTCGGCGGTTGACTCGGGTGAAGGATTGGGAGACCGGGGGCCGGCGGGCGGCGGAGCGCCGGGGACCGGTCCCTCGCTGCGGCGGCCGCGCCGGCGGCGGCGGGGCCGCGCGTCCGGCCACGGCTCGTCACCCACGTCTTCGCGGCGGCTGACGTCGCGGGAACGGGAGGGCATCGCGTGCTCCGCCGCGACGCCGGGCGTGACGCCCCGCCGGTCGAGCAGGCCGAGCGTGGCGGCGCGGGCGATGCCGAACGCGACGTAGACCACCGCGGCGGGGAAGAAGAACTGATTGGGCAGGAACACGAGCGCCACGATGCCGCCCACCACGAGCAGCAGCCCGATGACCCCGCGCACGCTCCGCAGGCCGACGTTCGGCATCACGGGGTACGGCACGTTGCTCACCATCAGGAAGCTCAAGGCGATCATGATGTAGCGGAGCAGGACGTGCCACGGCAGGTTGGCGATGACCGTCTCCTGGTACAGCGGTGTTTGGCTGAACCAGTAGTAGGTGGCCAGCGTCATGCCGGCGGCAGGTGTGGGGAGGCCCTGGAAATAGGTCTTCGCGGTGCCCGCCTGCTCGACGTTAAAGCGCGCCAGCCGCAGCACCGCGCACGCGGTGAACAGGAAGCAGAACAGCCAGTCCCACCCTTCGCGGTTGAACACGGCGAAGTACATGATCAGCGACGGCGCCACGCCGAACGTGATCGCGTCGACGAGGGAGTCGAGCTCCTCGCCGAAGCGGCCGCCGGTGTTGGTGGCGCGGGCCACGCGTCCGTCGAGCATGTCCATCACGCCGCCGAGGACGACGAACCAGCCGGCCTGCGTGTAGTCGCCGCGGGTGGCGGCGACGATGGCGAACATGCCGAAGAAGAGGTTCCCGAGCGTGAGTCCGCTCGGGAACAGCACCACCGCGCGGCGTACGTTCGTACGGGGTCCTGGGGGGGTCATGGCGAGGTCAGCTCCGCGAGCACGGTCATGCCCGCCTTCGTGGTCTGACCCACCGCCACGCGGATCGCGGCGGTGGTGGGAAGAAACACGTCGACGCGCGATCCGAACCGGATGAGTCCCATCCGTTCGCCCTGGCGCGCCTCGTCGCCGACCTTGCTGTACGTGACGATCCGTCGCGCGATGAGCCCGGCGATCTGGCGCATGAGCACGCGCGTGGCGCCGTGCGCGATGCCCACCGACATCTGCTCGTTCTCGAGACTGGCCTTCTCCACGGCGGCATTGAGGAATTTGCCGGGATTGTAGTGCACGTAGCGCACGACGCCGCTCACCGGATAGCGGTTCACGTGCACGTTGAACACGTTCATGAAGACCGATATCCGGAGGGCGCGGCCGCCGAGGAACGTCGGCTCATCGACCTCCGTGATGTGCACGATGCGTCCGTCGGCCGGCGCGATGACGAGGGCGTCGCCGCGCGGGCCGTTCCGTTCGGGATCGCGGAAGAAATACGCCACCCAGAGGGCGATCACGGTAAGCAGGAAGGCCAGCACCCACAACGGCCAAGACCGCCGGTCGAGGGCCAGCGCGTAGGCGCCGGCGGCGATGACGGCGGCGCCGGCGATGAACGGGACCCCCTCGCGCGCGAAGCTCACGCGAGCCCCGCCCGATCGAGCGCGGCGCCGGTGATGCGGCGGTATGCGTCCAGGTAGCGCTCGCTGGTCGCCGTGATCACCGAGGTGGGCAGAGGCGGCGGCGGGGCTTCGCCGTTCCAGCGGCCGGCGCGCCGCTCGCCGTCGAGATAATCGCGCAACGGTTGCTTGTCGAAGCTCGGCTGCGTGTGGCCCGGGGCGTACTGATCGGCGGGCCAGAACCGGGAGCTGTCGGGGGTGAGCACCTCGTCGATCAGCGTGATCCGGCCCGAGGCGTCGCGCCCGAACTCGAACTTGGTGTCGGCGATGATGATGCCGCGGTCGGCGGCGAGGGCCCGGCCCATCTCGTACACGTGGCGGCTGAGCCGCTCCAACTCCGCGGCCACGTCGGGGCCGAGGCGGGCCGCGACCTCGGCCGGCGTGATGTTCTCGTCGTGGCCGCTCTCCGCCTTGGTGGCCGGGCTGAACAGCGGCGTCTCGAATCGGTCGGCCTCGCGGAGGCCCGGCGGCAGCGGCTCGCCGGCCAGCGTCCCGTGCGCCTGGTATTCCTTCCACGCCGAGCCGGAGATGTAGCCGCGCACCACGCACTCGATGGGGAACACCTCCGTGCGGCGGCACAGCATGGCGCGGCCGGCGATGGTCGCGCGATGCCCCATCAGCGACGGCACGCGGCGCACGATCTCGTCGGCGTCGGCGGTGATCAGATGGTGGTGCACCTCGCCTTCGAACTGCCGCAGCCACCAGGCGGTGGTCTGCGTGAGCACCGCGCCCTTGTACGGGATCGGCTCTTTCATCACGACGTCGAACGCGCTCACGCGATCGGTAGCCACGATGAGCAGATGCAGCGGGTCCACCACATACACCTCGCGCACCTTGCCGCGGCGCAGATGGCGCAGGGGGAGCGGGGCCAGCGTCACGATGCTCATACCCGTACGTCCTCCCGCTCGGCGGGGGGGGCGCCGCGGAGCAAGGGCTCCACGACCTCGGTGAGAAACTCGTCCACCTGCTCCCGGGCGCGACCGATGAAATTGAGCGGGTCGAGCAGGGCGTGCATCTCGTCGGCAGGCACCGGCCACGTGGGCTCGGCGGCGAGGCGGAGCAGCATGTCGTTGGACGGCGCGCCGTCCTTGACCGCGCGCGCCGCGGCGATGCTGGCCCGGCGGATCTGCTCATGCGCATCCTGGCGATCGACCCCGCGCTGCACGGCGCGGATGATCAACGCTTCAGTGGCCATGAACGGCAACTCGTCGCCGAGCCGGCGAGCGATCCGCGCCGGATGCACCTCCAGGCCGTCCACCACGTTTTCCATGATCACGAGGATGGCGTCGGTGGCCAGGAACGCCTCGGGGATGGACAGGCGGCGATTGGCGCTGTCGTCGAGCGTGCGCTCGAAGAACTGGACGCTGTGCGTGAGATTGGCGTTCGGCTCGAGCGTCAGCACGAACCGGGCCAGCGATGCGATGCGTTCGCAACGCATGGGATTCCGCTTGTAGGCCATGGCCGACGACCCGATCTGCTCCTCCTCGAACGGCTCCTCGATCTCGCCATAGGACTGCAGCATGCGGATGTCGCCGCTGAACTTGGCGGCGCTGGCCGCCACGCCGGCCACCACGTCGAGCACGGCGGCATCGAGCTTGCGCGTGTAGGTCTGTCCCGTCACCGGGAGCGCCGATCGGAACCCGATCGCCGCGGTCACGGTGCGCTCCAGGCGGCGCACCTTGTCGTGGTCGCCGCCGAACAGATCGAGGAACGACGCCTGCGTGCCGGTGGTCCCCTTCACGCCGCGGCACGGGAGGGTATCGCGGCGGTGATCGAGCTCGGCGAGATCGAGGGCGAGGTCCTGCATCCAGAGCGTGGCGCGCTTGCCCACGGTGGTGGGCTGCGCGGGCTGGAGGTGCGTGGAGCCGAGCGTGGGCAGGTCGCGCCACCGTCGCGCGAATTCGCCCAGCCCCCGCAGCACGTGCACGAGCTTGCCACGCAGCAGATCGAGGCCGCGCCGCATGAGGATGAGGTCGGCGTTGTCGGTGACGAACGCGCTCGTCGCGCCCAGATGGATGAACTTCCGCGCCGCGGGGGCCACATCGCCGAATGCGTGGACGTGCGCCATCACGTCATGACGGTAGCGCCGCTCGTAGGCGGCCACGGCCTCGAAATCGATGTCGTCGAGGTGGGCCCGCATCTGGGCGATGGCCTCGGCGGGGATCGGCACGCCGAGCGCCTGCTCCGCCTCGGCCAGGGCCAGCCAGAGCCGGCGCCAGAGGCCGTAACGCGTATTCGGCCCCCACAGCTGCAGCATCGCACGCGAGGCGTACCGTTCGGCCAGCGGCGAGGAGTACTGATCGGACGTGGTCATCGGATCTCGAAGTCGGTTGCGTAGTAGGTGCCCGACCGTTCGAGGTACATGCGGATGGGGCCGCCGCCCGCGAAGTGGTCGAGCGCCCGGGAGGCGTCGTCCGCCGTTCGAATGTTGACGTCGTTGATGCGCACGATGACGTCTCCCGTCTGGATGCCGAGTTGCTGGGCCATGCTGTCGCTGACCTTGAAGACGAGCGCGCCCGCCTGGCTCCGCAGGTTGCGCTCGGCACGAATGGCCGGCGTCACGGTCACGAGTTCGAGCTGCTTGAGCACCTCCACCTTGGGCGCGTCCACCTCGGGCAGGTCGACCGTGTTGACGGTGGTGTCGAACTCACGGTCGCCGCGGCGCATGTGCAGACGCACGCTCTGGCCCACGCCGAGGTCGAGCAGCGCCCCTTCCCAGTCGTACATGTTGTGGATGGTGCGGTCGTTCTCGCGCACGATCACGTCGCCGGGGCGGAGGCCGGCCCGCGCCGCCGGCGAGCCCGGCACCACGGTGGCGATCACGGCGTGCTGCGCGATGGCGTCGCGGACGTTGTCGCTGCTCGGCACCTGCAGCTTGACGCCGATCCACGGGCGCCGCACCTCGCCGTGCGCGAGGAGGTCGTCCACGTCGTGCCGCACGCGGTTGATCGGGATCGCGAATCCCAGGCCCACCGAGCCGCCGCTCGGCGTGTAGATCGAACTGTTGACGCCGATCACGTCGCCGTCGGCGTCGACCAGCGCGCCGCCCGAATTGCCCGGATTGATGGCGGCGTCGGTCTGGATCATGTCGAAGTAGGCCTGCGGCCCGTTGGCGCCGGCCACGAGGTTGCGCCCCGTGCCGCTGATCACGCCCACGGTGACGCTGGGCTCCGGATTTCCGAGCATGAAGCCGTACGGATTGCCGATCGCGATTGCCCACTCGCCCACGAGCACGTGATCGGAGTTGCCGAGCGTGGCTACGGGCAGATTCCTGGCGTCGATCTTGATCACGGCCACGTCCTGCGTGGCATCCACCCCGAGGATCTTGGCCGGATACACCGCGCCATCGGGCAGCATCACGGAGATCTTCTGGGCGCCGGCCACCACGTGGGCATTGGTGACGATCACGCCGTCGGCGCGGATCACGACGCCGGTGCCGAGGCCGGCTTCGGCGCGCGACGTGGGCCCGCTGTTGAGGAACCAGTTCCACATGTCGGGCTGCACCTGCTGGACCTGTTCCGTCTGCACGGTGACCACGGCGGGGGAGACCTTCGCCACGGCGCGGGTGATCGCATTCTGGCGGCTGTCGCTCACCGAGTCACTGCGGCTCGGGGGCGGCGGCAGGGCCCGGGAGGTCTGCGCGGACGACTCCGCGGGTCGGGAGCAGGCCGCGAAGGCGGCGGCGACGGCGGCGAGCGAGAAGAAGCGGCGGGCAATCATCGATCGGACCAGCCCCCATGAAGCTTGGATACGTCGTTGAGGAATTGATCGACGCCGCGGTCGGTGAGGGGGTGGAGGAGCAACGACCGCAGCACGTCGGGAGAAACGGCCACGCCGTCGGCGCCGGCCAGCGCCGACTCCGAGAACTGCTGAGCGCTGGTGGGCCGGATGGCGAGGATGTCGCATTCGGTGCGTGACGCGTCGAACACGCGACGCAGGTCGCGCACCACATCGGCGCCGCTGTGTCCCACGGCGTCGAGTTGGTCGAGGGGGGTGATCACCGTGGATGCGCCGGCCTTGGCGGCGAGCAGCGCCTGAGCGGCGTTGAACACCAGCATGGCGGCCGTTCGCACGCCGTCGGCGTGCAGGCGATGCATGGCGCCGAACGCCTCTTCCACGAGGGGAACCTGGACGATGATCTGGTCGGACAGTCGGGCGAGTTCACGCGCGTCGCGGTAGATGTCATCGCCGGACACGGCGTGGACGGCCACGTACACCGGGGTGGGGTGCGCCTGGCAGATCTCCCGGATGCGATCGTGATCGCCGTCGGCGCCCGCGTCGCGGAGCAGGGCCGGGGAGGTCATCACCCCATCGAGCAGCCCGTTGGTCACGGCCCAGCGAATGTCGTCCAGATCCGCGGTGGCAAGGAGGAGCTTCATCGGAGGTACAGGTCCGCGGGATACACGACGGCCTCCAGGAAGAGCGCGTGCGCCGGGGCAGGCGGCGAGACGGCGCGGTTGTCGACGGCGGCCAACAGCGCGGCCATATCCTGCTGGGGCCGGCGGCCGGTGGCAATGTCCAACATCGTGCCGACGAGGAATCTCACCATGTGATGCAGAAAGCGGTTGGCCTCGATTTCGAACACCACGCCGCCCGGTCGATCCAGCCATCGCGCAACGTGCACGTGACAGCGGTGATCGTCGTCGGGTGGTGCGGTGCCCTGGACCGCGAACGCGCGGAACCCGTGCTCCCCGAGCAGCCCGGCGGCCGTCGCGTCGAGGGCGCCCCGATCGAGGGGGCGCCGGATCGCGAACTCCAGCCGGCGGCGAAAGGGCGAGTCGGCTTCCTCGTCCGTCCCGACGTAGTACCTGTAGCGACGCGCAACAGCGCTGTACCGGGCGTGGAAGGTGGCGCGCATCTCGTGCGCAGCGGCGACCCAGACGTCCGGCGGAAGCACCGCGTTGAGCGCCCTTCGAAGCGCGGATGGCGTCCATCGCTCGGGCACCCGTACGCCAGCCGCCTGGCCGCGTGCATGCACCCCCGCATCGGTCCGTCCCGCGCCCAGCACGCCGACCGGCGCGCCGCAGAGGCGCTCAAGCGCTGCTTCCATGACTCCTTGCACGGTGCGCTGCTCAGGCTGGCGTTGCCACCCGCTGAACCCCGAGCCGTCATAGTGCAACACGAGCTGCACACTGCGCTCCGCCATTGCGTGAAACCTACCCCGGCCGGGAGTGAAGTCAAGCAACCGCCGACGCACGGAAGCGATTGACATTGCTCGACGTACGGGCTCACATTTCGCGTTCGTGCCACGCGGCGCCCGCCGCGCCGAACCGCCCCTCTTCCATGCCGCCGCGGACTCTCGCATCGCTTGCCCATGCGCTCAACGCCGCGCCCGATCTGGACGCGGCGCTGGTGGCGCTCGCCGATGGCCTGGCGGAGATCGATCGGTTCTCCCACGTCGCGCTCATCACCTTCGATCCGCGGCGCGCGCTGATGCGCGACCGGAAGCTCGCCCGGCCGGACGGCGTGGAGTCGCGAACCATCGACACCACGCTCGATCATCTGGCCACGCGCGAGCGCACCGCCATCACCAGCGGCGCCGAGTTCGTGGACTTCGGCGACGCGTCGGCCGAAGTCGCGCGGCTGATCGCCATGCCCGAGATCCCCGAAGGGGGATTCCTGGCGCTCAAGGGGCTCCACTTCGAAGGCTCCCTGGCCGGCATCCTCGCGCTCTTCGAACCTCGCAAGATCTTCGGCACGCGCACCATGGAACGCGTCCAGCCCGCGGTGGCGCTGTTCGAACTCGGGTTCGCGCGGTTCCTCGAAGCCGAGGCGCGACACGAGGCCGTGCGCACACTCGAGGACGTCACCCAGCGCGTGCACGGCGAATACGAACGCAAGCTCGCGACGCTCGAACAACAGCTGCTGCGCGCCACGGGGGAGTTCACGGCCCATGGCGATCAGAGCCGGACGGTATCGCTCGAACGCGAACTCGCGTCGGCGCGCGAAGACGCGCGACGCGCATCGCGCCGCGCGGAGGCCGTCGAGGCAACCATCGGCTCGGCCGTGGAGCAGCTCGAGAAGGCGCACATCGAATTGCACCGGCGCAGCGAGCAACTGCGGCAGAAGACGCGCACGCTGTACCTGCTCGAACGCGTGCTGGCGCTGGATGCCGCCACCGACAGCCCCCGCGAACTCGCCGAGGGGTTGCTGTCGCTGGTCGGTGACGACATGAACGCCGAACGCTGCTCGCTGCTGCTGCGCGCGCCGGGCGAGGACGCGCTGTATCTGGCCGCGGCCCGCGGCATCGCGCCCAACGTGGCCGAAGGCAAGCGCGTCTCCATCGGCAGTGGCATTTCCGGACGCGTGGCCGCCACGCGCGAACCGCTGCTGGTGCAGGACGTGGGGGAGGCCCGGGAACATCCGCTGCTCCGCGACGCGTACTACACCACGGGGTCCTTTCTCAGCTTCCCGCTCGTCTATCGCGATACCCTGGTCGGCGTGGTCAACCTCACCAACCGCCGCATGGCCGGCGTGTTCGTGGATGAGGACGTGGAGCGCGTGCGGCTGTTGGGCCTCGTGATCGCGCTCGCCGCCGCCAACGCTCGGCTGCCCGAGCGGCTCGTGGAGACGATGAGTGTCTAGCGGCGCGGCCGCCGACCCGCTGCAGGCGGTCATCCGGCGGCTCGCCCTGGCGGCGCCGCTGGCGCCCGCCGACCTGACGGCAGCGTTCGACCGGATCATGGCGGGCGAGGCGACGGCGGCGCAGCTGGCCGCCGTCCTCGTGGGACTCCGGGTCAAGGGAGAAACGGCGTCCGAAGTGGCCGCCGTCGTGCGCGCGCTCCAGACGGCCATGGTCCCCCTGCACGCCGACGATCCGGCCTCCCTGGTGGACACCTGCGGCACGGGGGGCGGATCGGTCCCGACGTTCAACATCTCCACCGCCGCCGCCCTGCTGGCCGCCGGCGCCGGGGCGCGCATCGCCAAACACGGCAACCGGTCGTTCACCACGCAGTGCGGCAGCGCGGACGTGCTCGAAGCGCTGGGGGTGATCATCGACCGCCCGGTGCCGGTCATGGAGCGCGCGCTGCGCGAGGCCGGCATCGTGTTCATGTTCGCGCCACTGCTGCACCCGGCCATGCGGCACGTGGGGCCGGTGCGCCGCGAACTCGGCATTCCGACCGTCATGAACATCGTGGGGCCGCTGGCGAATCCGGCGCGCGCCGGCCGCCAGGTGATCGGGGTTGGCGACGCCGACCGGCTGACGCTGCTCGCCGGCGCGCTCGCGGAGTTGGGCACCGAGCACGCGTTGGTGGTCCACGGAGCGGGCATGGACGAGATCTCGCCGCTGGGGCCCACCCGCGTGCTGGAGGTGCGGCGGGGGCAGGTCACGGAATGGACGATCGATCCGGTGGCGCTGGGCTACGGGAGTGCGACGCCCGGGGAGTTGGCCGGCGGCCCGCCGGCGGCCAATGCACACGCCATCCTGAACGTGCTGGGGGGCAAGGGGCTGCCCGGGGCTACGTCAGCCGTGGTGCTCAACGCCGCCGCCGCGCTCTACGTGGCGGGCAAGGCGGCGTCCTACGAAGCAGGACTGGAGCTGGCAGAGGCGGCGCTCCGCGCCGGCGCCGGACTCGACGCGCTCGATCGGCTGCGCACCGCCTTTGCCGCCGAAGCCTAGTAGCGGCGCATCACCCCGACCACCACGCCCTGGATACGAATGTCGTTCTCATTGACGTAGATGGGGGCCATGGTCTCGTTGGCCGGCTGCAACCGCACACGTCCGTCCCGCTCGCGAAAGTACTTCTTGACCGTGGCGGCGGTGCCGTCGATGAGGGCGATGACCGTCTCTCCGTTGTCGGCCCGTGGGCGCTCGTTGACGACCACGAAGTCGCCGTCCCGGATCTGTTCGTCGATCATCGAATTGCCGCGCACCCGGAGCACGTAGTGGTTCCCGCTCCGCTGCACGAGCGACTCGGGGACGGTGACCGTTTCCCCGTGGTCCATGGCCTCGATGGGGGTGCCGGCCGCGACCGCGCCCAGGAGCGGCAACTCGATGGCCCGCGCCACGGCGTCGGACGGGAGAATCTCGATGGCGCGGCTCTCATTGTACGACCGCTTGATGTAGCCCTTGCGCTCCAGATTGCTGAGGTGCTCGTGCACCGTGGCCAGCGAACTGAAGTGGAAGTTCTCCGCGATTTCCTCGAAACTGGGCGCATACCCGTGGTGCTCGGCATGCGTGGTCAGATAGTTTAGTATTTCGCGTTGGCGTTTCGTGAGCGGCATGCGGAGCACTCCGTGTTGCAGCGGTTCGCGGCGGCTGGTGCCACCTGTCCCGAATACCCACCGAAGGCACATTAACCGAACAGGAACCGAAGTGCAAGCGTCCACTTCCTGGACCCCACCCACCGGGACCCTCGGGGCAATCGTCGGAGAGACGACGGAGCGGGTGATGGCGTTGCGGGCCCGCGCCGGCGAACTCCGCCGGGCGCTGGCTCACGCGCCGGCGCCGGTGCCGTTCGCGGCAGCCCTGCGTGGGGCGCGGCTGGCCGTGATCGCCGAGGTGAAGCGGCGGTCTCCGTCCAGGGGGACGATCAATGCGGGGCTCGACGCGCCATCCCAGGCCGCCGCATACGCGGCCGGTGGGGCCGCGGCCATCTCGGTGCTCACCGAGCCGACGCACTTCGGCGGATCCAACGACGACCTGCGGGCAGTGCGCGATCTGGTGCGGATACCGGTGCTCAAGAAGGACTTCCATCTCGATCCGGTTCAGCTCCTGGAAGCGCGGGTGCTGGGGGCGTCGGCCGCGCTGCTGATCGCGCGGGCCATCCACCCCGCAGCGCTCGCCGGCCTCGTCGACGAGGCCAGGGGCCTGGGGCTGGAAACCCTGGTGGAGGTGCGGAGTGAAGCGGAGTTGGAGGGCGCCCTCGCGGCCGGCGCCGGCGTGGTGGGCGTCAACTGCCGGGACCTGCAGACGCTCGAGATGGACGCCCGAGTGGCGGAGTGGCTGGTGGCGCGGATTCCGCCCGGTGTGATTGCCGTGTGGGAGAGTGGCATCGCGACCCCGGCGGACGTGGAGCATGCCGCCGCATCGGGGGCGGACGCCGTCCTGGTGGGGTCCGCGGTGTCGGCAGCGAGCGACCCGGCGCAGGCGGTGCGTGCGCTTGCCGCGATCCAGCGAAGGACCGGCATCCGTGGCTGAAATCAAGTTCTGCGGGCTGACGCGCGCCGAGGATGCGGCGGTGGCGGCCGGGCTCGGAGCGGCTTATGTGGGCGTGGTGTTCGCGGGCGGGCCGCGGCGACAGGACGAGACCTCGGCGAGGGCGGTGTTCGCCGGCGTGCCGCGGGGCGTCGCGCGCGTGGGGGTGTTCGGCCCGGAGAGTCCGGCGGCGATCGCGGCGCGGGCCGTGGCGCTCGAGCTCACCGCCGTTCAATTGCATGCCGATCCCTCGCCGGCGGCGATCGCCGCCCTCCGGGCGCTGTGGCCGGGCGAGATCTGGGCGACGGTCCGCGTGGCCGGGGCGGAACTTCCCCCGGGCGTCGAGGAGTTGTTCGCGGTGGCCGACGCCGTGCTGCTGGATGCCAAGGTGGCCGGCGGACTTGGGGGGACGGGCGTCGCGCTGCCCTGGGGCGACCTGGCGCGTCAATTGGAGAGCGTGCGGCCCGCGGGACGGCGGCTGGTACTGGCGGGGGGACTCCGCCCGGACAACGTTGCGATTGCCATCCGCGCGCTCGACCCCGACGTCGTGGACGTGTCGTCCGGGGTGGAATCGAGTGTCGGCATCAAGGACCCGGCGCGCATGCGCGCCTTTCGGGACGCGGTGCGTTCTGTCGAGGTGGGACAATGAGTGTGGAACAGGCGCGTGATCGGTTCGGTGCGTTCGGGGGTCGGTACGTGCCCGAGACGCTCATTCCGGCGCTCGACGAACTGGAGCAGGCCTACGACGACGCCATGCGCGATCCGGCGTTCCGCGCCGAACTGGACACGATGCTCGCCGACTACGTGGGGCGGCCGTCGCCGCTCAGCGAGGCGCCGCGCTTCTCGGCGCAAGTGGGGGCGCGGATCCTGCTCAAACGGGAGGACCTGAACCACACCGGAGCCCACAAGATCAACAACACCGTGGGCCAAGCACTCCTGGCGCGGCGCATGGGCAAGCAACGGATCATCGCCGAGACGGGCGCCGGCCAGCACGGCGTCGCCACGGCCACGGTGTGCGCCCGGTTCGGGCTCGAGTGCGTGGTGTACATGGGGGAAGAGGACATGCGGCGGCAGTCGCTGAACGTCTACCGCATGCGGCTCATGGGGGCGCAGGTGGTGCCGGTGTCGAGCGGCACGCGGACGCTGAAGGACGCGACCACGGAGGCCATCCGGGATTGGGTGACCACGGTGCGCACGAGCCACTACATCATCGGGTCGGTGGTGGGACCGGCCCCATACCCCCGTATGGTGCGCGACTTCCAGGCGGTGATCGGCCGTGAGGCGCGGACGCAGGTGCTGGCGCGCACTGGGCGGCTGCCGCAGACCGTGGTAGCCTGCGTGGGCGGCGGTTCCAACGCCATCGGAACGTTCCATGCCTTCGTGGACGACGCGGACGTGGAACTTGTGGGCGTAGAGGCGGCGGGCGAGGGGTTGGACACGGGTCGCCACTCGGCGTCGCTGTCCCGGGGCACCCCGGGGGTGTTGCACGGCACGTTGAGCTACCTGCTCCAGGACGCGGCCGGGCAGGTGCATCCGGCGCATTCGATATCGGCGGGGCTGGACTATCCGGGGGTGGGGCCCGAGCACGCCTATCTGAAGGACATCGGGCGGGCGACGTACGAGTCCGTGACCGACGCGCAGGCGCTGCACGGGTTCGAACTGCTGGCCCGGTTGGAGGGCATCATCCCGGCCCTGGAGTCGGCCCATGCCGTGGCCTGGATCGCCTTGCAGAGGGACCGCTGGCAGGCGGACACCCCGGTCCTGCTCTGCGTGAGCGGGCGGGGTGACAAGGATGTGGCGCAAGTTATGGAAATGGGTATCTTGGGGTCGTGACCTCGCCGAGTCCACGGAACAGCCAGGAACAGGCGGAGCTGCCTGAACTTCCGTTTCCGAGCACCTCCATCGAGGAGTTGCTCCGGACGTTCATGAAGGCGCTGCGCGCGCACCAGCTGTATCTGCCGAACAACCCCATCTATAAAAGCGCGATCGATACCGTGCGGAACGCGTTCGCGCCCGTGTGGGACCAGGCGGACGATCTGGTGTTCACCTTCTCCGAGACGCAGGTGCTCTGGTTCGGGCACCCCGTGATGCAGGAGAACACCAAGTCGAGCGACAGCCTGGCATGGCTGTTCTACAAGGACGGAGTGCGCGAGCTGACCCTGGTGAAGGGCTTCGAACAGGACGAGCTGGTACAGCTGCTCACGATCCTGCAGCGCGTGCGCAAGGCGTCGCCCGACGAGGATGATCTCCTGTCGCTGTTGTGGGAGCACGACTTCGTCAATCTGCGGTATCGGTACGTGGACCTCGGCGCGGATTCGGCGGAACCCGTGCACGAGGGCGGCGAGCCGCCCCGACTGCTCACCCCCGGCGAGGTGCGCGACGCGGTGGCCGGGGGAGGCACGGCAGACGATTCCGCCATGGAAGAGTCGCGGCCCGGCGTGGTGAACATGGCCGACTTCGACGCCACGCTGTACTTCCTGGACGAGAAGGAGATCGACTACCTCCAAGGCGAGATCGACCGCGAATACGCCGCCGACCTGCGGCAGACGGTGGCGGCCACGCTGTTCGACATCTTCGAAGCGCAGAGCGATGCCGCGGTCCGCGGCGAGGTCGCCGATCTTGTCGAGACGATGCTGCTCTACCTGTTGGCGAGCGGAAATCTCCGCAACGTGGCCTATCTGTTGCGCGAAGCCCAGGCCGCGGCGCAGCGCGGCAAGGACGTGACGCCCGAGCAACGCGACCGTCTGGCGCAGATCCCGGGCCGGCTGAGCCAGCCCGAGCCGCTCGGACAACTCCTGCAGGCGCTCGACGAATCGGCGGACCTCCCGCCGGTGGACGAGCTCACGGAACTGTTCGAGCAACTGCGGCCGATGGCGCTGGGCACCCTGTTCGCCTGGCTCGGCCGGTTGCAGAATCCGCGCCTGCGGCCCCTTCTGGAGCAGGCGGCGGGGCGGCTCACCGCGGCCAATACGGCGGAACTGGTGAAGCTGATTCAATCGAACGACTACGGGGTGGCGCTCGAAGCCGTGCGCCGGTCTGGCGCGTTGAAGATCCAGGCCGCGGTTGCTCCGCTGGGGCGGGTGATCGCCGCGGCGGACCCGGAGCTTCGGTTGGCGTGCGTGCAGGCGCTGGCCGAAATCGGATCGGCGGGCGCTCTGCAGGCGCTGGAGCCGTGGGTGGCGGACGGCGACCGCGACACCCGGGTGGCCGCGGTCCGCACGCTGGCCAGCCGGGGCTACCGGCCGGTGCTGTCGCGCGTGGAGAACGCGGTGAAGGGCAAGGCGCTCCGCGACGCCGACCTGACCGAGAAGGTGGCGTTCTTCGAGGCCTACGGCATGCTCGGCGGCGAATCGAGCGTGTCGTTCCTGGACGGCATCCTCAACGGCAAGGGGTTCCTGGGCCGGCGCGAAGATCCCGAAGTGCGGGCGTGTGCGGCGATGGCGCTGGGCCGCGTGAACACGGACTCGGCTCAGCAGAGCCTGAGGCGTGCATCCGCGGAGAAGGACGTGGTGGTGCGCAACGCGGTGAGCAAAGCGCTACGCGGAGGGCTCGGTTGACACAGGACGATCGGACAGACGCCCCGGCGGCCGCGGCGCGGTCCACGCAGACGCTTGCCCGCGCCACGATGCAGGTATCGACGGCGGGGGCGGAGGCCGAGCGCCACGACGATTCGTTCGTGCGGCGGGCCGGACGCGACCTGGTGCGCAACCTCTACGCCGGCCTGCGCGCCATCAAGCTGTATCCGGTGGAGAACGCGGCGGTGCAGAAGGCGCTCGCCGATCTGACGGCGTGCGCCAACGATCTCCTGGCCAAGGAGCAGGAGGTGCAGATCCGGGTGTCGGGCGAGTTCATCTTCGTGAACGCGATCCGCCTGCGCATCGATCTCGACAACTACGCGAGCTTCAGCCACATCCTGTCGATCTTCCGGGCCGGCGGCGTGGGCGCGCTGCACGTGACCGAGGGCGCCACGGCCAAGCAGTGGATGGTCCTGTTGTCGCTGCTGCAGTCCCTGACGGGGGAATCGCCGGAACAGCGCCTGGAGACGCTCGTCAGCAAGCTCGCCGCGGCGGGTGTCACGGCGCTGACGCCGGGCCCCCCCACCGAAGCGGCCAGCGGCGACGTGGAGAAGGCCAAGGAGCGCGCCAAACGCACCTACTCGCAGTCGGTGTCGGTGGCCAAGGACCTGATGACCTCGGTGCGGCTGGGCAAGAGCCCGAACATCAAGAAGATCAAGCGCGTGGTGCAGAGCATCGTCGACCAGATTCTGAACGAGGAGTCGTCGCTGATCGGCCTGACGGCCATTCGCGACTACGACGAGTACACGTTCACCCACAGTGTGAACGTGTGCATCTTCTCGGTCTCGATCGGCAAGCGCCTGGGCCTCACCAAACTGCAGTTGTACGATCTCGGCCTCGCCGCGCTGTTCCACGACATCGGCAAGCAGCGCGTGCCGTCCGAAGTGCTCAACAAGTCCGGCGGCCTCACCGACGACGAGTGGCGGCTGATCGCATCGCATCCGTGGCTGGGCGTGCTGGCGCTGTTCCAGGTGCGCGGCCAGCAGGAGTTTCCCTACCGGTCGATGGTCGTGGCCATGGAGCACCACATGAAGACGGATCTCACCGGCTATCCGCGGCCGATCCGTCCGCGCAAGATGAGTATGTTCAGCAAGATCGTCGCCGTGGCGGACGGGTTCGACGCCGCCACGTCGCGGCGGTCGTACCAGACGACGCCGATGAATCCGGCGCTCGTGATGCAGGAGATGCGGGACAATCCGCGGCGCGGCATGGATCCGGTGCTGGTCAAGGCGTTCGTGAACCTGACGGGCATCTATCCCGTGGGCACGCTGGTCGTGCTCGACACGTTCGAGTTGGGGGTGGTGCACGCGGTGAACCCGCTGCAGGACATGCTGTCGCGGCCGATCGTGCGCGTGATCAGTGACCCGATGGGCAATCTGCTCCACCCCGGCGAATTGATGGACCTCGCCGATCGCGATGCGGACGGGAATTTCCGCCGCACCATCATCAAGACTGAGAATCCGGAGCGGTACGGTATTCGTGTCGGTGACTATTTCGTCTGACGCCATCGCGGCGCGGTTCGCCGCCCTCAAGTCCTCTGGTCGGAAGGCGTTCGTTCCCTACGTGACGGCGGGCCACCCGGATCGCGCGCGGTCGGTGGCGCTCCTCCAGGGGCTGGCCGGCGTCGGCGCCGACGTGATCGAGGTGGGCGTGCCGTTCTCCGATCCGCTGGCCGATGGGCCCGTGATCCAGGCCAGCTCGCAGGCGGCGCTCGCGCAGGGGATGACCTACGCCCGCGTGCTGGAGGTCATCGCCGAGGCGCGTCTGGCGGTGCCCGTGGTGCTGTTCAGCTATCTCAATCCGATCCTCGCCGCCGGCCCCGACGCGCTCGAGCGGGCCGCGCAGGCCGGCGTGCACGGCGTGTTGGTGACCGACCTGCCGGTTGGCGCCGATGCGGAGCGGGAGCGCTGGTTCGGCGAGAGTCCGCTGGCCTTCATCCGGCTCGTGGCGCCGACCACCCCCGCCGAGCGGATGCGCCAGATCGCCATGCACGGCAGCGGATTCGTGTACGTGATCAGCCGGCTGGGCGTGACCGGGATGCGGGCCGACCTTCCGCCCGAACTGCCGGCCACGGTGGCGCGGCTCCGGAGCGTCACGTCGCTCCCGATCTGCGTGGGATTCGGCGTGACGGGACCTGAACAGGCCGCGACGGTGGCGCGGTTGGCCGATGGGGTCGTGGTCGGGAGCGCGATCGTCGAGGCCGCGGGCCGGAGCGTGGACGCGGCGGTGGCGTTCGCGGCGTCGCTGCGCGCCGCCATCGATTCGGCGTAGCGTGCAGTTCTTTCTCCGGTTCTACGCGCGCACGCTCGGCACCATCGGCATGCTGGCGCTGGTTGGCGCGGTGGCCGTCGATCCGCGTTGGATGGGGCAGGGCATCGGCATCGGCGTGCTCGCCGTGGCCGCGCTGTTCCTGCGCATCCAGCAGATTCCGCTCACCAAGTATGGCGCGCTGAACCTGCTGGGCATCCCGGCCGTGGCCGGCGCGGTGGTCGTGGGCGCGCCGGCCACGGCGATCGGCCTGTACGTCGGGGTGTTCGTGGCCGACCGCGTGATCCTGCGCAAGCCGCTGGAATCGGCGTGGATCAATGCCGGCCGCGAGGTGCTCGCGCTGGTCTCGGCGGTGGGCATGTACGCGTGGTCGGCCCGCCTCACCGGCGCCGTGGGCTCCACGCTCTCGGCCGACAGCATCCCGCCGCTGGCGCTGCTGATGTTCGCGTATTTCTTCATCAGCCGCGCGCTCCTCTACTTCACGCTGGTATTCCGCGACAAGCTGCTGGAGGAGGAGAAGTCCCTCATCCTGCGCTACGAGGTGATCGGGTTCGGGGCCGGCGTGATCGCCATCGCGATCATCCTCCTGACGATCACCGAGCTCGGGCCCGCCGGTTGGGTCGTGGTGGGACTGGTGCTGGCGTTGGCCGGCCTGCTGCTGAAGCGAATTCTCGAGGAGGCGGTGGCCGCCGAGGAACTGAACAAGATCCTCGCCATGGAGCAGGTGGTGTCGTCGGACGTCGGGTTGGCCGACGCCTTCCGGCGCATCGAAGCCCTGGCCCATCGGCTGGTGGACTGGCGGTCGTTCAGCATCTATCGCCTGCAGGGCGATCAGCTGTCGCTCGTCTGGAATCGCGCGGGCGGCACGGTGGAGGGCGCCGTCGCGGTGGCCGTCTCGGCCGATCGCCTGCGCCGGACGGCGCTGGAGGAAGGACAGCCGGTGATCGTGGGCGATGCGCAGCACGACCCGCGCGTGGAGGTCCCGATGCCGAACATCGAGAGCGTGGCGGTGATCCCGCTGCGCTTCGGCGATCGCAACGTGGGGCTCCTGGAGCTCGAACACCACAAGCGCAACGCATACTCGCTCAAGGAAGTGGGACTCATCCGGCGGTTCGCCAACCAGCTCGCGACCACGCTTCATATCCATGACCTCCGGCAGCCGTTGCTCGAAGCCATGACCCGGGTGAGCTCGCAACTCGACACGCTCACCGAATCGGCGCGCGCGCTGCGCACGGGCGGCGAGAGCGTGGCGCGGACCATCGCCGACATGGGCCGCGGCGTGGTGGAAGAGAACGAGCAGATCGATCGCAGCCTCGAGGCCACGACGTCGCTGCACGGCGCCACGGCGGAGGTGGCCCGGGACGGCAACGAAGCGGCGTCGGCCAGCCAGCGCGCCACCGAGATCGCCGCCGAGCACCGGTTCACCATCGCCACGGCCATCGAGCGGCTCGTGAACGCGAAGGGATTCGTGGGCGAGAGCGGGGCGCAGGTGGAAGCGCTGGCGCAGGCCACGCACCGCATCACCGAGTTCATCTCGGTCATCCGGTCGCTGGCCGACCAGACCAACCTGCTCGCGCTCAACGCCGCCATCGAAGCGGCGCGGGCGGGCGAGCAGGGACAGGGATTCGCGGTGGTGGCCGACGAAGTGCGCAAGCTCGCGGAGCAGAGCGCCGGCGCCGCCGACGACGCCAGCGACGTGCTGATGGGGTTCGAGGAGCAGATGCGCCGCGTGGCGCTGCAGATGGGGCGCGGCCAGGCGATCGTGAGCGACGTCGAGTCGCTCTCCGAATCGGCGCGCTCGGCGCTCGACCTGATCGTCGAGGCCACCGCGGCGTCCGCCGCCGGCGCCCAGCGCATTGCGCAGACGTCGCGCGCTCAGGAACTCGAGTTCGGGAAGCTGCGCGAGCGCGTGGCCCGCATCGCCGTGATCTCGCAGCGCAACCGCGCCGGCGCCGAATCCGTGACGGCCTCCGCCAAAGACCAGGCGGCGGCGCTCCGCGAGCTCGAGGGCGCGACCCAGGAGTTGCGCGCCGTCGCCGTCTATCTGAGCGAGCTCACCCATCGGATCACCAGCGTAGGCTGACCCTCCATGTCGCCATTCGATCGCATCACCCTGCGCGCCATGCGCTTTCACGTGCTCGTGGGCATCCTGCCCCATGAGCGTGAACACCCGCAACCGCTCGAGGTGGACCTCGCGGCCGACATCACGCCCGGACGGGCCGGCGTGGTGGACTACCGCGCGCTGCACGCGGCGGCCCGCGACGCAGTGATGGAATCGCCGCGCGAGTTCATCGAGGAGATCGCGGAGCGCGTGGCCCGCGGCGCCCTGGCGGTGCCCGGCGTGGCGGGCGTCGTGGTCACGGTGCGCAAGCCGAACGTGCCGCTCGGCGCGCCACTCGAGTACGTGGAAGTCACGATCCATCGCCCCGTCCATGGGTGAACTGGTGTACGTGGCGCTCGGATCCAACCTCGGCGACCGCGCCGGCGCGCTGGACCGCGCGCGCGCCGCGCTGCGCGCGATCCCCGACACCCGCGTCGTGGCCGAGACGCCGGTGGAGGAGACGGAGCCGTTCGGGCCCCCGGGCCAGGATCCATATCTGAACCAGATGGTCGCGGTCGAGACGGTGCTCTCGCCGCACCAGCTGCTCGACGCCCTGCAGGCCATCGAGCGCGACGCCGGCCGCACCCGGCGTGTGCGCTGGGGCCCGCGCATCCTCGACCTCGATATCGTGGAGTTCGGCGACCGGTGCATCGACGACGCGCGGCTCACGGTGCCGCATCCGGGCCTCCTCGATCGCGCCTTCTGGCAGCGTGAGATCGCGCTGCTGCGAGGCGTGGCGGCGTGAGCGCGGGCGACTCGCTGGCGCTACCCGTCTGGGCGCAGGTCGGGGAGTCCCGCCGAGCCCACATCGAACGCGTGACCGCGCTGCTCGACACATGGAGCGCGGCGCTCGGGTTGTCGATCGCCGAACGCGCCGAATGGCGCGACGCCGGCCGGTGGCACGACGCGCTCCGCGACGCGCCCGACGCCACGTTGCGCGCCCTCACCGGCGACGCGACGAGCCGGGCCTCCATGCTGCACGGGCCGGCGGCGGCCACCGCGCTCGCCCGCGAAGGCGAGACGCGTCGCGAGCTGCTCGCGGCGATCCGGTTCCATACGATCGGGCATCCGGACTGGGCGCGCACGGGCCAGGCGCTGTACATGGCGGACTTCCTCGAGCCCGGCCGGAAGTTCGCGCGCGCCGACCGGGCGTTTCTCGCCGCCCAGGTACCGCACGACTTCGACGGTGTGTTCCGTCAGGTGGTGCGGGCGCGCATCGAATGGGCGCTACGCGAGGGGCATCCGGTGTTCGAGGAAACGATCGCGCTCTGGAACCACCTGCAGTGACGCGGGTCCGTCTGCTGGTCGCCACCTGCATCGTATGCGCCACCGTCGGCGGCGGATGGTACGCATGGCGGGTGCACGCGGTCGCGGCAAGGGCAGCAGCCGTGGCGCCGCCGCCCGACCTCACCGCGCCCAACCGCCAGCGCGTTCGCGTGGAGGTGCTCAACGCGACCAAGATTCGTGGCCTGGCGCGCCGCGCCACGTTCGTGCTGCGTGATCAGGGCCTGGATGTGGTGCTCATCGGCACCGAGTCCGCGCAGCAGGACAGCACCCTGGTGCTGGACCGTTCGAACCATCCGGAGTGGGCGCAGCGCGTGGCCGACGCGCTCGGCGGGGCGCGCGTGGAGGCGCGCCCCGATTCAACGCACTACGTGGACGTCACCGTCCTGCTGGGGCGTACCTGGCGCGCGCCGCCCGAGCCGCTCAACCCGTAGCTGGCCACAGGCCGCGGCGATGTCCATGCCGCGGCTCTTCCGGACGGCGACCTCCACCCCCTGGGCACGCAACTCGCGCGCGAACGCGGTGATCTTGTCGCGCGTGCTGGGCGTGAAGCCGCGCGCCCCGCCCGGATGCAGGGGAATCAGGTTCACGAACGCGCGGCACTCGAGGGCCAGGTTCGCCAGGTTGAGGGCGTGCTCCTCGGCGTCGTTCACCCCGCCGAGCATCACATACTCGAACGTCACCCGCCGATCGAACACCTTGGCGGCCTGGATCACGTCGGCCAACGGAAACTTGGTGTTGATGGGCATCAACTCACGGCGCAGCGAATCGCTCGGCGCGTGAATGGAGATCGCGAGCCGGAACTGCTCCGGCCGCTTGCCCAGAGCCACGATGCCGGGCAGCACGCCCACGGTGGACACCGTGATGTGGCGCGCGCCGATGCCGAACCCGTTCGGTTCGTTGAGAATCGTCAGCGTGGCATCCACCGCCTTCCAGTTCATGAGCGGCTCGCCCATGCCCATGAACACGACGTTGGTCACCGTGATCGGCGGGTCGAGCAACCGCATCTCGCGCACCTGGCCGGCGATCTCGTGCACCGCGAGGTTCCGCGCGAAGCCCATGGCGCCGGTGGCACAGAAGGCGCACTGCAGGGCGCACCCGGCCTGCGACGACACGCACAGCGTGATGCGATTCCCGTCGGGGATCGCCACCGTCTCGATCGCCTCGCCATCGGCCAGACGGAACAGGAACTTCTCGGTGCCGTCCGACGACGTTTCCCGCGCCGCGATCTCCAGCCGCGGGATCGTGAAATGCTCGGCAAGCTGCTGGCGCAGCGAGGACGGCAGGTCGCTCATGCTCGCGAAGTCGGGCGCCGGCGTCACCCAGAGGTGGCGCACGATCTGCCTGGCCCGGTATGCGGGCAGTCCGGCGCCCTTCATGAACGCAGTGAGCCGGTCCAACGCCTGCGCCGGCGTCAGATCGAGGAGATTCTCCTGGGCACTCATGGAAACTCCGAAGTGAGCATGAACTGATACACGGCGCCGAGGCCGGCGCCCTCTTCCTCGCGCGCTATGCCGACGGCGTAGCGCGCGTAACGCATGTCGAGCCCGAGCCGCAGGTGGTCCGACGTGGCGCCGAACTGCCGCGCTCGCGCAATGCCCCCTCGGGCTTCGAGCCCCGCGTAGCGCAGCGCCCCGTACAAATACTGTTCCGAACCGCGCCCGTCGGTAGCTGAGGCGGCGAGTCCGGCCCGTGCCTCGAAGAGCGTCCCGCGCGCGTACACCGGCAGATCGGCCGCCCCGAGGAGCGTCGGCACCTCGCGTGACCGCGACGGGCTGAGGAGGAACGTGGATGCCGCCACGCGCACCGGGGTGCCGAACAGCCGGTCCACCACCACGCCGCCGTCGATGGACATCGCGGTGCGCTGGATGAAATCGGCGGTGCCGGTGCGGATGCGCGTTGCGATCCCGGCCGTGACACCCGCGAAGCGGCGCGAGAGTCCCACGGAGAACACCGTCGTGCCGTATGGAATCTCGGCGCCGACGCTCTGCGGATCGGTCTGCGTCTGCACCAGATCGGTGACCGTCGCCCGCAGCACCGAGGCGGTGAGAATGGCATCGCGGGGCAGGACCACGGAGCCGGCCGCGAGTTGAGCCGAAACGCCCTGTTCGATGGGCGAGTTGAGTGCCACCAGCCCTGCCTGCACACGCTCGCCGTTGGGAATGCTGACTGCCGCGGGGTTCCACAGGCCGCTCGACATCTGCATCGACAGCGCCCCGGGCTCGGCCATGGACCCGATCGGGAAGTCCAGGAGGTCGCGCGCTGGAACCAGTTGGGCTCTCAACGGAGTTACCAGACTGCAGCAGATGAGAGCGGCGAAAAGCAAGCGGCGCATACACTTAATGCTAATTGGTGGCGATCTCGTGCGTCAAGCGAGCGGCTACCGTAAGTCACAGTCCGGCATTATCATAGAAGGTTCGATGCGTCATTCCCCGGTTACCGCCCATCTCCGCCGACCCGGCCCAGGCTTTCCGGGTCGGTTTGTGCGTCCGGCCGACGGCCGGCGCACTGATCCGCGAAGCCGCGTCCCCGGGCATGCGTGCCACGCCCCCGGCGGCAGCTGAGCCGCCGATCCAATCTCAACTGTTCATGCAAACCGACCTCTCCACCACCTTACGTACCCATCGCTGTGGCGCCCTGCGCGCCGAGCACGTTGGTCAACGCGTTCGCCTCGGCGGCTGGGTTCACCGGGCGCGGAACCTGGGCGGGCTCGTGTTCGTGGATCTGCGCGACCTGAGCGGCATCGTCCAGGCCTCGTTCGATCCGCAGCGGGCGCCCAAGGCG
The DNA here is from genome assembly GCA_035533755.1 of Gemmatimonadaceae bacterium. Lineage (NCBI taxonomy): Bacteria > Pseudomonadati > Gemmatimonadota > Gemmatimonadia > Gemmatimonadales > Gemmatimonadaceae > Gemmatimonadaceae bacterium. Next base: position 139,616 of record DATLTC010000009.1, read on the forward strand.
CTGTGCGACCAGGCGGCCGCGCTCGGCAATGAGACGGTGGTCCTGATGGAGGGCGAGGTGGCGCTGCGGCCGGCGACCATGCAGAACTCCGAACTCTCCACGGGGGAGATCGAGGTGCGCGTGTCGTCTCTGCGCGTAGTGGGGCCGGCCGCGGTGCCGGCCATCCCCGTGGCCCGTACGCGCGGCGAGAATCTGCCGGCCGAGGATCTCCGGCTGCGCCATCGGTACCTCGACCTCCGGCGCCCGGAGTTGCAGGAGAACCTGGTGCTCCGTCACCGGCTCATGCAGGTCACGCGGCGCTTCCTGAGCGAGCGCGGGTTCCTGGAAATCGAGACGCCGATCCTGACCAAGCCCACGCCCGAGGGGGCGCGCGACTATCTGGTGCCCAGCCGGGTCCACGCCGGCGAGTTCTATGCGCTCCCGCAGTCGCCGCAACTCTACAAGCAGCTCCTGATGGTGGCGGGCTACGACCGCTACTTCCAGATTGCGCGCTGCTTCCGCGACGAGGATCTGCGCGCCGACCGCCAGCCCGAGTTCACGCAGATCGACATCGAGGCGTCGTTCATCGGGCAGGAGGACATCGTGCGGCTCACGGAAGGCCTCGTGGCCGCGGTATGGGGCGAAGGGGGATACACCGTGCCCGCGGAGTTTCCGCGGATGACGTACGCCGACGCGATGGAGCGATTCGGCTGCGACCGCCCGGACCTGCGCTACGGACTCGAGATCACCGACGTGAGCGACGTGTTCCGCGGCACCGACTTCGGGATTGCCCGGTCGGCGCTGGAGCAGGGGGGGCGCGTTCGCGGCATCGTCGTGCCCGGCGGCGCGGCGCTGTCGCGCAAGCAGCTCGACGAGATCGAGGCCGAAGCCAAGGCGGCTGGGGCGATGGGGCTGTTGCGGATCAAGCACGTGAACGGCGCGCTGGAAGGGCCGGCGGCCAAATTCCTCGGCGAGGGCGCGGCCGCCAGGCTCGGGCTGCCGGAAGGCGCCGTGGGGCTGTACGTGGCGGCCACCGACCGCGTGGCGAATCCGGCGCTCGATCGCGTGCGGCAGGACGTGGCGCGCCGGCTGGAGTTGGTGCCGCCCACCGCGCACGCATTCCTCTGGGTCACCGATTTTCCGCTGTTCGATCTCGATCCGGCCACCGGCCAGCTCGCCTCGGTGCATCACCCGTTCACGTCGCCGCATCCCGACGACGTGCCGCTGCTGGACTCGGCGCCGGAGCGCGTGCGCGCGCAGGCGTACGACGTGGTGTTCAACGGCACGGAGCTGGGCGGCGGCAGCATCCGGATCGGCGATCCGGCGCTGCAGAGCCGGATGTTCACGCTCCTCGGCATCGACGAGGCGACGGCGCAGGCGCGATTCGGCTTCCTGCTCGAGGGGCTGCGGGCCGGCGCGCCGCCGCACGGCGGGATCGCGCTCGGGTTCGATCGCATCGCGATGATGCTCGCGGGCGCGTCGTCGCTGCGCGACGTGATCGCGTTCCCCAAGACGACGGCGGCGCGCGCGCTGTTCGAGGGCGCGCCGGCGCCGGTGCCGCCTGAGGAACTGCGCGACCTGCACATCGCGATCACCGGACCGCGGACGTGACGGACCCCACCAGCACCACGCGTCGGATCTCCACCGAGGGGGCCGACCTGCTCACGCTCGCCGGGGTGAACGATGTGAACCTCGTGGAGCTGTCGCGGCTGTTCGGCGTGCGGGTGGCGCTGCGCGGCGAGGCGCTGGCGATCACCGGTCCCGAAGAGATGGTGGGGCGGGCCGCGCCGGTGGGGCAGCGCATGGTCGACGTGGCACGCCAGCGGTTGAGCCTGTCGGCCGACGACGTGCTGCGGTTCTCGGAGCTCGGCATCGAGGAGCGGGAGGACGGCGCCGGCGGCCCGGAGAGCGGCGCGGCGACGTCGCGGATCGCGCTGCCGGGCGTGCGCAAGGTGGTGCAGGCCAAGACGCCGGGGCAGGCGGCGTACCTGGCCAAGATCGCGGAGCAGGACATCGTGGTGGGCATCGGGCCGGCCGGCACCGGCAAGACCTATCTCGCCGTGGCGGCGGCCGTCGATGCGCTCACGCGCAAGCGCGTGCGCCGGATCGTGCTGGCGCGGCCGGCCGTGGAGGCGGGCGAATCGCTCGGCTTCCTGCCCGGCGACATGCAGGCGAAGGTGGATCCGTACCTGCGGCCGCTGTACGACGCGCTTGACGAGATGATGCCGTTCGACCGGGTGCAGAAGGCGCTCGAGACGCGCGTCATCGAGATCGCGCCGCTGGCGTTCATGCGCGGCCGCACGCTGGCCGATGCGTTCGTGATCCTCGACGAAGCGCAGAACGCGACGGCAATGCAGATGAAGATGTTCCTGACCCGGCTCGGCGTGAATTCCAAGGTGGTCGTGACCGGCGACAAGACGCAGGTGGACCTGCCGAAGCGCGAGGAGTCGGGACTCCTGCAGGTGGAGCGGATCCTCAACGGCATCGAGGGGATCTCGTTCCACTACTTCGACGAGAGCGACGTGGTGCGCCACCGCCTGGTGCGGGAGATCATCCGGGCATACGCGACGGACGCGGGGAGTTGAGCGCGCCGTGAATCCGCGCGGGCGGACGGACCGGGAGCGCGACGAGCCTCCATCCGGCGACGGGCAGCGGGTGGACCACGGGCCGCGCATCGCGCTGGCCGTGGCCCTCGTCATCCTCACGTACGCGCTGTTCCCCGCCGTGCCGGCCGCCAGCTATCCGACGTACGCGGCGGGGTCGGTGGCCGGCGACAACGTGATCGCGCCGTTCGCCTTCCGGGTGCTCAAGAGCGGCGCCGAGTTGGCGCGGGAACGGGAAGCGCTCGCGCGGACCGTCGATCCGGTATTCGTGTTCGCGCCGGCCGCGCTCGACACGGCGCGCGGGTCACTGCGGGCATTCGCCGCCGCGGTCGCCGATACGCTGCGGGCGCACGCGGGCAGCGCGGCGGCCGTCCAGGCGGTGGCCGCGTCACACGGGGTGACCCTCGATGCGGGCGAGGCGCGGTATCTCGCCGACCCCGCGGCGCGCGCGCTCCTGCTCGACGCCGTGGGGCAGGCGTACGGGCGCTGGCTCTCGGGCGGCGTGGCCGATTCGGGCGCGTTGGACGGCGTGCGCGGCAACGTGACCCTGGTAGGCCAACAGGAGGAGCGCTCGGTGGCGGCGGACAGCGTGCGCACGTATGGCGAATTCGCCGTGCTGGCGCACGCCTTCCAGCCCGATGTACGATCGGCCGTGGCGCGCCGCGCGTTCGCTGGTCTGCTGCGCGCGTTCTTTCACCCGACGATCGTTGCCGACCGCGCCGCCACCGCCACCCGGCGCGAGCAACTCGGGGCGTCGGTGCCGGTGAGCAAGTACGACGTGCGGGCCGGCGAGTTGATCGTCGGCGCGAACGAGGTGGTGGGCGCCGACCAGCACGAGAAGCTCGTCGCGCTGCGCCGGGCCATGGATGAGCGGCGGAGCACCGTGCCCGCGCTCCGTCGGGTGGCCGGCGCGCTGCTGTTCGATGCGCTGCTTCTGGGCCTGCTCGGACTCACGATCCTGATCTTCCGGCCGCACGTCTACGCATCGCTGCGGTCGCTGTTCGTCATCGCGGCGGTGATCGGGCTCGTGATCGCCGGCGGCGCGGGGGTCTCGCACCTGCGACCGATCCGGCCGGAACTCATCCCCGTCAGCATCGCCGCGATCGTGATCAGCGCGTTGTTCGATCGGCGCATCGCGATGATCGTGGCGGTGCTGCTCGCCGCGCTGCTGGCCGGCCAGGCGGAGTGGCGTGGCGCCAACGCGCTGTTCGTGAACATCATCGGCGGCGCCACCGCGGCGTTCAGCGTGCGGGCCGTGCGCACGCGGCAGCAGGCCTACGGTTGGATCGCCGTGATCGCGGCCGCGTATGGCGCCGCCTCGGTGGCGATCGGGCTCATGCTCGACCTGCCGGTGCGCGCGATCGTCGCATGGTCGGGGTACGGCGCGCTCAACGCCGCGATCAGCGTGCTCGCGGCGCTGCTCCTGCTGCCGCTCGCCGAGCGGTACACCGGCATCGAGACCGACCTCACGCTGCTCGAGTGGTCCGACCTCAATCGCCCGCTCATGCAGCGGTTGAGCCTCGAGGCGCCCGGCACGTTCGGTCACTCGATGGTGATCGCCAATCTTGCCGAGGCCGGCTGCCGCGCCATCGGCGCCAACGCCGGGCTGGCGCGGGTGGGGGCCTACTATCACGACATCGGCAAGCTGGCGCGGCCGCAGTATTTCGTGGAGAACCAGTCGGAGGGACGGAACCCCCACGACAAGCTGACGCCGCTCCAGAGCGCGCGGATCATCCGAGATCACGTGCGCGAGGGGCTGCAGCTCGCGGAGGAGTACCGGGTCCCGCGCGTGCTGCGGGCGTTCATCGCCGAGCATCACGGGACGGCGACGATCTCCTATTTTCTGGCGCGGGCCCGCGAACAGGGCGGCGCCGCCCCCGACGTGGCCGACTACCGGTACGCCGGTCCCATTCCCCGGAGTGCCGAGACGGCGGTGCTGATGCTGGCCGACGGCGCCGAAGCGGCGGCACGGGTGATCCACGAACCCACGCCGGCCCGCATCCGCGACGTCGTGGACCACATCGTGGGGCAGCGGCTGGAGCAGGGGCAACTCAACGACGCGCCGCTCACGCTGCGCCAGCTGGAGCGCGTGAAGGAGGAGTTCACGCGCGTCCTCGCGGGCATGCACCACGTGCGCATCGAGTACCCGGCGGCCGACGGCGGCGTGTCGGCGAGGTTCGCGTCCCGATGAGCGCCGTGGTGGACGTGGCCGTCGACGCCGTGCGCCTGGGCGTGCCGAGGACGCTGGTGGTGCGCGCCGCGACGGCCGCCCTCCGCTCCCAGCGCGCCGGTCGCGCCGTGCTGTCCATCACGTTCGTGAGCGATCGCCGGATGGCCGCCCTCAATCGCCGGCATCTGGGCCGACGCGGGACGACCGACGTGATCGCGTTCGGCTTCGAGCCGGCGGGCCCCGCGGCGCCCGTGGTGGGAGACATCTACATCGCTCCCGAGGTCGCGCGCCGCTCCGCTCGCGTCCGCCGGCTCGCCCCGCGCGAGGAGTTGGTGCGGCTCGTCGTGCACGGCACGCTGCACGTGCTCGGGTTCGATCACCCCGAGGACGAGTCGCGCGTGGCATCGCCGATGTGGCAACTCCAGGAGCGCATCGTGAAGCGCGTGCTGCGCGCGGGCGCGCGATGAGCGCCATGGCGTGGGCCGTGGCGGCCGCCGGTGCCGCGATCGCGATGGGCACGGCGGCCGCCGACGGCGCGCTGGCGGCGCCGGAGTGCCGCCACATCGCCGGGTCCGACGACGCGCACCGGGCGCTCGCCATGGCGCGCGTGTTCGCGTACCTGGCCGTCGGCGCCGGCATCGGCCGCGGCGTGTTCCGGCTGGGCCTCGCGGCGCCGGCCCAGTTCGCGGCCATCGTCGCCCTGCTCGCATTGGTGCTGGTGACCGACGCATCGATCCGCTCGGCGGCCGGGGCGCACGGACTGGCCGTGGCCGCGGGCATGCGCCCATTCACCGTCCTCGTCTCGCTGGTGCTGCGGCCCGTGGTGCGCGTCGGCACGGCGATCGAGGCCGCCCTGAATCGCATCATCCCGGCGCGGAGCGACCCGCGAGCCGAGCGCGAGGCCACGGCGGTGCAACTCCGCGAGGTGGTGGAAGCAGAGGCCGACGTGACCCGCGACGAGGCGGCGCTGTTGCACCGCGCGTTCGCGCTGGGGCAGACGACGGTGGAAGAGATCATGGTGCCGCGGGTGGACATCGTCGGAGTCGAAGTCAGCACCCCGTGGTCGGAGGTGCTGGACCGGGTGCGGAGTTCGGAGCACGCGCGGCTCCCCGCGTTTCGCGACACGCTGGACGACATCGTGGGCGTCCTGTACGCCAAGGACCTGCTGCTCTGGGTGCTCCAGGGTGACGAGCCGCCGGCGGGATGGGAATCCCTCGTGCGGGCGGCGGCGTTCATTCCCGGCTCCAAGTCCATCGACCGGCAACTGCGCGAATTCCGGAAGAGCGGCACCCATATCGCCATCGTCGTCGATGAATTCGGGGGCACGGCCGGCCTGGTCACGATCGAGGACGTGCTCGAGGAGATCGTCGGTGAGATCCGCGACGAGCGCGACCAGGAAGAGCCCGCCGTGGAACGCGAGGGCAACGAGCGGTTCTGGGTGGACGGCAAGGTGCCGTTGAGCGAGCTGTCGGACATCGTGGGCGCGCCGTTGGAACGCGAGGACGTGACGACGGTGGGCGGGCTGGTCTACGACGCGTTCGGCCACGTCCCGCACCCGGGCGACAGCACGACGATCGGCGACTTCCGCGTCATCGTGGAGCGGGTGCGCCGACGGCGCGTGGAGCGCGTGTACTTCGAGCGGCTGTCGACAGCGCCCCCGCCGATGCCGGAGGACTCGTGACGGACGGCATCGTCGTGGCCCTCGCGGCCGTGCTCATCGCCTGGATCGTGGCCGGCGCCACCGTGGTGCGGCTGGTGAGTCGCATCTGGCTGCGCCATTGGGCCGAGCGGGGCCTGCGCGGTCCCACGGCGACGCTGGCGTCGATCACGCGTCCGCGGCAGCTCCTCGCCGCGGCGAGCGTCGCCGTCGGCCTCGTGCTCGCCGTGGCCGGCATGCAGCTGGCTTCCCACCTGGACGAGCCGGTGCTCCATGTGGCCGGCGCGCTGCTCGGCTGCGCCGTGGTGATCGTCTTTCTCGCCCAGCTGCTGGCTCGCGCGGCCGCCCGGCACTGGCCCTCGGCGCTCGCGCCGTGGACGCTTCCGGTGCTGCGCGCGGCCGAGATCGTCACCGCGCCGTTGCTGGCGATCGTGTGGCGCGCGCCCGGCGCGCCGCGCCTGGCGGCCGCGGCCGGCCCCGACGGGGAGCGCGCCGCGATCGAGCGGCTGCTGCGTGAAGGCGAACTCGAGGGCGTGAGCGCTCACGACGACGCGGCGATCATCACCGGAGTGGTGCAGTTCGGCGACAAGGTGGTGCGCGACGTGATGACGCCGCGCGATCAGGTGTTCGCGATCGACGACGCCGAACCGGCGCAGCAGGCGGCGGAGCGCGTGGCGCGTTCCGCGTACAGCCGCGTGCCCGTCTACCACGGGTCGTTGGATCAGGTGCGCGGGATCCTGCATGCGTTCGATCTGCTCCAGGGACCCGAGCAGGCGCTGGCCTCGCCGCGGCCGGTGGCCCGCACCACGCCGGCCACCCGCTGCTCCGAGCTATTGTTCCAGATGCTGCGAGACCACCGGCACCTGGCGATCGTCCAGGAAACGGCCGGGCGCACGCTCGGCCTCGTGACTCTCGAAGACCTGCTCGAAGAGCTCGTCGGGGACATCCGCGACGAGCATGACGAACCGTCCCCCAATCCCGCATGACCGCGTCCGCCGCCCCCGCCTCCCAGCACGCGCTGCTCCGCGATTTCGCGGCCGGCCGCCCCGCCGCCCTCGCGCGCGCCGTGAGCATCGTCGAGAACCATCGGGCCGGGTTCGATCAACTGCTCGCCACCTGGCAGCCGCGCTTGGGGCGCGCCCGCAGGGTGGGGCTCACCGGTCCGCCCGGCGCCGGCAAGAGCACGCTCACCGCGCTCATGGTGCAGGCGTATCGCGCCGAGGGACTCACCGTCGGGGTCGTGGCGGTGGATCCCACGTCGCCGTTCACCGGCGGCGCGCTCCTCGGGGACCGCATCCGCATGGAGTCGGTGGCGCTCGACCCAGGAGTGTTCATCCGCTCCATGGCCACCCGCGGATCGCTCGGCGGGCTCGCCGCCACGACGAGCGAGGTAGCCGATGTGCTCGATGCGTTCGGCGTCGATCGCATTCTCATCGAGACCGTGGGCGTGGGCCAGAGCGAACTCGACATCTCGCGCATCGCCGACTCGAGCGTGGTGGTGCTCGTGCCCGAGTCGGGCGATTCCATCCAGACGCTCAAGGCCGGGCTCATGGAGATTGCCGACGTGTTCGTGGTGAACAAGGCCGACCGTCCGGGCGCCGACCGGCTGCGCAACGAACTCGAGTTGATGCTGGGCCTGCGCGGCGGGCACACGCTGAAACACGTGCCGGCGCACCACGGCGTGGATCTGTCGCGCATGAACCCGGCCCGCCTGGCGCGGGAGGCGGCGCGCGAGGCGGAACCCGAACGCTGGACGCCGCCCGTTTTGCGCACGGTGGCGGCCAAGGGCGAGGGCACGACCGAGCTCCTCGACGCACTGGAGCGCCACGTTCATTATCTTGAGCAGAGCGGCGAGTTGCGAACGCGGCGGCGCCGGCGGTTGCGGGACCGGGTCATGGGCGTGGTCGAGACGCGGGTCCGCGACCGGCTCTGGCGCGACGCCGCGACCATCGCGTGGCTGGACGAACAGTTGCCGGCGCTCGAGACCGGACGGACGAATCCCTTTGCCGTGGCCGACGCGCTGCTCGCCCGGAGTGGAACCCTTCTGACGCAGGTGACGCGATGACGTCCACGCGAGGATTGCCCGATACGATGGCCGAGCAGCGCGCCGAGCTCGACCTGCTGCGCGCCGAAGTGGAGCAGTGGCGGGCCCGCTACGCGCGCGGCGAGATGCGCGATGTCGCGTTCGTGAATTCGGCCACCGAGGTCGCGCCGCTGTACACGCCGCTCGACGTTGCCGGCGGCGGCGAGCCGGACCTCGGCGTGCCGGGCGCGTTCCCGTTCACCCGCGGCATCCACCCCACGGGCTATCGCGGCAAGCTGTGGACCATGCGCCAGTTCGCCGGGTTCGGCAGCGCCGAGGACACGAACGCACGGTTCAAGTTCCTGCTCGAACATGGGCAGACGGGGCTGTCCACGGCGTTCGACTTCCCGACGCTGATGGGGTACGACTCCGACCACCCGCGGTCGCTGGGCGAGGTGGGAAAGACCGGCGTCGCCATCTCCAGCCTGGCCGACATGGAGGTGCTGTTCGACGGCATCCCGTTGGACCAGGTCTCGACGTCGATGACGATCAACGGACCGGCGATCATCCTCTGGGCGTTCTACATCGCGGCGGCCGAGAAGCAGGGCGTGTCGTCGGAGCAGCTGCGCGGGACGATCCAGAACGACATCCTCAAGGAGTACATGGCGCAGCACGCGTGGTGCTTCCCGGTGGAGCCGGCGTTGCGGCTCATCGTGGATTGCTTCGAGTGGGGATCGCGCCACGCGCCGCTCTGGAACACGATCTCGATCTCCGGCTACCACATCCGCGAAGCGGGCTCCACGGCGGCGCAGGAGCTGGCGTTCACGCTGGCCGACGGCTTCACGTACGTGGAACGGGGCATCGCCCGCGGGCTCGACGTGGACGATTTCTCGCGGCGGCTGTCGTTCTTCTGGGATATCCACAACGATTTCTTCGAGGAGATCGCCAAGCTCCGCGCGGCGCGCCGCATCTGGGCGCGGCACATGAAGGAGCGCTTCGGCGCCAAGGATCCGCGGGCGTGGATGATGCGCTTCCATTCCCAGACGGCCGGCGTCACCCTCACCGCGCAGCAGCCCATGAACAACGTGGTGCGCGTGGCGTACCAGGCGCTGGCCGCCGTGCTCGGCGGCACGCAGTCGCTGCACACGAATTCCATGGACGAGACGCTCGCGCTGCCCACGGAAGAGGCGGTGCAGGTGGCCCTGCGCACCCAGCAGATCCTGGCGTACGAGACCGGCGTGCCGAACGTCCTCGATCCGCTGGGCGGATCGTACTACGTGGAGGCGCTCACCGACCAGATGGAACGCGAGGCCGAGGCGCTGTTCATCGAGATCGACGCCATGGGCGGCGTGGTGCGCGCCCTCGAGACGGGGTGGCTGCAGCGCAAGATCGCCGAGTCGGCGGCCCGCCAGCAGTGGGAGATCGAGCAGCACCGGCGCGCGGTGGTGGGCGTGAACGAGTTCGTGACCGACGAGCCGGAACTCACCATTCCCGTGCTCAAGGTGGGCCGCGACGCGGAGCGCCGGCAGCAGGAGCGCATGGCCCGGCTGCGCGCCGAGCGCGACGACGCCCGGTGCACGGCCGCGCTGCACGCCCTGCGCGAGGCCGCCCGGGGCACGCAGAATCTGATGCCGCTGATCCTCGACTGCGCGCGCGCCTACTGCACGCTGTACGAGATCCGTGCCGCCATGGAAGAAGTGTTCGGCGCCTATCGCGAGCCGGTGTTCTTCTGAGCGGCCGGCCCCGCACCAAGGGTGCCGAGTGGTGGCGCGCGTATTTCGACGCGCAATATCTGCTCGAATACGAACCGATCTTCACCCCGGACCGGGCCCGCAAGGACGTCACCCGCGTCATCGAACTGCTGGGCCTCCCGGTGGGGGCGCGCCTGCTCGATGTCCCCTGCGGGCAGGGCCGGCACGCGCATCCGCTGGCCGAGGCCGGGTTCCGCGTGGACGGGCTGGATTACTCGCGCGCATTGCTGCACCACGCCCGCGCCCGCGGCACCGGGCCGTCGCTGCGCTACCACCAGGGCGACATGCGGCAGCTGCCGGCTCGCTGGACGGCCTGCTTCGATGCCGTGGTGAACCTCTTCACGTCGTTCGGGTTCTTCATCGACCCGGCGGATGACGCCCGGACCCTGCATGAGTTTGCCCGTGTGCTCAAGCCGGGCGGCACGCTGCTCTGGCACGGAGGCAGCCGGGATGGGGTCATGGCCCGGTTCCTGACGCGGGACTGGTGGCGCACCGCCGACGGCACGCTGGTGGCGCAGGAGCGCTCCTTCGACTCGCTGTCCGGCGTGCTCACCGTGGTCTCCACCTGGTACGGCCCGCAGGGCACGGGTGAGCGGGAGCATCGCATCCGGCTGTACACGCCGTCGGCGCTGGCCGCGCTCATGGCCGACGCCGGGCTGGTGGTGGAGGAGTCCTACGACGGGTGGACCGACCGCCCCCTCACCCGGCGATCCAGCGAGATGCTGCTCGTGGCCCGCAAGCGCGAGTTGCCCCGGCGGCGACGCGCCCGCTAGCTTGTTCGCGTGTGCCGTTGACGCGCGGCGGCGCACGGAACCCCTCGACCCGGCAGTCCATGCGCCCCATTCGAGTTCTCGTCGCCAAACCCGGTCTCGACGGTCATGACCGCGGCGCCAAGGTCGTCGCCGCGGCGCTCCGGGACGCCGGCATGGAAGTGATCTACACCGGGCTGCACCAGACTCCGGAGATGATCGCCAACGCCGCCGTCCAGGAGGATGTGGACGTCGTGGGCCTGTCGATCCTCAGCGGCGCCCACATGACGCTCTTCCCGCGCGTCAAGGCACTGCTGCACGAACACGGGCGCGACGACATCCTCGTCACGGGCGGCGGGATCATTCCCCGCGAGGACATGGACGCGCTGCGCGCCCAGGGCGTGGGGCAGCTGTTCGGTCCCGGAACGCGAACCTCGGACCTCGTGGACTATATCCGCGCCTGGTTCGAAGAGCGGTCCCGGCAGGAAGCGTGACGGCGCGGCTGCGGGCGCTCAGCGACGCCCTGCGCGAACTCGAGGATCGCCTCCGCCAGGGGGGCGGGCCCGACAAGATCGCCCGCCAGCACAAGCAGGGAAAACTCACGGCGCGCGAGCGCGTGGCCAAACTGTGCGACGCCGATACGCCCTTTCTCGAGATCGGGCTGCTCGTGGCCCACGATCAATACGACGGCCAGGCGCCCGGCGCCGGCGTCGTGACCGGCATCGGGCTGGTCGAGGGGCGCGAGACGGTCATCGTCGCCAACGACGCGACCGTGAAGGCCGGTTCGTGGTGGCCGGAGACGATCCGCAAGATCCTCCGCGCCCAGGAGATCGCCATGCGCTGCCACATCCCGATCGTCTACCTGGTCGATTCGGCGGGGGTGAACCTGCCGTATCAGGGCGGCGTGTTTCCCGGGCAGTACGGCGCCAGTCGCATCTTCTATTACAATTCCATTATGCGGCGGTACCTGCACGTGCCGCAGCTGGCCGCCGTCATGGGCCCGTGCATCGCCGGCGGCGCCTATCTGCCGGCGCTCTCCGACGTGATCGTGATGGTCAAGGGCACCTCGTTCATGGGGCTGGGCGGGCCGAATCTGGTGAAGGGCGCCACCGGGCAGGTGATCGACGGCGAGACCCTGGGCGGCGCCGGCACCCATACCGCCATCAGCGGCGTGGCCCACTACGCGGTGGACCACGATGCCGCCGGCCTCGAGAAGCTGCGCGCCCTCATGGCCATGCTCCCGCCCCCCACGCTGCCGGCATGGCGCCCGGCCGAGCCGCCGGCCCGTGACCCCGAGTCGCTCTACGACCTGCTGCCCGCCGATCACCGCATGTCGTACGACATGCACGAGATCCTGGGCGCGGTGCTCGACGGCGGCCGGATCGACGAATTCCAGGCCGACCTGGCGCGCGAGATGATCTGCGGCGACGCGCACATCGAGGGCATTCCGGTGGGTGTGATCGCCAACCAGCGCGGGCTCATCAAGGGCCGCGCCGGCGAGCGCCCGAGATTCGGCGGCATCGTCTACGCGGAGAGCGCCGAGAAGGTGGCGTTCTTCATCGACCGCTGCGACCGCCAGCGCATCCCGCTGCTGTTCGTGCAGGATGTCTCGGGGTTCATGGTCGGCCCCGACGCCGAGCACGAGGGGATCATCCGTGCCGGCGCCCGGTTCGTGGAGGCGATGGCCACGGCCCGCGTGCCCAAGGTGGTGCTCACCGTGAACCACGCCTCCGGCGCCGGCTACTACGCCATGGCGGGGCAGGGGTTCGACCCCGATTTCATCTTCAGCTGGCCCACCGGCCGCATGGCGGTGATGGAGGGTGAATCGGCGGTGCAGGCGGTGCACGGGCCGGCCATCGAGGCAGCCCGAGCCGCCGGCAAGGCGCCGGCGGCCGAGGTCACGAGCGCCATGGACGAGATGCGCGAGGACTACGAGCACCAGCTGGACGCCAGGTACGCCGGCGCCCGCGGGTACGTGGACGCCATCGTGTATCCCGAACACACCCGCCGCACGCTCGCCATGGCCTTTCGCGCCGCGGCCCAGAATCCGGGGCCGCACCTGGGCGCGTTCGTACTTCCCGCACACTTCAACGACTCATGACTCGCATCGTGCGTGTAGCCTCCGGACAGGGCTTCTGGGGCGATTGGCTGGAAGCCCCGCGCCGCCAGGTCGAGGGCGGTCCGGTGGACTACCTGATGCTCGATTACCTGGCCGAGGTCACGATGTCCATTCTGCAGAAGCAGAAGGAACGTGACCCGAACATGGGCTACGCCCGCGACTTCGTGGGCGCCATGGAGAGCGTGCTCCCCGCGGTCATCGCGCGCGGCGTGCGCGTGATCGCCAACGCCGGCGGCGTGAACCCGCCCGCCTGCGCCGCCGCCATCCGCGCCGCGGCCGGCAAGGCCGGCGCCGCCGGCAAGCTCCACGTGGGCGTGGTCACCGGCGACGACCTGCTGCCGCGCCTCGACCAGTTGATGGCCGACGGACACGCCCTGGCCCACATGGAGACCGGGGCCCCGCTGGCCTCCGTCCGCGACCGCGTGTTATCCGCGAACGCATATATCGGTTCGACGCCGATCGTCGAGGCGCTGCGCCGCGGCGCCAACGTCGTCGTCACCGGACGGTCCACCGACACCGCGCTCACCATGGCGCCGCTCCGCTTCGAGTTCGGCTGGGGCGACACCGACTGGAACCGGCTCGCCGCCGGCATCATCGCCGGCCACATCATCGAGTGCGGCGCCCAGTGCTCCGGCGGCAACTGCCTCCACGACTGGCGGTCCATCCCCGATCTCGCCAACGTGGGCTACCCGATCGTCGAGGGCCACGAGGACGGCACCTTCGTCGTCACCAAGCACCCGGGCACCGGCGGCCGCATCGACGTGCCCTCGGTGAGCGAGCAGCTGGTGTACGAAATGGGCGACCCGCACTCGTACATCACCCCCGACGTGATCGCCGACTTCTCGTCCATTCGCCTGGAACAGGCCGGCGAGAACCGCGTGCGCGTGTTCGGCATCCAGGGACGCGCCCCCACCGACAAGCTCAAGGTCTCGATCGCCTACCGCGACGGCTACAAGGCGGTCGGCTCGCTGGTGTACGTCTGGCCCGACGCGCTCGAGAAAGCCGAGCTCGCCGATCGCGTGCTCCGCGAACGGCTCGACCGCCTGGGGCTGCGCTTCGACCACATCCTCACCGAGTTCGTGGGCGCGTCGGCCACCCACGGCCGCCTGGCCGGCGACGCGGGCAGGAACGCGCCCGAGGTGCAGTTCCGCATCGGGGTGCGCGGGCAGGACCGCGCCGCGGTCGAGCGGTTCACCCGCGAGATCGTCCCGCTGGTGCTCAATGGACCGCCCAGCGTCACCGGCTTCGCCGCCGGACGGCCCAAGGTCGAGGAGATCGTCGCCTACTGGCCGGCCCTCATCGACAAGACCGTGGTCCAGACCGCGGTGGAGATCCTCTGATGCGCGTCCGACTGCTCGACCTCGCGCACGCGCGATCCGGCGACAAGGGCGACACCGCCAACGTCGGCGTGATCGCGCTCAAGCCCGAGTGGTATCCACTGCTGGTGGAGGATCTCACCGCCGACCGCGTGGCCGGCCACTTTCGCGGCCTGATCACCGGCGGCGTGGAGCGCTTCGAGTTGCCCAATCTGCACGCCCTCAACTTCCTGTTGCACGGGGCGCTCGACGGCGGCGGTACGCTGTCCCTCAAGACGGACGCGCAGGGCAAGGTCTATTCCACGGCGTTGCTGCGCCTGGTGTTCGACGTGCCCGACGCGCGAGCGGCGGCGCTCCGGCTCCCGAGCGCCGACGGATGACGCGGATGGCGCTCCTCAAGGTGACGGTGGCGGCCGTCGGATTCGTTGTCTGGGCGTACGGCGCCCGGATCGACAGCTCGCCGACGCGCGTTGCCGGCATGATCGTGATCGCCGTGGCGGTGGCCCTTCGCCTGTTGCCGGCCACACTGCGCGATCGCATCGACGGGCGCGCCATGGACGGAGATCGAAGCCGCCCATAGAGGGAGCGGGACGGAGCCGCTAACTTGCGCGGATGCCGGCCTCGCCCATTCCCGAACTGCTCGCCCCCGCGGGGTCGCTCGACGCCGTGCGCGCCGCGCTGGCCAATGGGGCCGACGCCGTGTACATGGGCGCCGAGCGATGGAACGCCCGCGACGAGGGCGCCCAGCTCTCGCTCGACGAGGTGGAAGAGGCCTGCCGGCTGGCGCACGAGCGCGGCCGCCGCATCTACCTCACGTTCAACATCCTGTTCAAGCCCGCCGAGTTGGTGGACGCGCTGCTCTTCCTGGGCGAGGCCGTCGACCGCGGCATCGACGCCGCCATCGTCCAGGACATCGGCGCCATCCGGCTCATCCAGCGCATCTATCCGCACCTCGAGATCCACGGCTCCACCCAGATGACGGTGCACGACGCCAGCGGCGCCGCGGTGCTCCGCGAGCTCGGCGTGGATCGCGTGGTGCTGGCCCGCGAGAATACGCTCGACGACATCCGCAGCATCCGCGCCGCCGTGCCGGAGCTGGGCCTCGAGTCGTTCGTCCACGGCGCGCTCTGTATCTCGTACTCCGGCCAGTGCTACATGTCGGGGATGATCTCGGAACGCAGCGCCAACCGCGGCTCGTGCGCGCAGTCGTGCCGCAAGGACTACGTGCTCACCGACGTCGCCAACGGCGCGGAACTCGATCGGGGCTACCTGATCTCGGCCCGCGACCTCGCGGCCTACGAACATCTGCCCGAGATCGCCGACAGCGGCATCGCCTGCCTCAAGGTGGAGGGACGGAAGAAGAAGCCGGAGTACGTGGCCACCGTCACCCGCACCTACCGGGGATTCCTCGACCGCGTGGCCCGGGGCGATCGCACGCCGATCGACGAATCCGAAGTGCAGCCGCTGGTCCAGATCTTCAGCCGCGGCTTCACGGGCGGCATGTTCGGTGGGCGCGCCGGCAAGGACTACGTCACGCGCACCCAGCCCGATAACCGCGGCGCGCTGCTCGGCACCGTGGTCGACGTGGAGCGCGGTGAGGTGATCGTCGAGCTCTCCACGCCGCTGCAGGTGGGAGACGGCGTGGGATTCGAGGCGCCCGACGGGCTGGGCGGCGCATCGGTGGGCGGCACGGTGAGCGCGCTGCGCACGCTGTCCTCCGGCGGCACCGTGCGCCAGGCCATCTCGCCGCGCTTCCGCGTGGAGCCCGGCTGGAAGGTGCTGCGCACGTCGGAGGCCGCGTTGCTGGCCCAGGCGCGCGCGTCGTTCAGCGCCCTGCCGTCGCACATCCGCGCGCACAAGGCCCGCCTCGACGTGCGGCTGTTCGGCACGGCGGGATCGCCCCTCAAGGCCACGTTCGCCGCCGGCGGCGAATCCGTCACCGTGCAGAGCGAAGCCACGCTCTCGCCGGCCACCAAGCGTCCGCTCGACAGCGCCGTTCTGCGCGAACAGCTGGGCCGGCTGGGCGACACGCCGTTCGCGCTCACCCGGCTCGACAGCGGCGGGCTGGCGTCCGGACTGTTCATCCCGGTGAGCGAGCTCAATCACCTGCGCCAACGCGCCGTGGACGAGTTGCTGCGCCGCCGCAACTGGGCGCTCGAAGCGGCGCACGCCGAACGACGCGCGAACGTCGAACGCGCGACGCAGGACGTGGACGCCGGCACCGCGCCGGACGCGGCGGCCTCGACCCCGCCGGCGTACCGGTTGCTGGCCGAGGTCTACGATCTCGACGACGCGGCGGCAGCCGCCGATGCGGGCGCCACCGAGATCGTGCTCGATCCGTTCCTGCGGCATCCGGCGCCCGCGCTGTCGCAGGTGAAGACGCTGGCCCAGACGCTCTCCGCGCGCGGCGTCTCGCTCCGGCTGCGCGCGCCGACGATCGTGCGCCCCGAGGACCGCCGCGCCATCCAGAAGTGGCTCGACCTGGGGCTCCCGGTGCAGACGGGCCACCTGGGGCTCGTCGCCGAACTTTCCCGCCAGGGCCGCGACGTGACGGCCGACTATGCGGTGAACGTGATGAACGCGCACACGGCGGCCGAGATCTTCCGGCTGGGGGCGCGACGCCTCACCGCGTCCATCGAACTCACGGCGGACGAGATCCGCGATCTGGTGGCGCCGTGGGCGGGCCGGGGGTTCGACGTGCTGGTGTACGGGCGGCCGGAGGGCATGACACTCGAGCACTGCGTGCTGTCGGCGGCGTTCGATCGCGAGCCCACCACCTGTCGCGATCTGTGCGTCCAGAAGCATCCCAACGTGCAGCTCACCGATCCCACCGGATACGCGTTCCCGGTGGCCACCGATTCGGCGTGCCGCAACCGGCTCCTGCACTCGCGGCCCGTGGAGGGGTCCGAGTTCATGCCGCGCTTGTGGGACGCCGGGGTCCGCGGCTACCGGGCGGTGTTCAACGTGCCGGGCGATCGCGTGGCCGAGATCGTGGCGGGCTATCGGGAATCGCTCGAGGGGCTGGCGCGGGGCGAACGCGCCCGTCCGTCTCGCGTGCGCGAACTGGTGGGCGGCGCGTTCACTCGCGGGCATTTCGCGCGTGCGGTGTAAGGGCGCCATGCGCCCTCGTCGGATGACGCGCCCCGGCGGGGCGGGGCATACGCTGTGCCCATGACCGTCCGCCCGTCCGACGCAGCACTCGCCGTGCTCGAACAACGATTCGGCTATCCCGCCTTCCGGCCCGGGCAGGCGGAGGCGGTGGCCAGCGTGCTCGCCGGCAAGGAGACCGTGGTCATCCTGCCCACGGGCGGCGGCAAGTCGCTGTGCTATCAGGTGCCGGCGCTCATGCTCCCCGGCCTCACGCTCGTCGTCTCGCCCCTCATCTCGCTGATGAAGGATCAGGTGGACGCGCTCGAGCGGCGCAACATCCCCGCGGCGTTCATCAACAGTTCCCTGTCGTCGGCGCAGGTGAGCGATCGGATCGCGCGCGCCCGCAACGGCGACCTCAAGCTGCTGTACGTGGCGCCGGAACGATTCGACGCCGGGCCCACGCTCGACCGATTGCGGGACGCCAACGTGTCGCTGCTCGCCATCGACGAGGCGCACTGCATCAGCGAATGGGGGCACGACTTCCGGCCGAGCTACCTGCGGCTGGCGCCGGTGCGCGAGCGGCTGGGCAACCCCACGCTGATCGCCCTCACCGCCACCGCCACGCCGCAGGTGCGCGAGGACATCATCCGCCAGCTCCAGATGGGCCGGCCGACCACGATCGTCACCGGGTTCGATCGCGTCAACCTCACCTACCACGTGCGGTCGTGCCGCACCGACGACGACAAGGACACGGCCCTGGTCGACGAGTTGAAGGCACGCGCCGGGCTGGCCATCGTCTATGCCTCCACGCGCAAGGCGGTGGAACGCATTGCCGGCATGCTCACCCGCCGCCGCATCCGGGCGCTGCCGTACCACGCCGGGCTCGACGATGCCCACCGGCGCGACGTGCAGGATGCGTTCATGCACGAGCAGGCGCGCGTGATCGTGGCCACCAACGCGTTCGGCATGGGCATCGACAAGCCCAACGTCCGGCTCGTGGTGCATCACGCCATGCCCGGCACGCTCGAAGCCTACTACCAGGAAGCGGGACGGGCGGGGCGGGACGGGGAGCCGGCCGAGTGCGTGTTGCTGCATGCCTACCGCGACCGCTTCACGCACGAATATTTCCTCAAGGCGGGCCACCCCCGCCGCGAAGTGGTCGAGCCCCTGTACCGCCTGCTGCAGGCATCGCCACCGGCGGGCGCGACGCCCGATTCCGCGCAGTTGGCCAAGCGGCTGGGCCGCCAGGTGAACGCGCGCGACGTGGACGCCGCGCTGCGGCTGCTCGAACGCACCGGCGCCTGGCGCGGCGAGCCGGGCGGGTCGATGCGCGTTCGCGTGCGCCTGCTCGCCACCGCGGCGCGCATTCGCGAGCAGTTGGGCGAGGACCGGGCGCTCGAGCTCGGCCTGCTCCGCGCGCTGTGGCGAGTGGGCCGCGATCAGCTGTACGACGGCATGGACATCGACGTGGACGGGCTGCCCCCGGCCATCGGCGGCGGCACGGCGTTCACCCTCCTTGACGCCCTGCAGGGTGAGCAGTTCCTGGAGTTCTCGCGGGTCACCGCCGGGCCCGCGCTCACCCGGCCGGAGGCGCCGCTCGAGGCGTTCCGGATCGACTGGGCCTCCATCGAGCGCCGCGTGCGGGCCGACTTCGACAAGCTCGAAGCCGTGCAGCGATATGCGTACACCGACCGTTGCCGCCGAGCGTTCGTGCTCCGATATTTCGGAGACCCTTCGGCACGCCCGGAATGCGGGGCGTGCGACAATTGTCTGGGTCCGGCCAAAGCACGAACGGCGCGTCGCCGGCCCACCGGCAAACGCGTCAAGCACACGTTCATCAGCACCGACGACGTGCTGGTGCCACTGCCTCCGCCCGATCATCCACCGCGCGCCCCGCGTCGCCGTCGAGACGCTGACGCCTCCTGATTGACATGGACGACGCCCTCTATTTCTCCGAGCAGCACGTGGCCGTGCGCGAGATGGTCCGCGAGTTCGCGCGCGATGAAGTGGCCCCCGTGGCCGCGAAGTGCGACGCCGACGCGACGTTCCCGTGGGCGAACGTGAAGCGCATGGGCGAGCTGGGACTGCTCGGGGTGCCGTGGCCCGAAGCGCTGGGTGGCGCCGGCCTCGATCTCATCAGCTACATGATCGTCATCGAGGAGCTGGCCAAGGTGGACGCGTCGCACGGGCTCACCGTGTCGGCCCACACCACGCTCGGCACGTCGCCCATCGTCCACTTCGGCACCGAGGAGCAGAAGCTCCGCTACGTGCCCCTCCTGGCGGCCGGCAAGGTGATGGGCGGGTTCGGCCTCACCGAGCCCGAGGCCGGCAGTGACGCCGGCGGCACCCGCACCACGGCCGTGCGCAAGAAGGACCACTACGTGCTCAACGGCGTGAAGCGGTTCATCACGCACGGATACGTGGGAGAGATCTTCGTCGTGACGGCCGTGACCACGCCGGGGCAGGGCACCAAGGGCATCAGCTCGTTCATCCTCACCAAGCCAACCGGCGATCTCGACGCGGCAGCGGCGGCGGGCGTGGGACACGATCCGTCGCTCCCCGCGATGCGCGGATTCCGCGCCGGCAAGAAGGAGGACAAGCTGGGGTGGCGCGCGTCGGACACGGCAGAACTGATCATGGAGGACGTCGAGGTGCCGGTGGAGAACCGGCTCGGCGAGGAAGGCCGCGGGTTCAAGAACTTCATGCGCACCCTCGATGCCGGACGCATCGGCATCGCCGCGCTGTCGCTCGGGATCGCCGAAGGGGCGTTCGCCGAGGCGCTCAAGTACACCGCCGTGCGCAAGCAGTTCGGGCAGGCGATCGCCAAGTTCCAGGGGGTCCATTTCCAGCTGTCCGACATGGCCACCGAAATCGAGGCCGGCAAGCACCTGATGTTCCATGCGGCCTGGCTGGCGCAGCACGGCAAGCCGTACTCCAAGGAGGCGGCCATGGCCAAGCTCTTCTGTTCCGAGCTGGCCATGCGGGCCACGATCACGGCCGTGCAGCTCCACGGCGGGTACGGGTACACCAAGGACTACCCCGTGGAACGGATGATGCGGGACGCCAAGATTTGTGAGATTGGAGAGGGCACCTCCGAAATCCAGCGCATCGTGATCGCCCGGCACCTGCTCAAGGGATTGTTGGACTGAGCATCCGTAAGTCCTTGCCAGTCTTGCGGAAACGACGCGCGCGCACTAGTCATTCCTTCAGTGAATCATTCGTATGCGTTTCCCGCCCTGGCTCAGCCGCGCGACTCGCGGCGCGGTCGAGGCTTTCCATGCGCAGCGGCGGCCGAAGCAGCATTGGCCGCCGTTTGTGCAGTCGTCCCCCTCGCGGCGCACGGCCTTCGTTCTGAAGCCGATCGCACGCTGACCCGTGGGATGCTGACGCTTTCCCGATGGTGGGAGCTCCTGGCGCGCGTCGCGCGCCGGGCACTGCGGCAGCCGGGTTCGGCATGGTCGATCACGCCCGAGCGGTGGACACCCCATCAGGTTCCGGCCGCCGGCGGCCCGTTGGCCGCCGCGCTCGCCACCACCCTCTTTCCCCATGACCGTCCCTGTCCGCGCGCCGAGTCGCCGCGTGGATCTGCGCCGGCGGTTCCCGATGAAACGCGAGATCCTCATCAATGCAAACCCGCGCGAGACGCGGGTTGCGATCCTGGAAGACGAGCAACTCGTTGAACTCCTCGTCGACCGGCCCGATGCTCGGCGCATGGTCGGCGACATCTATTTTGGCCGGGTAGAAGCGGTCCTCCCCGGCATCCAAGCGGCCTTCGTCGACATCGGCACCGAGAAGAGCGCGTTCCTGCACGCCTCCGACCTGGTGTATCCGGAAGACGGCGACGACGAGGACGACGACGGCGAGGCGGAGCCCGAGGCCGAAGAGAGCGCCGCCGACGAGCCCGAGGAAGGGGAGCAGCCGGGTCCGCGCCGCGGCGGCCGGCGCCGCCAGCGCGCCAAGGCGCCGGCCATCCAGGACGTGCTCAAGCGCGGCCAGGATATCATCGTCCAGATCTCCAAGGAGCCGATCTCCACCAAGGGCCCCCGCGTCACGGCGCAGGTCTCCATGGCCGGCCGGTTCCTGGTGTTCATGCCGTTCGCGTCCCGGGTGGGCGTGAGCCGGAAGATCGGCGACCGCGCCGAGCGTGGACGGTTGCGCGAGATGGTCCAGAGCGTGTTGCCCCCGGACTCCGGCGGCGTGATTGCGCGGACGGTGGGCGAGGATGCCACCAAGGAGACGTTCAAGCGCGAGCTCGACACGCTGATCGGCCAGTGGAACCGGATCAAGCGCAAGACGCATTTCGTGCGCGCGCCGGCGCTCATCCATCGCGAGACCAACCTCACCCGCGGCCTCATCCGCGACCTGTTCAGCGAGAAGGTGGAGCAGGTGACGGTGGACTCGAAGCAGGTGTTCAACGAGATCATCGAGTATCTCAAGGGCGTGGCCCCCGACCTCGTGGACCGCGTGAAGCTGTACGAGGAGCAGGTCCCGGTATTCGACAAGGCGGGCATCGAACCCGAGATTCGCGACCTCTTCAAGCGGCGCTGCGATCTGCCCTCGGGTGGCTACCTGATCATCGAGCCCACCGAGGCGCTGGTGTCGGTGGACGTGAACTCGGGCCGCTACACGGGCAAGAAGGATCCGGAGAAGACGATCCTCCGCACCAATCTCGAAGGGGCGCGTGAGGTGGCGCGGCAGATTCGGCTTCGCGACATCGGCGGCATCATCGTCTGCGATTTCATCGACATGGAGACCAAGGCCAATCGCGACCGGGTGTTGCAGGAGATGCGCACCCATCTGAGTCGCGACCGGGCCCGCACCAAGGCGTTCGCGGTGAGCGATCTGGGGTTGATCGAGATGACCCGCCAGCGCGTGCGGCAGAGCCATCTGCAGAACATGACCGAGGCCTGCCCCACCTGCGCCGGCACGGGCCGCGTGTTCACCGCCGAGACGATCATTCGCCGCATGGAGCGCTCGGTGCGCCGGATGATCGTGGAGGGCAAGCGCGATCCGCTGATCGTGAAGCTCCACCCCGACGTGGCGATGTACGTGCTCGAGCAGGAGAGGGACCTGGTGAAGAAGCTCGAGAAGGCGGCCGGCTTCGGGCTCGAGTTCCGGGACGACCCGCTCCTGCGCCCGGACGAGTTCAAGCTGGTGGTCAAGAGCGCCGGCCGGGACGTCACCCAGCAGTACGCCGTGGCCTAGGGAGCATCGGGCCCGTGGAAAAGCCCGCTAGGCTACTCGTTGACAACGAGATAGCGGTCGTCTAACTTTGAAGGCTCGCACGTACAAAATCCCCATCAGTCATATGGCCTACGCAATCATTCGCACCGGCGGCAAGCAGTTCCGTGTCGAACCGGGCAGATACTACAAGATCCCTTCGCTCCCCGGTGAGCCGGGCGGCGTCGTGGAATTCAACGAGGTCCTCCTCGGCTCCGACGGCACCGCCGTCAAGACCGGCGTGCCCACGCTCTCGGGCGCCAAGGTCACCGGCGAAATTCTCCGGCAGGGACGCGGCGACAAAATCGTCGTGTTCAAGATGAAGCGCCGCAAGAACTACGCTAAAAAGCAGGGGCACCGGCAGGGCTTTACCGAAGTCATGATCAACGACATCACGCTGGGCTGAGGACGATTCGCCATGGCACATAAAAAGGGCGTCGGCTCGTCGCGCAACGGCCGCGACAGCAACCCGAAGTACCGCGGCATCAAGAAGTACGGTGGCGAGCCCGTAATCGCGGGCAACATCATCGTGCGCCAGTGCGGCACCAAGTGGCACCCGGGCCGCAACGTGGGCATGGGCACCGACTACACCCTCTATTCGCTGATCGACGGCGTGGTGAAGTTCGAACACCACAGCAAGGCGCGGTACAAGGTGAGCGTGTACCCCACCGTCGCCACCGAGACGACCTCCGCGGCCTGACATCCGGCCTGCCGATCGTTCGCCAGCGCCCCCGTTCGCGGGGGCGCTTTGCATTTCAGGCAGGCCCGGTCGTGTCCCGGCCGACCCCGCCGCCAAGTAGCCGCACGTCGTCGGTGCACACCCCGTCGACCCCGGCCAGGCGCAGGCGGTCGGCCTCCGCCGGATCATTCACCGTCCACGCCAGGAGCCGTTGTGCGCGGGCATGGATGCGGCGGGCGAGGGCGGCATCGGCCAGGGTCCAGTGGGCCCAGATGTCGCGCCCGGAAAAGGCCGCAGCCACGGCGGCCGGGTCCGGGGTTCCGGCGTCTAGGAGGATCCCATACGACAGCTGCGGCAGGCTCGCGGACAGTGCCCGGATGGCGTCGTGGTCGAAGCTGTGCAGGGCATAGCGGGCGCCGTGGGCACTGGCCACGGCCGCGGCCGCCGCACCCACATCGTGGCCCTTGAGCTCGATGTAGACGGTGGCGCGCGGGCCGATGGCCTCGAGCGCTTGCGCGAGCGAGGGGACGCGGAGGCCGCCGGCGAGCCGGCAGCTCTCGACCTCGGCCCGGGAGAGCCCGGAAATCGGGCGGAGGGCGCCGTCGGGGGTGCGAACGTCGGGATCGTGGTGTATCACGACCCCGCCGTCGCGCGTCTTGTGGACGTCGAGTTCCACGGCGTCGGCCCCGCGTTCCAGGGCGCGCAGAAAGCCCTCGAGGCTATTCTCGGGAAATTCGCGCGGGGCGCCGCGGTGGGCGATCCGCTCGAAGCGGGGCAGCGCGTGGGGCATGCCGGTGTATATTGGCCAACCTTCAATTCGGCAAGCTCTTAACGCGGCGGATCAGCCAACGTCTCACTTTACGGAGCGAATGACCGACAGCGCACGGAGCGGTGATGAACGGCCGGATCTCGAGCTCATCGCGGCATGGCAGGCGGGAGACCAGCGGGCGGCAACGTCGCTGGTGGAACGCCACGCGCCGGCGCTGGCTCGATTCGTCGCGAGCTGTGGCGAGCGCCGCGAGGTGGACGAGGTGGTGCAGGACACGTTCGTGCGGGCCTTCGGCTCGCTCGATACGTTCCGCGCCGACAGCTCGCTGCGGACGTGGCTGTTCACGATCGCGCGCCGGCTGTTGCTCGACCGGATCCGGGCCGAACGGCGCCGGCGCGACCGGGTGGAGATCGAGGAGGGGGACGCAGTCACCGAGTTCGATGCGCTGGACGGGGTGGTGGCGGACGAGACCCGCCAGCAGTTGCGCGCTGCCGTGGCGGGGCTGTCGCCGCGGCAGCGGGAAGTGTTCGCCTTGCGGGTGAACGAAGGGCTGAGCTACAAGGAAATCGCCGACGTGGTGGGTACGACGGAAGGCGCGGCGCGCGTGCACTATCACAACGCCGTGCATGCGATCAAGGAGTTTCTCAATGACTGACTGTCCGAACGCGGAACTGCGCGACCTGCTGCCCGACCTGCTGCACGATCGCCTCGATGGGGCGACGCGCACGCGCGTCGAGGCGCATCTGCGCGGGTGCGAGGAATGCCGGGGCGAACTGGCGTTGCTGCGGAGTCTTCGCGCCGTGGCGCCCACTCCGAGGCTGGACGTGGCGGGGATCGTCGCCGCGCTGCCGGCGCCGCGCGCACCCCGGCGGTGGACGGCGAATTCCTGGCGGATCGCCGCGGCGATCGTGGTGCTTGCGGCAGGGGGATCGTCGCTCGTGGCGCATTTTGCCGGATCACGCCCCACAGACAGCGTGCGTGTCGCCACTCTGTCCCCGGCCCATGACTCGGCCGTCGACTCAGGGCGCGGCGCGTCAGGGGACGTGGAGTTGAACGTCGGATACGGCTACAGTGAGTTGACCGATGCCCAGTTGCTGGCCCTCCTCAAGGACGTCCAGCAGATCAACGCGATGCCGAGCACAGAAACGGACGCCACGGTGCCGAACGTGACGTTGAGCAACGGGGGCGCATGATGATCATGTCGAGATTCGCGGTGGGGTGGCTGGCGGCGGTCATGGTGATGGCGCCGGCGCGCGCGCGGGGACAGGGCGTGGCGCAGCGCGAGGTGAGCGCGACGCAGCAACCCGTGCGTCCGCCCCGCGGAGGGCGGATGGGCCAGATGTCGCCCGAGCGGGCTCGCATCCAGCGGATGATCCGTCAGGCGTTCACGCATGCGGTGCGGACGCAGGTGGGCCTGAGCGACGACCAGATGCGGAAGCTGGCGCCGATCAACCGCCGGTTCGTCCAGCAGCGGCAGGCGCTGGGCGCCCAGGAGCGGCAGACCCGCATGGGGCTTCGCGACGAGTTGGCCAAGCCGGAGCCGGACCAGGCCAGGGTGCAGCAGTATCTGGACCAGATGGACGTGTTCCAGCGCCAGCGCCTCGACCTGATGGACGCCGAGGGCAAGGCGTTGGGGGGCATCATGACGCCGGTGCAGTTGGCCAAGTACCGGGCGCTGCAGGAGAAGGTGCAGCGTCAGTTGACGATGATGCGCCATGCGGCGGGCGATTCGGCCAGGCCGGTGCTTCCGCCAGGAGGCGGTCCGCGGTAGGCGCCGGGATCGTGGCGGGCGCGCGCGGGGGGGGCGGGAGCGGGAGCGGCGTTGAGGCGCCGCTCCCGCGCTGCTATGTTCCGCGCAGCGGCCCGGGTGGCGGAATTGGTAGACGCAGGGGACTCAAAATCCCCCACCGGCAACGGCGTGCGGGTTCGAGTCCCGCCTCGGGCATTCGGTTGTCATAGGGGAAGTTGGTGCAGTCATCACAAACGTGCTTCCGGTCTCGGGAGCACGTTTGGCGTTGGTGGTGAGACGGGCGTCCACGCGGCGTTCGGCGCATCGACTATGGCTCTTCGGTGCCGCGGTCCGCACATTTTCCTCCATGAATTCTCCCACCCGGGTGATCCCGCGGCGCGCGGTCCTCAGCTGGATGTTGTACGATCTCGCCAACGTCATCTTCTCGATGGGCGTGATCTCGCTCTACTTCTCGTTGTACGTGCGGGCGGAAGTGGGCGCCGATCGCGCCGACAGTCTGCTCGGGGGGATCAGCGCGCTGTCGATGGGGATCATGTTCTGCCTGTCGCCGTTGCTCGGCGCGATGACGGACCGGGCGCGACGACGACTGCCCTTTCTGGTCTGGGCCACGCTCATCTGCTGCGCCTGCACGGCCCTCATCGCCCGTGGGCCGTTCATGCTGAGCGCGGTCCTGTTCGTGATCGCGAACGGCGCCTACCAGGCCGGCGTGCAGTTCTACGACTCGCTCCTGCCGGAGGTGACCACGGAAGAGAACCGCGGACGCATCAACGGCATGGCGATCGGGCTCGGATACCTGGGGTCGTACATCGCGGTCGGCGGGGGCCTCTGGATGTCGTCCACGACCGGCGACTTCCCCTTTGCGAAGTATTTCCTGTTCGTCGCGCTGGCGTTCCTCGCGCTCGCGCTGCCGTGCTTCGTGTTCGTGCGGGAGCGGGGCAACGCGCATCCGCGGCCGATCTTCACGTGGACCGCGGTCACCGAGTCGGTGCGGCAGACGGTCCGCACGCTGCAATCCGGCAACAGGTATCCGGGACTGCTGCGGTTTCTCGTCGGGCGCGCGTTCTACACCGACGCCATCAACACCGTGATCATCTTCATGTCGCTCTACACGGTGAACGTGGCGATCTCCACCGGGCTCTCCAAGGAGGACGGACAGCAGAAGGCCCAGCTCGTGCTGATGTCGGCCATCACGGCGGCGATCTTCGGCGGCATCCTGTGGGGGTTCGCCGTCGACCGCCTGGGCTCCAAGCGGACGCTCATGATCGTGCTCACCGGGTGGGTGGCCACGTTCACGCTCGCGGCGTTCGTGGGCTTCCTGCATCTCCCGATCGCGTGGCTCTTCGTGGTGGCGTGCGGCGCGGGCATCTGCCTGGGCGGCACGTGGGCGTCGGACCGGCCGCTGATGCTGCGCCTCACGCCGCCCGATCGCGTAGGGGAGTTCTACGGCCTGTACGGCATGGTGGGACGGTTCTCGGCCGTGACCGGCCCCATCCTGTGGGGAGCCACGACGTGGCTCACCGTCGAGCGGGGACACATGCCGGTGGTGCGGGGCGAGGCCTTTGCCATTCTGTCGCTGCTCGCGATGATGCTCGCGGGGTTGGCGATCGTGCGTCGCGTGTCGGACGAGCCGCGCGACTGGCCGGCGCTCAATCGCTTGTCATGATGAACAGCGGCGCGCCGTCGAAGTCGTAGATCGGCCGCAGCCGGTCGGTGTCGTAGTACTTGGCGACGTTCACCACCTTCTTCTCCGACGTCACGCTCGACAGGGGCACGCTGTCGTAGAACCCGCGGTGGATGCTGACCAGGCGGCCGTACTGCTTCTTCATGATCAGGTCGATCGCCAGGTTGCCGAACGCCATCGGGACGATGGAATCGAGGGCATCGGGGTCGCCGGAGCGCACCAGATAGCCGAGTCGCTGGTTCACGATGTCGATGCGACGCCCATTGTTGTACTTCGCCGACGCGGCCTTGAGCGCCGCGGCCACCTGGTCACCGATCCCGCCCAGCTTCCGGTGTCCGAACATGTCCGCCTCTTCACTGGCGAAGGTCATGGCGTCGTGCGTGGACAGGCGCGCGCCCTCCGAGACGAGGACCACCGCGTAGCGGCTGGGGTTGCGGTTGCGATCGCCGGTGAGCAATTCCGCCAGACGATCCACGTCCAACGGGTGTTCGGGAATCACGCACCGATCCGCCGCGCCGGCCATGGTCGGCAGGAGCGCCGTGAAGCCCGCGTACCGCCCGAACACCTCGATCACGAGAAACCGCTCGTGCGAGCCGGCCGACGTGCGCAGGCGGTGCGTCAATTCGATCGTACGGGTCACGCAGGTGCTGAACCCGATGCAGTAGTCGGTGCCGTGCACGTCGTTGTCCATCGTCTTCGGAATCGCGACGACGTTCACCCCCTCGTCGTGCAGACGCTTGCCGTAGCTGAGCGTGTCGTCCCCGCCGATGGGGATCAGCACGTCCACCCCGATGTGCTCGAGGTGCTTGAGGACGTCCTTGGTCACGTCGTTGATCGGCTGGTCGTAGCCGGACATGTGCGCCGGCACCCGTTCGAGCGGCAGGTGGCTGGGCCGCGCCCGCGACGTGTGCAGGAAGGTCCCGCCCGTGCGACCGGCGCGATTCACGATGGCTTCGGACAGCACCTGCACGTGCTCGCTGTTGTCGGCGGTCGCGTCGGGCACGTAGTCCACGAGCCCGGCCCAGCCGTGTCGTATCCCGACCACGCGATACCCATCGCGCAGCGCGCGGATGGTGATGGCGCGGATGGCCGGATTCAATCCGGGCACGTCCCCGCCGCCGGTGAGAATTGCGATCGTGCGCTGCGTCCCCGCCATCTGTGCTCTCCGTATGTGGTTGCTGCCCGCTACTTGTTCACCGCGGCCGGCGCGTGGCTTGCCGGACGTGCCGTCAGATCCTTCAAATGGTCCATGGTGAAGACGGCCGGACCCGGACTGCCGTCCTGGTTCCAGAGGTCGTACTCCGGCGCCCAGTACATCACGCCCAACCCATGCGGGGCCTTCCGCACCGTGTTGACGAGGTCCACCATGAACTGCAGGCGCCCCTGCGGCGTCACCGGCCACAGCATGTCCAGATTGTCCGGATAATGCGACGGACCGTATCCCGTCTCGGCAACCAGGAAGTCCTTGTCGAAGCGCTTCGCGGACTGCTGCATGTTATTCCACAGATCGTCGAGCGTTCCATGCCGCCAGGGCGGATAGAAGCTCTCGGCGATGATGTCGTAGTTCACGTGCGCGGCGTCCAGATGGTCGAAGAACCACTTGGTGGTGGCCCAGTCGCCGCCCCGGTCGATGTGGATGGCGATCCGCGGCGGCGTGTCGCCGGCGCCTTCCATCACGCCGCGAATGCCGGCCTTCAACAGCCCGGTCAGATGGTCCCACTGCGTGACCGAGTCGTACGGCTGCGGCGGCAGGTACTGCTCGGAGCCCGGAACCTCGACCTGTCCCATCGGCCACAGCATGCCCCGCGTGATCTCGTTGCCGACCTGCACCCAATCCGGCATGGCGCCGGCATCCTTGAATGCCTTGATCGTGTTGCGGCTGTAGGTCTCGACCTGACGCTCCAGCGAATCGAAGCCCAGACCGCGCCAGGCGACGGGGGTGTCCTGGTGCTGCGGATCGGCCCACGTATCCGAGTAGTGGATGTCCAGGAGCAGCGTCGCCCCGGAATCCTTGATGCGCCGCGCCAACGGAATCGTGTTGGCGAGCGAGTTGTCCGGCGCGTCCCGAACCGGCGACACGAACACGCGCAGGCGAAACACCTTCCATCCGTGGCGCATGAGAATGGTGGGCTCATCGCTCGGCGTTCCGCCTTCCTGGTACGTGGGCGCGGGACGGCCGAAGCGGCTCGGCGCATCCAGGGCGGAGACGTCGGCCCCGAGGAAGAACGGCCGCGCGGGCGCCGCTTCGGGCCCGGGAGTCGGCGCCGGACCCGTAGTCCTGGCGCACCCTGGCGAGACGAGAAGCACCCCCGCAGCGAGGCATTGGATGGCGCGAACCGGCCACCAACGCGGGAATGGCACGGCAAGTCTTGTTCTGCGGCGGTGCATGGCGATCCTCGACCCGCTTCTGACGTGGCAACGTGCCTGGCGGCGCGGCGCCGGTCGAGCCGACGCGGCGAAACGGGTGCGTAAAACCTCGTGGACGGAAGAGCGCCGGGGGGACGCGCCAACATCAACTCTGTCACTCGAATTGTGCTCGCGCGGTCCCGGTTTCGCTAGTCCGAAAGCGTCGTCGCCTCGTGGACGATTCGTGCCGCGAGCGCCGTGAAGTGGGCGTCCGCATCGGGGCGCTCCGCGCGCGCCACTTGGTCGAACGCCGCGAGCATGGCGTCCGCCGCAGGACGCGGGATGAGCTCGTCGGCCATCGGGAAGAGCATCTCGTCTTCCTTAACGATGTGGTCGCGGAGCAGCGCGACGTAGCCCTTGGCATTCGACACGATGTGGCGGCGTGCCTGCGGATCGCCGCCGTCCAGGCCCCGGGCCGCGTCGCGCAAGGCACGGTTGTAGGCGCGCCCCTGCTCATGCTCGTCGAGCATCATGGCGATGGCGCCCCCGTGCGGCGGCGCGCCATGTGCGATCATCGCCTCGAACAGCACGCCTTCTTCCTTGCCGTGATGGCAGCCATCGGCAAAGCCCGACACGAAATCGGAGACGTCCACGAAGAATCCCGGCCGCACGTTGCCGCCACGCGCGAGTACGGCCGCCGCCGCTTCGAGCGCGTCGAGCACCTGCTCGATGACCCGGTGCTCGGCCATCAGCACGTCGGTCGGTGTGGTCACGGCACGAGGACCGCTCGCCTGGTCAGCCGCCCATGGTGCGCCGCCTCGAACACCGCGTTGATCTCCGAGAGCGGATGGCGCTCCACGTACGGCTTCACGGCCAGGCGGCCGGCGGCGATCCACTGCAGCAGTTCGGGATAGATCTCCGGGTCGGCGCCCCAGTTGCCGTGCGCTTCGGCGTCGTAGGCCATGAGGTTCGACAGGCAGATCTCGATCTTGTCCATCGTGTAGCCCACCACGCCCAACGATGCGCCGAAGCCGACCAGCGCGTACGCCGTCTCCTGACCGGCTTTGGTGCCGGAGGTCTCGAAGATCTTCCACAGGTGCGGCGGCGCACCGAGCGATTCCGCCAGCGCCCGCGCTTGCTTGCGGACCTCCTTGAGCGGCATGCCGCGCACGTCGATCACGCCGCGCGCGCCCGCCGCCGTGGCCTGCTCGAGCTTGCGCGCGTCGATGTCGATGGCGATCACCGTGGCGCCCGCGGCGCGGGCCACCTGCACGGCGTGGACGCCGATGCCGCCCACGCCGACGACGATCGCCAACTCCCCGGGCAGGAGGCCGGAGCGCTTCACGGCCTGGAAGGGCGTCGAGAGGGCATCGGCCACGACCGACAATTCCCAGAGTTCGTGCTCGACCAGGGCCGCAGCCGGCACGGGGCAGAGATACCGCGCCGGCACGACGACGTGCGACGCGAAGCCCCCATGACGGTCGTTGCCCGGCATCACCTGCCGCCGGCAGATGGCGCGGCGGCCGGCACGGCACAGGTCACACTCCCCGCACGGCAGCACGGCGGGGACGACCACCGCCTGGCCGACGAGGGCAGGGTCGGCGCCGGCGCCGACCGCGCGCACGATGCCGCTGATCTCGTGCCCGAGGACCAACGGCAGGGGCCCGCGCGTCTTCACGCCGCCGTAGAGGTACGAGAGATCGGTGTGGCACACGCCGCAACCCGCCACCTCGATCAGCGCTTCACCGGCCGCGGGCTCGATCCACGGCAGGTCCACCCGGTCGAGGGCGGCGCCCGGCGTGGTCATGACCCAGGCGCTGTACGTGGTTCCGATCGTCGTCGTCATTGGCGTTCTCCGAAGAGCAAGCTTCCACATTCGTAGCATCGGTCGAGCGTCTTGGCCCGCCCGCCAAAGCACGGCCGCGCGTCGCCGGCCACCCGCAGCACCTTGCGCAGGAAGCGGCAATCGCACTCGGCGGTTGGTTCGTACACGGCCTGGAGGTAGCCCTCGGCGTCGGCCAGCACGTTGCGCACCCGCACCTTGAGCGACGGCGTCAACTCCTGATCCTCGATCGTCAGCTCCTTGCTGATGACCGCCACCGCCCGGATGTGCTCGTACTTGACGGCATGCGTGCGGTTGAACTCGGCGATCGTGTCGCGCAGCGACGCCGCCACCACGCGGTCGGCGGTCGCGCGATCGGCGCCGAATTCCTCGCCGATGCGGAAGAAGTCGGGGAAGATCAGGGCACAGAGGAAGTCGCGTCCCCCGCCGGCGACGAGGACGTGCCGGATGTACGGATTCATGCCGGCGAGCCGGTTCTCGATCTCCGTAGGCACGACCTTCTCCGCGTTCAGCAGCTTGAACACCCGGTCCTTGCGCGCGATCAGCTTCAACGCGGACCCCATCAACTCGCCGAGGTCGCCGGTATGGAACCAGCCGTCTCCGGGAAGCGCCTTGGTGGTGGCCTCGTCGTCGCGGTAGTAACCCCGCATCACGTTGGGGCCCCGGATGAGGATCTCCCCGTCGTCGGCGATCTTCACCGTCACGCCGGGCAGGGGATAGCCCACCTTGCCCGGCGCCGACCGCGATTCGTTAAGATCGGTGAGCGTGCAGCAGGGCGCCGTCTCGGTCAGCCCCCAGCCTTCGGCCACGGCGATGTGGCGGGCCGCGAAGAACTCCGAGAGGTTGGCGGGGAGCGGCGCGGCCGCGGTGAACACGAATCGCAACTCGGGATGGAAGATTCGCTCCTCGTCCTCGGGATGCGACTGGATGTGGGCCACGAGCTGCTGGTACACCTTGGGCACGCTGAAATAGATCGTCGGCCGGATCTCCATCCAATTCCGGAGCAGCACATCGAAGTCCCGACCGTACGAGTCGTCGATCGTGAGCGCGGCGCCATTGTACAACGCACTGTACTTCTCGAAGATGCCGCCGAAGCTGTGATGCCAGGGCAGGTACGACAGGAACCGATCCTCGGGGCCGATGTCCCAGATCTCGGCCAGGGCGCGCCGTTGGGAGAGGATGTTGTCGTGGGTCAGGAGCACGCCCTTCAGCGCGCCGCTCGTGCCCGACGTGTACATCATCAGGCACGGCGCGCCGGGATCGAGCGACGCGCCGCGCTCCAGGAATGCGTGCCGGGCCGCGTTGCGCGGCGTCGAGCGGAACGGCGCGAGGATGTCACGGAACTCGGCAAAGGTGACCACCGCTCGCGCGCTGGCGGGCAGGCGCAGGCGCGCCCGCCAGCCGGCATCGGGCAACACCACCGCCGCCGGCGCCGCGTGGGCAAGCAGATCGTTGGTCTGGTCCGGCGAGTAGCCGGCAAAGAGCGGCGTGTACACGGCCCCCAGGCTCATCGTCGCCAGCTCGGTGACGAGCATCTCACCACGATTGGGCGAGATGACGACGACGCGGTCGCCGGGGGCGACCCCCGCGTGTTCCAGATACCGACCGAATGCGACGACGTCGTCGGCGAGCTGGCGCCAGGTCACGGTCCGGATGGCCCCGAGGCTGCGTTCGCGATAGACGGCACGCTCACCATGCCTGGCCGCATTCCGCAACACGAACGACGCGATCGTCTCGCTGGTACCGGTGGGCTCGAGCAGCGACCGGATGCGGTCGCCCTCCCGTACCGCGGCGCGCGCATGCGTACCCTGTCTCATACCGCCACCTCCGGCCCCACGGACACGGCGCCGTCACGGGCGGCAAGCGCGGCGCCGAACGCCCCCATCTCCTGCGGGTGCGGCGGCACCAGCACCTCGGCGTGCATCTCCTCGCCCAGCAGCCGCGCCACGGTGGGGTGGTACGCCACGACGCCGCCCGTGGCCACCACGCGACCGTGCAGCACGTCCATCGCCACCACGCGCTTCACCAGCGAGCGATACGCCGCCATCGCGAGATCGGCCGGCCGATGCCCGGCCCGGATGAGCGTGAGGAGCTCGGTGCCGGCGAACACGGTGCAGAAGCTGGAAAGCTCCAGAGCCTCGGTGGACCGCGACGCCAGGTCGTCCAGACCGGCCACGTCGATGCCCAGCCGGAGCGCGATCTCGTCGAGGAAGCTGCCCGTGCCGGCGGCACACTTCCGGTTCATCCGGTGCGCCAGGCGCTGCCCGTTCGCGTCGAGGCGAATCACCTTGGCGTCCTGGCCGCCGATGTCGATCACGAGCATCGGTCCCTTGACGTAGAACGCGGCGCCCCGGCCGTGGCAGTCGAGCTCGGTCCGCGACCCATCGGCGAACGAGACGGTCTGGCGACCGAACCCCGTGGCCCAGATCGCGTGGACGTCGCTCTGTCCGCCGGGAGCGCGGGCGAGGGCGAGGGCCAACGCCTGCTCGGCGGCGCCGGCGAGGTCGGCGCCCGAGCGCACCACGGCCCGCGCCAGGACGCGCGCCTCGTCGTCGATGACGACGGCCTTGGTGTTCCACGAGCCGCTGTCCACGCCGACGAAGCGTTTCATGCGCGCGCTCCCGCCGGCCGCGCGTCGGCCAGTTGCTCCACGAAGCCCTCGACGTTCGTGCGCACCTGCTCGTCGGAGAAACAGCGGAGGTCGTTCACGTCACCGTCGAGCGTGAGGGTCGGGATGCCGAGTCGCTCGGCGATGCGCCGCGGCATGCCGTAGCGCGTGTTCGAGTTGTTCGGACAGGTACGACAGTCGTGAAAGACGATGCCGTCCACGTCGTACAGCGAGAGCATGCGCTCGATGTACGCCTCCTTGGCGTCCTCGGAGCGCACGATGAACAGCTCCAGCGACGCGCGCGCCATGGAGCGCATGGGATCGGCAGGGTCCAGCGCCGAGAAGATCCAACTGTTGCAGTACGTGGACGCGACCACCGCGGTGCGGAACTCCGCGAACAGCGACGACAGCGCGCGCAGGCGTCCCCACACCGGCATCCCTTCCCAGTACAGGCGGAACGCCTCGCGCGGCACGGCCGCCTGCGCCGCCCGCCCCAGTTCGTCGAGCTCGGCGAGCAGCAGCCGGTAGTAGTCACACGCCTCGGGCGCGCCGCGCAGGACGACGGCCGGCCCCATGTGGATGGTCCCGTCGAAGAAGGTCAGTGGGGCGGGGTGCCGCGTGGCGGTGCGAAGGCAGGCTTCCCAGAGGTCGGAACATTCCCGCGACACGCGCACGGCGTCGGCCAGCCGCGTCGCGTCGAGGCGGGATCCCGCCACCGCTTCCAGCGTCGGCACGAGCCGCTCGAGTTGCGCCGCGACGCCGTCCACGTCGGTGTCGTACACCTGCTCGATGGCGCGCGGCGACCGCACGCCGATCACGGGCACGTTCCACGTTCGCCCGTACCACTCGAACCAATCGCGCACGTCGCGGCACTGATTGGTGTTGAAGACGAGCACGTCGGCGCGCGGCGTGCCGCTCAGCCCGAATGCGGCCAGGGGCGTCTCGCCGGCGAGGTACGCGCCCACGTCGCTGGTGAGGTAGGAGCAGACGTCCTGCGAGTAGCCCTGCGCATGGGCGAGCGGCATGTAGCGGTTGGCGCTGCGGGCGGCGCCGAGCATGGCCGCGTGGTTCTCCGGAAAGAACACCTGGAAACCGAGGGCCCGGAGCAGTTCCGCCGGCCCCACGCTCGAGCACCAGGCCACGGGCGCGGTCTTCCGCTCGGCCGCCTCGCCCACGGCGCGGAAGTAGTGGCCCATCGTGTCCTTCAGCGCCGCCGCGCTCCGGAGGCCGGTCATTGCAGCGCCTTGAGCGCGGCGCCGAGCGCCCCGGTGTAGATCGCGTCGGGGACCGCCCGCGCCTCGATTCCCGAGAGCTCCTGTATGGCGTGCAGCACGCCGGGGAAGTATTCGACGACGCCGCCGCAGACGACCAGCGGATGCGTGAACCCTCCGATCTCGACGATCCGTTCGGCCACCGAGTGCATGCAGCCGAGCGCGATCTCCTCCCGGGTGGCGCCCTCGCGCAGCCGCTCGAGCACCTCGCTGGCGGAGAACACCGAGCAGTAGCTGCTCACCGGCGCCGGCGCCGAAGCCGCTGCGGCAAGCTCCTGGAGTCCCGAGGGCGCGATGTCGAGGTGGCGAGCGGCGAACATCAGGAAGCTGCCGATGCCGACGGCGCAACGGCGCACGCCGTGCGCGTCGAGACGCCGGCCATCGCCGGCTACGTGCATGACGTGCGGATCGCGCCCGCCGATATCGACCAGCGTCATCGCGTAGGGGGCATGGTGGTACGCGCCGAGGGCGTGGCAGCACGCCTCAGTGGCCGTCGTCGTGGCATCGCGCACGCAGTTCATCGCGAACCCCGTGGCGCCAATCCCCGCCAGGTCCGCCTGTTGGAGCTGCGCGTCGTCGAGCGCCGCCGTGAGGACCTCGTAGCTGCACGCCTGGAAATAGCCCCGGGTGGGAGCCACGGCGCGCCCGAGGATCCGGCCGTCGGCACCGGCGACCACGGCTTTCACGCATTCCGTCCCGACGTCCACGCCGGCGGCGGCCCTGGCTCCTTGTTCCAGCATCGAATATGCTCCTCGCCGCCTAGTGGGCGGCCAACCCTTCGACGTGCTGCTCGAGGAAAGCGGACAGCTGACCCTGCAGCCGCTCGGTGGAGAACAGCCGCAGGTCGTGGGAATCGGCTTCGAGTACGAACGACGGCACCGCGGTCGCGCGCTCCGCTCGCACCGCGAGGCCGAACCGGACATGGCTCGCCTCCGGCGTCGTGCGGCAATCGTGGTAGACCGCCGCGTCCACGCCATACTCGTCGAACTTGGATGCGAGGTATGCCGTCTTGAACTCTTCCGACCGATTGCCGAACACCCCGGTGTACGCGCGCGCCATGCTGGCAATCGGATCGTCGCGGTCGAGGCCCGGCAGCACGAACTCCCCGCAGAACGTGGAGGCCACGATCGCCACGCCGGCGTCGGCGAACAGCCGCGACAGGGGCCGCAGCGCGCACCAGATCGGCGGGCCGTCCCAGTAGAAGCGATGCGTCTCGTTGGGGACGGCACCGATGCCCCGAGCCACCCGATCCTCCAACTCGTCCTTCAACTCCCGGTAGTACGACACCGCCGCCGGCGTGCCGCGCAGCAGCACCATCGGCGCGAGATGGACCACCGCGTCGAAGAAGGTCATCGGCGCGGGCACGGCGCGGGCGAGCGCGAGGATGTCGTCCCAGAGGGTGCTGGCGTCGCCGCTGTACCCGACCGTCTCGCTCAGACGATCCATCTCGAGCGTGCGGCCGGTGGATCGCTCGAGCCGCGACACGAGCCGGAGCAGTTGGTCCACCCCGGCGTCCACGTCGATCGGCTCCAGTTCGTGCAGCGCCGGCGGGGGGTGGAGCCCGTCCACCGGCACATCGTAGTGCGACCCATAGAACTCGAACCAGCGGAGCAGTTGATGGCCCGTGTTGGTGCTGTACACCACGACGTCCGGGCGTGGGACCCCGGAGATGCCGTGCGCCGCGACGAGCGGGCTCGTGCCCTCGAGCAGCGCGCCGACGTCGGCCCGCATCGCCGAACTGGCGAACTGCGACAGGCCGTGGGCCGTGGCGCGCGCGATCGCGTGCCCGCCCTGGCGGGTGGCCGCGATGAGCGCCGCATGATTCTCCGGGAAATACGGCGCGATGCCCAATGCGCGCACGATCTCCACCGGGCCCAGTGCCGAGCACGCCGCCACGAGACGCGACGGATCGGCCGAGGCCGCCGCGAGATCCCGATAGTAGGCGCGCATGAGCTCTTTGAGGCGACGGGTGCTCTCGAGCGGCGGCCCGCTGGGCGTCATCCCGCCGT
Source organism: Gemmatimonadaceae bacterium (assembly GCA_035533755.1). Lineage (NCBI taxonomy): Bacteria > Pseudomonadati > Gemmatimonadota > Gemmatimonadia > Gemmatimonadales > Gemmatimonadaceae > Gemmatimonadaceae bacterium. The sequence continues at coordinate 177,249 of DATLTC010000009.1, forward strand.
CCGCGCCGCGCAGCATCGGCGCGCCCGCCATCGGCGGATGGTCCAGCCCGAGGCGGACGGCGATGGCCTGCTTGTTCAGGAATTTCTGGCGTTCGCGGGAATGGATGAAATCGACGATGGCCCGGTTGTGCGGCGCGGTCAGCCCGAGACGCGCGGCCTCGTCCGCCACCGCGCCGTTCAGGGCGTCGACTTCCGTGCGCTTGCCGCGCGAGAGATCCTGCCACATGGACGGGCGGTTCTTGCCCAGCGCCTTGAGCGAGCCGATGATCGGCCGGAACGGATCCTCCTCGTCCACGATCGGAATGCCTCGCGCCCGCATCACGGCGATGATCTCGCCGCAGAGATCGCGCATGAACGCCATCAGGTGCTCGTCGGCCAGCATCTCGCGGCACGTGAGGCCGGTGAGCGCCGAGGTGGGATTCACGACCGCATTGTGCAGCAGCTTCTGCCAGATCGCATGGTCCACGTGGGGCACGACCTCCGTGGCCATGCCGGCGGTGCGGAACACTTCGGCGATGGCCTCGATCTGCGCCCGGTCGGCACCGCCGAACGGAGCGATCTGGATCGGTTTGATGCCCGCCCGATAGTTGAGCCGCCGCGGCCCCGCATGCTGGATGCTGTGATATGTGATGCCGCAGAGCACACGCTCGCCGCCCACGAGCCCGGCGATCTTCTCGGCGTTACCGATCCCGTTCTGGAGCGAGAGGAACAGCGTCCGGGGGCCGCACGCCGGCAACACCGACCGGACCGCGTCCTCGGTCTCGTACGTCTTCACGGCCACGAACACCAGATCGAACGGCGCCAGGCCGTCCACGGTCGAGACCACGAACACCGGCACGCACACCTCTTCCTCGCCCATCCGGCTGACGAGCAATCCGGCGTCGTTCAACAACGCCGCCCGCGCCGTGTTCACCTCGAGCAGGGCCACGTCCTCGCCGGCGCGCGTCAGGTTGGCGCCCACGAGTCCGCCAAGGGCCCCGGCTCCGACGATCAGGGTTCGCATGCTCGCTGGCCTCCCGCGGCGCCCGTGGCGCCGCTCAGCGGTTGTGCCATACGGGCCTCCGCTTCTCAAAGAATGACGCGATCCCCTCACCGACATCGTCCAGCGCCATCAGCTCGTTCAGGAACACGTGCTCGGCTTCGAGCCGCCCCGCCTCGAACGGCCGCCCCTGCAACTCCCGCACGAGCCGCACGTTCAGGCGCATCACGGCCGGGCTCGCCCGCCGGAGCTCCCCGAGTACCGACGCCAGCTTGTCGGCCAACTCCGCGGGTGGCACGACATGTGACACCAGCCCCATCGCCGCCATCTCGGCGGCCGTGTACGCGTGCCCCGTGCTCGTGATCTCGATGGCGCGAGCCGGCCCCACGCGCGCCGACAGCCACGACACCCCCACGGGCGCGAAGAATCCCAGTCGGATCTCGGGCTGGCCGAACGTGGCCTTCGTGCTCGCAATGAGGATGTCGGCCATGAGCGCGAGTTCGAACCCGGCACCCAGAGCGGCGCCGTCCACGGCCATCACGATCGGCAGTTCACAGGCGCCGAACGCCGCGAACAGGCGGCTGAACGCCGCGATCATCACCGGCGCGTTCTCCGGCCGGTGCTCGCCCACGTCGGCGCCCGCCGAGAACGCGGTGCCGGTGGCCGTTACGGAGAGCGCGACCACGGCGCGGTCCGCCTGCGCGCGCTCCACGGCCGTGGCGAGATCTGCCATCACGGCCGCGGTCAGAATATTGAGGGGCGGGGCGTCGAGCGTGACGTGCGCGATGGCGTCGCGCACCTCGTATTGCACCGTCGTCTGGATCTGCGCCGTGGAGGCCGCCATGTGTTCGCTCCCGCCGCGCGCCGCGGCTAGATGTACTGGCCTCCATCGACCTTCATCACCGTGCCCGTTATGTGCCGGGCGCGCGCCGAGCAGAGGAACGCGACCGCCTGCGCCACGTCCTCCGGCTCCGCCACCCGGCCCAGCGCCGATTCCCGTTTGGCGTTCTCCACGACCTCCGCCGGCAGGCTCGCGGTCATCTCGGTGCGCACCAGCCCCGGCGCCACGCAGTTCGCCGTCACACCGGCGCTGCCCAGCTCGCGGGCCAGCGTCTTGGTGAGGGCGATGACCCCCGCCTTGGACGCGGCGTAGTTGGCCTGGCCGAACTTGCCGCGCAGCCCGTTGATGCTCGCCATCGTCACGATGCGCCCATGCTTCTGTGCGCGAAGCGCCGGCGCGATCGCGCGGCAGTAGGCAAAGCACCCCTTCAGATTGACGCCGAGCACTTCATCCCACTGCGCCTCGGTCATCTTCCAGACCACGGCATCCCGGGCCACGCCGGCGTTGGCAACGAGGATGTCGACACGCCCGAACTCCTGCAGCGCGGCCGCCACACACCGTTCCGCGGCGCCGACGTCCGAGACGTCGGCTTCGAGGGCGATCGCGCGCCCGCCGCCGGCGCGGATGGCATCCGCCACCGCCCGCGCCTCCTCGAATGCGCCGGCGTCCACGAGGGCCACGTGGCACCCCTCGCCGGCCAACGCCTGCGCCACCGCGGCCCCGATGCCGCGCCCGCCGCCGGTGATGACCGCGGTCTGTCCCGCCAGTTCCAGGTCCATCGCGCTCCCGGTGGTCAGGCGCCCTGGGCGCCGTTCAGCTTCGCGCCGCACTGCCCGCAGAATTCGAACGCGGCGGGAATTCCCTTGGCGCCGCATTGGGCACAGGTGTGCTCGTACGGGCCCCACAGGAACTCGCTGCTCCCCCCGTCGGCCGCCCGGCTGCGGATGCCGCGGTAGTCGATCTTCCGCTTCTCGACGAAGGCCTGCATGCCCTCGTAGGGCTCGAGCGTGGTGAAGTGCGTGGACAGCCAGTCGCGCGCGTGGCCGATGGTGGCAAACCACGCCGCCTCCTTCCAGTAGTTCACCTGCTGCTTGGTGTAGCGCGTGCATTCGGGGAAGGTGTTCAGCAGCTTCTGCGCCAACTCGTTCACCGTGTCGTCCAGCTTCGCCCGCGGCACCACCCGGTTCACGAGGCCCCACTCCAGGGCCTGCGCGGCCGGGATGCGGGGGTTGAGAAAGAGCATCTCCCGCGCGCGACGATCGCCCACGTGGATGGACAACCACTGCGTGGCGCCACCGGCGGCGACGCTCCCCACGCTGGTGCCGACCTGGCCCAGGTAGCAGTCGTCGGCCATCACGGCGAGGTCGCAGGCGAGCTGCGACTCGTTGCCGCCGCCCACCGCGATCCCATTGATCCGGGCGATCGTCACCTTGCCATTGCGGAAGATCGACTCGATGTAGCGGCTGAACAGGCCCATGTACTTGAAGTAGTCGTGCGGCCGCTTGGTGTAGACCGACGCATACTCCTTCACGTCGCCGCCGGTGCAGAACGCCTTCTCCCCGGCGCCGGTGTACACGATCACCCCCACCTGGTCGTCCTGCGATGCGTCGTCGAACGCGCGGATCAACTCCCGCAGCGTGTCGGTGGTGTACGCGTTGTACGCCTCGGGGCGGTTGATCGTGATCCGGGCAACGAAGTCCTTCTTGTCGTAGAGAATGTCCTTGAAGTCCAGGCTGCGAGGCGACTTCGAGGTGAAATAGTCGATCAGCGAGGTCATGGGTTGGCTCTGGTTGATGTCATGCCGGCCGCTCAGCGGATATCCACTTTCACGACGACCGCCGCCGCCGAATCGCCGGCGGCGCATCCGGTGAACAGGCCGTATCCTCCACCCTGCGTCACCAGGTCCTCCACGAGTTCGATGATCGCGCGCAGCCCGGTCGGGCCCTGGGGATGCCCCCAGACCAGCGAGGATCCGAAACGGTTCATCTTCTCGGGGTCGAGCTGCAGCGAGCGCGCCAGCAGGACGTCGTTCACCGCGAACGGATTGTGGGTCGTGGTGCTCGCGAGTTGGCCGGCGGCGATCCCCGCCCGGGCCAGCGCCGTCTGCGCGGCCGGCACGATGGCCATCGGCATGAACCCCGGTTTCACGCGGGCCTGGCCGAACGAGAGCAGCCGCACCTCCACGTGTTCGTCGCGCGACAGGGCGCGCGCGCGATCCCGGTTCCCGGTGAGCACCATCCCGGCGCTACCGTCGGCCGGGTGCGTCTGGGTGCCGAACGTGACGCTGCCGCCCTCGGTGACCGGCCGCAATGCGGCCAGCCCGGCCGCCGTGGTCGGGAATACGCCTTCGTCGCCGGTGACCGTGGCCACGACCTTCTTCCCGCGCTTCACCTCGACGGGCCGCACCATGAACCGGCCGAGAAACGCGCCGTCGTCGGCCAGCGCGCGGGCGTACTGCGCGTAGCGCAACAGCGTCATCTCTTCCTGCGCCTGGCGCGTGATCGCGCTCTCGCGGGCGACGTTCTCGGCCGTCTGCAGCATCGAGTTCTTGGCGTACGGATCGTGGCCGAAGCTGTCGAGCACCAGATCCTCGTGCTCGCCGGTGCCGCCGGCGCCGCCGGGATTGGGGTAATACACGTGCGGCCCGTTGCTCGTCCGGTCCACGGCTGCGGCCAGGTACACGTTGGCGCTCCCTGAGGTCAGCTCCTGCGCGCCCTCCACCACGCACCGCGCCGACGTGGCGCACGCCTGATTGATGGTCGGACCACTGATGTGGCCGAGCCCGGCGAGACCCGCGAACCACGGCGCGCCGTAGAAGGAGCCCTTGCTGGCCACGGTCGTGCCGAGGCTCATGCCGTCGATGTCGCTCGCCGCGATGCCGCGCTCGTCGAGCGCCCGCCGCGCCAACTCGGCAGCGAGCGGGATCGGCGCCAGGGTGGCGAACGAACCCTGCCAGGCACAGAACGGCGACGACCAGTAGGCGCCGTAGGGGATGTATACCGTCTCGAACTGCACGTTGCTCATCGTTTGCGCACTCCATTCAGGATCAGGTCGATCATCTCCTCACCGATCTCCTCCACCGTCCCGTACCGGGCCGGGTCGTACCACATGAAGATCCAGTTCAGCATGCCGAACGCGAACAATGCCGCGTGCCGGCTGCGGCGCGATGTGGCGTCGCCGGCCTCTCCCATCAACGCGCTGACCACGGCGGTGAAGAGATGGTAGTACCGCCGGCGCAGCGACTCCGTGGTCTCGTAGCGCTCCCCCTGCAGCGACGCGAGTTCGTACGTGCACACCTTGAGCTCGTTCGGATGACTGGTGAAGAACGCGAGATGCCCGATCACGAGCCGTCGTAACCGCTCTTCCGGCGTGCCGGGCTGCGACGCCCGCTCTTCCTGCGCCGCGAGCAGCGCAGCGAACGTCCGATACTGGATCTGGTAGAGCAGTTCCTCTTTGGAGTCGAAATAGTGGTAGAGGCCGGCGAGGCTCACACCCAGCGCGCGGCTCACATCGCGCATGGACGTCGCCTCGAATCCCTTGTCGGCGATCAGCGCCGCTGCCGTTTCGAGCAGCGTTTCCAACTTCTGCTGCGTCGCGGCCCGGGGCCCTCGACGCCGAGGCGCGGTGGACGTGTCGTCGCTGCTGTTCGGATTCATCGGCTCCGTGCTCCAAGGGCTGGCCCGGCGTCGGATGCCGGCGCGCGCGCCGCGGCCGGTGACGTCGCGCGCTGCTTGAGTCCATGCAGGATCTTCTCGGCCGTGATCGGCAGCTCGGTCACGCGCACGCCGCAGGCGTCGTAGATGGCGTTGGCGATGGCGCCGAGCATGGGGAGCAACGAGCCCTCGCCGATTTCCTTGGCGCCGAACGGGCCGCGCGGTTCGTAGCTCTCCACGGCCACCGAACGCATCTGGGGGGCGTCGCAGATCGTGGGGATCAGGTAGTCGTGCAGATTGGGATTCACGAGACGCCCGCCCGCGCCGACGACCGTATCCTCCATCAACGTTTCGCCGAGCCCCATGATGATGGAGCCCTCCACCTGCCCGTGGAACGTGAGGGGATTGATGACCGTGCCCGCATCGCTGAAGTCCGTGACCCGGTCAACGCTCACAAACCCGGTCTCGAGATCGACCGTGACCTCGGCGATCGCCGTCGAGAAGCTGTATGCGGGCGACGTGCCCACCGCGCTCCCCTTGAACCCGCCCCCGAGATCCTTGGGCGGTTGGTAGGAGCCGGTGCCGACGATCGGGCCGTGCTTGGCAAACGCCAGCCGGGCGGCCGCCGCCCAATCCATGCCCACGGTGGGGAACTGCGCCACGAATACGCGGCCGCTGCGCGCCACCAGGCTGCCCACGTCGCACGCCAGGGCCCGCGCCGCCGCCTCGAGCACCTGCCGCTTCACCACGAGCGCCGCCTCGCGCACCGCGTTGCCCCCCATCAGCGTCACGCGGCTGGAATACGAGCCCAGATCCAGCGGGCTCAGCGTCGAATCGCACTCCGCCATCCATACCCACTCGAACGGCACGCCCAACTCCTCGGCCGCGATCTGCACCAGCACCGTGTCGGACCCCTGGCCGATCTCCGCCGCCGCGATGTGCAGCGACACGGCCGTGCCGTCCTCGTGCACGCGGATCATGGCGTTCGAGTGCGGGAAGTCGGAGCGGTAGATCGGATATCCGGCGCCGGACACGAAGCCGCCGCTGCCCACGCCGATCCCTTTGCCCGGCGGCAGATGGCCGCGCTTGGCCCGCCAGTCGGTGGCGTCGCGCGCCTGCTCGAGCGTGCGCGTGAATTCGCACGACGACACGTCGAGCGCGTTCACCGTCCGCGTGTTGGGCTGCATCGCATTCTTCAGCCGGATGTCGATCGGATCGATGCCCAACTCCTCGGCGATCATGTCGAGCAGCGACTCGAACGCGAACCGCGGCTGCGGCACCCCATGTCCGCGAAACGCGCCGCTCGCCGGCAGATTGGTGTAGACGCGCACCCCGTCGTACTTGTAGTTCGGCATCCGGTACAGCGTGGGGAGCATCGATCCGGCGTAGTACGCCGTGATCACCCCGAACGACGTGTACGCGCCGCCATCCAGCACCACGCGCTGCTGCACCGCAGTGATCGTCCCGTCGCGCGTCACGCCGATCTTGAGATCGATGGTCTGCTTGTGCCGCCCCCGGAAGTGCCGGAACATCTCCTCGCGCGAGTACTCCATGAGCACCGGTCGCCCGGTCTTGCGCGACAGGATCGCGGCGCAGAAGTCCAGCGGCGTCGCCTCGGCCTTGACGCCGAACCCGCCACCCACCGCCGGACGGATCACCCGGATGCTGCCCATCGGAATTCCGAGCGTGCGCGACAGCGACCGGTGCAGATAGTGCGGCGTCTGAGTGGACGACCAGAGCGTGAGGCGGTCGCCGTGGGCCTCCCACTGGGCGAGCGCCGCGTGCGGCTCCAGCGGCGCCTGGTACGTGCGATTGCCCACGAACCGCTGCTCGCGCACGAGGTCGGCCTGGGCGAACCCCTGCTCGACGTCGCCGAAATGCCACTCGACCCGCGTATTCACGTTGTTGGCGTAGCGCGGATGCTCGGGATGCACCAGCGGCGCGCCGGGCGCCATCGCCGCCTCCGCGTCGAACACCGCCGGGAGCTCCTGGTATTCCACTTCGATCAGCGCCACCGCGCGCTCCGCCGTCGCCTCGTCCACCGCGGCCACCGCCGCCACCTCGTCGCCGATGTAGCGCACTCGCTCGCGGGCGAAGATCTGCTCGTCCTCGCGCGCCGGGCTCACGCCGTACCACGTGGCGGGAACGTCGTCCGCCGTGATCACGGCCAGCACGCCGGGCAGCGCCCGCGCCTTGCTGACGTCGATCCGCGTGACGATCCCGTGCGCGATCGGACTGCCAAGGATCTTTCCGAAGATGGTGCCCGGCGGGCGATGGTCCGCCGTGTACCTGGCGCGCCCCGTGACTTTGTCCGGCCCGTCGTAGCGGGTCACCCCATGTCCGACGATCGCGTGATCGCGCTTCTGATCGCGCTCGCCCTCGTCGTGCGGATGCGCATCGAGCGGCACGCCGTCGAACTCCTGCCACGACCGCACGGCGCGGATCATCCGCGGATACGTGGCGCAGCGGCAGAGATTCCCGCTCAGCGCGTCCTTGACGTCGTCCTCGCTCGGGGCGGGGTTCCGGTCGATGAGCGCCTTGGCCGACATCAGCGCGCCCGCCGTGCAGAAGCCGCACTGGAGCGCGCCATGCTTGACGAACGCCTTCTGCAGGGGATGCAGATCGCCGCCCGTCGCCAGACCCTCCACGGTCGCGATTGCCTTGCCGTCCGCCTCGACGGCGAGCTGCAGACACGCGTTCACCGGCTCGCCGTCCACGTGCACCGTGCACGCGCCGCAGTCGCCCGTGCCGCAGCCGCGCTTGGTGCCGGTGAGGCCGAGTTCATCGCGCAGCACGGCGAGCAGCGTCGTCCCCGGCGCCACCGCCACGGTGCGCGGCTCGCCGTTCACGTCGAGGCGCACCAGGTGCCCCCCCGTCGTCATGCCACACCGCCCGCCGCGTGCGCACGCGCCGCGGCCTGGGCCAGCGCCCGCCGCACGAGCACGGCGACGATGTCGCGCCGGAACGCCTCCGACCCGCGGATATCCGAGATCGGGAGCGCGGCGTCCGCGCACACCGCGCCGGCCACCGCGAACAGCTCCTCCGTCGCGATCTCGCCCTCGAGCAGGCTCGACACCCGCGGCACCATCAGCGGAACCGGGCCCACGGCGCCCAACGCCACGGACGCGCGCGTGATCCGCGCGCCGGCGAACACCACGCTCGCGGCAGCCGACGCTACGGCGAGCGCCATCCCCCGGCGCAGCGCGAACCGCTGGAAGCTGCTGCCGCTGTGCGGCGCCGCCGCGGGGATGATGATCTCGGCCAGCACTTCCCCCGGTTCGAGCACCGTTCGTCTGGGGCCGGCGAACAGCTCCGCGGCGCCGATGACCCGCTCCCCGGCGCCCGACACGATGCGCAGCCGCGCGTCGCCGACCATGGCGGCCGGCGGCAGGTCGGCGCACGACACCGCGCGACAGAAGTTGCCGCCGATGGTCGCCAGACTCCGGATCTGCGGACTGCCCAGCGACCGCGCGGCCTCGGCGAGTGCCGGCAGCCAACCCTGCACGTCGGCGCTCGCGGCGATCGCGCCCACCGTGGTGAGCGCGCCGATGCGCAGACGGTCGCCGTCGCGCGCGATCCCGCGCAACTCGGCAATGCTCCCGAGCGCGATCAGATGCCTCGCCGTCTCCCGGCCGCGCTGGTAGTCGGGCACCAGCTCGGTGCCGCCCGCCAGGAACGCCGCGTCGCCGCCAAGCCGCTGGCCCAGCGCGCAGGCCTCGGCCAGCGACGCCGGTCGGTGGTACGTGAAGGGCAGGGTGGGCACTCGGCGTCTCAACTCACGACCGCCGCCGACCACGCGACGTCGGAGAGTTCCAACTTCCGGAATCGGAAGCCGCCCCACAGCGCCGCCCCGATCGCGCCGGCGTAGATCGCGGACTCGTCGGTCACGACGTCGGCCGCCCCGGCGCCGGTGCCCGGCGCCTTCTTGCTCATCGCGTCCCGCAGCGCGGCCAGCATCCCCACGTCGCCGGCCAGGCCGCCGCTCACGAACACCGGTCCGTCGAACTGCAGCGACCGCAGCAGCCGCGCGAACCGGTCGGCCATGCTCTGGTGCACGCCGCGCAGGATGTTGGCCGTCGTGATCCCCCGCGACACCATGTTGATCACGTCGGTCTCGGCCAGCACGGCGCAGATCGAACTCACCTTCTCCGGCTCGTCCGCCTGGAGCGACAGCGGCCCGATCTCGTCGTGCGACACGCCCAGATAGCGGGCGATGTTCTCGAGAAACTGCCCCGACCCGGAGGCGCACTGGCTGGTCATCTTGTAGTCCAGCACCCGCCCGTGCTCGTCCATCGCCAGCGCGCGCGTGTGCAGCGCGCCGACATCGAGCACCGCGCGCGCCGGCGGCGCCAGGTGCAGCGCTCCCCGCGCATGCGCCGTCATGCCGTAGAAGTGCCCGGTGGCGAACGGGAACTCCGCCCCCTCGCCCGTCGTCGCGATGTAGTGGATCGCGTCGACCCCGGCCGCGTCGGTGGCCGCCTGGAAGACTTCGTCCACCACCTTCGCCACCACGCGGCGGCGGATGCGCGCCGATTGCTGCGTGAGCATCGTCGCGTCACCGTCGGCGTCCGTTCGCATGATCACCACCTTCACGGCCCCGCTGCCCACGTCGATTCCCGCGCTCACAGTGCGCATCAGGCCACCATCCGGTTGGCGAACAGCGCGGCACCGAGCGCCCCGGTGTAGATGCTGTCCGCCGAAATGTTGATTGTCCGCGCTCCGTAGTTCTCGTCCACCAGATCGCGGATGGCCCCCACGGCCGCGGCATTCTTGGCCACGCCGCCGGTGAAGGTGAACTCGTCGCTCACGCCGCCCGACCGGGCGAGCAGGCTCATCGCGCGGAGAATGATCGCGCGGTGCAATCCAGCCAGGATGTCCTCCCGCTTCTGGCCCAGGCCGAGCAGTTCGCGCAATTCGGCGCCGGCGAACACGGTGCACGTCGAGTTGATCTTCACCGCGTGACGCGATTGCTCGGCCAGCGGCCCCAACTCGTGCAACCCCAGGTTCATCTCATCCGCGATGTAGCCCAGGTACCGCCCGCACCCGGCCGCGCAGCGATCGTTCATCTGGAAGCTCGTCACGATGCCCGCGGGGTCCACCTGGATCGCCTTCGTGTCCTGGCCGCCGATGTCGAGCACGGTGCGCGTGTTCGGAAACAGCTCGTGCGCCCCGAGGCCGTGGCAGAGGATCTCGCTCCGGATCTGCTCCTTGGGAAACGGCAGCCGCGCGCGACCGTAGCCCGTGCCCACGGTCGCCACCGGCGTGAGGTCCGTGGCCACCGCATGGTCCACCGCTTCGGCCAGGCCCTCCGGGGTGCCCACGCGCTTGAGCGCGTCGGCGATGTGATCCCGGAAGTCGAGATCAAGCGGCTCGTTCTCCACCCGGATGATGCACTTGTCGTACACGCCGATCAGCCGGTCGAAGGACACGCCCGTCGGATCGGCCACCTCCTCGGCAATGCGCATGAACGCCGAGCCGGCCGCGTCGCGGAAGAAGTCGGAGCGCGTGGCCGGTGGCTCCTGGAAGAGCGCCACCTCCTCATCCGCGATCCGGCCACAGATCCGCTCCAACGCCTCGGTGAACGCGGCGCGCAGGTCGCTCGGCGCCGAGCGGTCCACCTCTTCGCGCATCAACTCTTCGAGCCGCCGCAACTGATGCAGCATCTGCTCGAGCACGAACGCACGCCGGAGACGGGCCACGGCGTCCTCGCGCTCGGCGCCCGACAGCCGCTGCTGGATCAGCCCGAACCGCGCGTTGATCAGCGCCTCGGTGCGCGCCACTGCCGCCGCCAGATCGTAGTTGGAGCGCGAATTGGTGATCCCGCGCCCGAGCATCGCGCCGTTCCCGTCCAGGACGACGGCCTTGGTCGTCGTCGAGCCGAGGTCGATCCCGATCACGCAGCTCATGCGGCCGACCTCCGTCTGGCGTCGATCATCTGGAAGTAGCTCTCGAGCCGGTTCTTGATGTTGGCCGACGAGAAGTACCGCGGATCCACCAGGTCGCTCTCGATGAACGCGCCGGGAACCCCCGTCCGCTTCTCCACCTCGCGCAGGATCATCAGCTGCCCGGCCGAGAACGAGTTGCACGACTTGATGGAATTGATCACGAAGCCGTCCGCCTCGTACTCCCGGATGTACCGCGCGATCGTGTCGATGCGCGACGGGAGATTGAGGTTCGTGTAGCACCCGCTGCAGTAGTCGGCCATCGTGCCGAGCGGGTCGTTGGGATCGTGGCGGAAGCCGGTGTCGTACGTCCCACCCACCTTGGTGTACGTGGACGCCACCACCACCGCCTTCTCGTCGGTGAACATCTTCCAGAAGTCCCGGAAGTGCGTCCAGCTCGGCGGCCCCTCCACCACCAGCCGGTAACGCTGGTCGTCGAGCGAGCCCGAGGGCGTGATCGGACCCAGCCCCGCCGCGGCGCGCGCCTCGATCTCCTCGCGCAGCGCGCGGTAGTACTCCACCCCCTCCTCCGTGCCGCGGAAGGCGCTGAAGATCGGCCCCACGTAGTACACCGTGCCGAAGTAGCCGTCGATCGGACTCGGCCGCTGCTTCGCCGATTCCAGCACGGCCACCAGGTCGTCCTCGGCGCGCGCCGAGAGCGCCAGGCGGCGGCGCAGTTCCTCCTCGTCGTACTTGCGGCCGGTGGCCTTCTCCAGCGCCGGGATCACCGTGTCGCGGAGCTGCCGGATCATGTACTCGCGATGCTCCGGCTCCAGCACGCCGTCGCCCTGATAGGGCACGTGAAAGAACACCGCCGGACAGTCGTACTCCTCGCGCAGCAGTTCGAACCACTTCATGAACGTGTAACACCCCGTGTACGACAGCAGCAGCAGGTCGGGCTTGGGCAGCTTGGTGCCCGCCGGCGAGATGTTGCCCGACTTCATCATGCCGATGTCACACTTCACGTACGCGCACACGTCCTCCGAGTGCCCCGACCGCTCCGCTTCGGCGATGTACTCCCCCGACTGCTTGCGCATGCCCGATTGCAGCGCGTTGATCTCGGGCAGCACGGGCAGGGCCCCGAACGAGCGGATGAGCTCCGTGAGATTGCCCGGCACGAACGTGTAGACCACGGGCTCGTGCCGCTCCGGGGCCTGCTCCAACCGCGCGAAGTGCTGCGCGATCATCTCCTTCTGGAGCAGCATCGATTGATCCTTGAGCACCTCGGCCATCAGGCAGCCCCCCAGAGCTTGAGCGAATCGGAGAACGTTCCGGCCTGCTCGCGGAACTGCTGGAACTGGCCCGTGTTCTCCGCATACTTGAACGCGATGCACGGCAACCCCGCGCGCTCGGCGCCGTTGCGCAGCATCGGCTGGTCGAGCAGCGCCGGATCGCAGAAGCTGGGCGTCGCGAAGATGATCCCGTCGGCGTGCGCGGCGGCGGCACGCTGCTTCATGAGGTTGCGCTTGCCGTCCGGATCGCCCTCGAACAGCACCGAGGTCTTGAGGTCGTTGCGCACGAACGCGTCGGCCAGATTGCGCAGCGGATCGCCGTCCAGCGGCACATCGCGCGTCATGAACCGGTCGCCGAGCAGGAAGTCATCGTCCACCACGTAGCAGCCGGCCTTCTCGATCGACTTGATCAGCCCCAACGGCGGCTGCTCGCAGAACGCGCCGGCGATCACCACCCGGCTGTTGTCGCGCGGCCGGCGGCGGTCGGCATTCACGCCGTCCAGGTATTCGCCCACCCGGGCGATGAACTCCTCCGGCGGCACCACCTCGCCGGCACGGAGCAGCAGGTACAGCTCCTCGGTGGGAACGTCCCACGGCCGCTCCTGCCGCGCCGCGTACAACGCCCGGATCGCCGAGCGCATCGCGTTGTACAGCCCGATCGATGCCGCGAGGTCCTCGGGCGTCGGCACCTTTCCCGAAACCGCGCCCAGGTCGTTCACCAGACGGTGCAACTCCCCTTCATAGAACTGCGCCGCGGCCGCCGCGTCGGGCACCTGCGGGATGTCGATGTAGCGGACGTACGTGTCGGGGTACAGCAGCTTCCACATGCCCGACAGGTTGCGGATGACGTCGCACGTGGACGGAAAGAGCACCGCCGAGAGCATGTCCAGCCGCCCAGACTGCGCCAGCTCGATGACCGACCGCGGCAGGTGGCAGATGTACGACTGATAGAAGGCGTCGCCGCGGATGATCTCCAGGCGGTCGCCGCCGCCGTGGATCCCAACGGGCAGGAAGCCGCAGGCGTGAAGGAGCTCGCGGGGGACGTAGACGGGCAGATATCCGGCGGCCTTGCTCCCCGGATGCTGATCGAGCCAGCGGTGCACCGTACCGAAATCGAGATCCTCGTACAGCTCACGCGCCCAGTCGACGACAGTGGCTCGAGACACTCGGCCTCCTTATGGAGGGGACCCGGTTGGGGGAAGAGACGCCGCCGCTTGACGGCCCTGTCCGCGACGTTTCTATTTCGAACGAACGTTCGACCGGTTATAATGGGACCGATGGTCGAACTGTCAATAGCGAATTTTCGGCGCCCGGACCGGAGTCCGAGCGCCCTGACGCCGTCCTACGCCTCACCCGGACGGCAGGAGAGGGGACGGGCATGGCTTACCACTTCCGCGGACTGTCGCTCTCGAAGGTCGGCGTCGTCGGGTCTGGCAACATCGGCCCAGACATCGCGCTCCACTTCGCCAAGGCGCTCGCGTCCTCCGACGTCGCCGTGGTGGTCGTCGATGTCGCGCCCGAGGCGCTCGCGCGCGGGCGCGCGAAGCTCGAGCAGAAGGTGGCCAAGGGCCGCGAGAGTGGCGCGTACACCGACCGGCAGGCCGACGCCATCCTCGGCCACGTCACGTTCACCGACGACTACTCCCGGCTCGCCGACGCCGGGCTGGTGGTCGAGGCGGCCACGGAGAATCTCGACGTCAAGAAGCGCATCTTCGCCCAGCTCGAGTCGCTGGTGCCTGGCGACGCCATCCTCGCGTCCAATTCCTCTCACATCGAGCCGGAACTGATCTTCGCCGGCCTGCGCGACCGCCGGCGGGCGCTGGTGCTTCATTACTTCTTTCCCGCCGAGCGGAACCCCGTGGTTGAGGTCGTCTCGGGTCCCGACACCAGCGCGGCGTTGGCGGACGACCTGCTCGGCTTCTATGAGGCAATCGGCAAGGTGCCCGTGCGCGTGGGCGGCCGGTACGGGTACGCCGTGAATCCCGTGTTCGAGGGCCTCTTCCTGGCCGCCGCGCTGTGTGTCGAGGAGGGATTGGGGACGGTGAAGGAGGTGGACGCCGCGGCCAAGCGCGCCCTCGGCCTCGGCATCGGTCCGTTCACGGCCATGAATCTCACCGGCGGGAATCCGATCACCGACCACGCGCTGGACGAGATGACAACCCGCGTCGGTCCCTGGTTCCGATCGCCCGCGCTCATGAAGGACGCGATGGCTTCAGGCCGGCCCTGGGATGTGGCCAAGCGCAATGAAGTCGTGGAGCTGCCGGCCGACCGCGAACGGGTGATCGGCGACGCGATGATGGGTGCGTATTTCGGGCTGGTCGGCGAGATCCTCGACAGCGGCATCATCTCCCTCGGCGACCTGGAGCTCTCCGTCGAGATCGGACTCGCCGTGCGGGCGCCGTTCGCGTTCATGAACCAGATTGGTGTCGCCCGCGCCCTGAAGCTGGTCGAGGCGTACGCGGCGGGCCATCCGGGCTTTCCGGTGCCCGGGGCCATCGCCCGGCAGGCGCGCGGCGGGCGTCCATTTGAGATTCCATATGTCCTGCGTCGCGATGCCGGCGATGTCGCCGTGCTCACCATCCGGCGGCCGCAGGTGCTGAACGCGTTGAACGACGAGGTCTACCGCCAACTCCACGACCGGTTCGCCGCGCTGCGGGACGACGCCGGGATCCGTGCCGTCGTGCTCACGGGATTCGGGACCAAGGCGTTCGTGTCGGGCGCGGACATCAACTTCCTGGCGTCCATCACGACGCCGGACGAGGGGTTCCGCACGTCCGAACGTTCCAAAGCCGCCGGGAATCTGATCGAGCAACTGGGCAAACCGGTCATCTGTGCGCTCAACGGCTCGGCGTTCGGCGGCGGGAGCGAACTCGCGATGTGCTGCTCGGCGCGGATCGCGCGGTCCGGGCTGTCGGTGGCCATGGCGCAGCCGGAGGCGAATCTGGGCATCGTGCCGGGCGCGGGCGCCACGCAGCGCCTGCCGCGGCTCGTGGGCGTGGAGCGGGCGGCGGAGATGCTGCGGACGGGGCGGGGGCTGTCGGGCGCCGAGGCGGTGGCCTGGGGGCTGATCCGGGAGGAGGTGGACGGCGACGTCGTGGACGCGGCAATCCACCTCGCGCGAGCGGCGGCGGACGGGCAGGTGACTCTGGCCGGCCTGGACCGACGGCCGATCGAGGTTCCGGCCGCCCTCCCCGAAGTGGCCCTCGGGCATCTCAGCCGGGCCATCGACGGGCTCATGTGCAGGGCCATCGTCGAGGGGTGCCGGCAGCCGCTCGAGGGCGGGCTGCGGTTCGAGTCGGAGATGTTCGGCGCTTGCTGCGCAACGGAGGACATGCGCATCGGGGTGCGGAACTTCTTCGAGCACGGGCCGCGGGCGCGGGCGGAGTTCGTCCACCGGTAGGCGCGCCGGTTGGCGGGCGGCGGGTTCCTGTGTGCTGGCCCGCGATGCATATTGTATCCAACCGTTGCCCCGAGGTGCTCCTCGTGCCGCCACGAAAATCCGATCGCCGCCAGCCGCCTGCGCCATCCCCGCAGGCGCCCGCCCTCGCGCCGATCGAGCGGCAGACGGTCACCAGCATGACCCGCGACGCCATTCGCGACCGCATTCTGCGCGGCTCCTATCCCGCCGGCGAACCGCTGCGCCAGGACGCCCTCGCCGACCAGCTCGGCGTGAGCCGCATCCCCGTGCGCGAGGCCCTGCGGCTGCTCGAGGCCGAAGGGCTGGTCACCTTCAATCCGCACCGCGGCGCCGTGGTCTCCACCCTGTCGCTGGGGGAGATCGAAGAGCTGTTCGAACTCCGCGCGTTCATCGAGACCGACCTCATCCGCCGCGCCGTCCCCCGCATCTCCGACGAGCGGATCGATCGCGCCGAGGAGGTGCTCGACACCTACGAAGCGTCGCTGCGCGGCGGCCAGGTGGCCGGGTGGGGCGGACTCAACTGGCAGTTCCATTCCACCCTCTACGCCGCGGCCGAACGCCCGGTGACCATGGGCGTGGTGCACCGGCTGCACCAGCACAGCGACCGCTATTCGCGCATGCAGCTGGCCCTCACCCACGGGGAAGCGCGCGCCAACAAGGAGCACCGCGAGATCACGGCCGCCATGCGCCAGCGCGACGCCAAGCAATCCACCGCGCTCATGCGCGAGCACATTCTGGGCGCCGGTCGCGCCCTGCTGGAATTTCTCCACGCCCAACTCGACGCCGCGGATCGGGCCGCACACCTGCCCGCGCCCCGCGGCGCGTAGGTTCTCATGACACAGACACGCAAGCTCTCGCATTATCTGGGCGGCACGTGGACCGCCAGCACCGGCGACGAATGGATCGTCGATCACAATCCCTCCGACGCCCGCGACATCGTGGCCAACACGCCGCGCGGCACGCCCGACGATGCGCACGCGGCGGTGCGCGCCGCCGAGCAGGCGCAGGCCGGATGGCGCTCGCTGTCCGGGCCGGCGCGCGCCGAGCACCTCCACCGCTGGGCCGCCGTGATGGCCGAGCAGCAGGAGGCGCTGGCCCAGGCGATGACGCGCGAGGTGGGCAAGCCGATCGGCGAGTCGCGTGGCGAAGCGGCGCGCTGCGTGGCCATCCTGCGTTACTACGCGGGCGAAGCCGTTCGCAACATCGGCGACGTGATCCCGGCGCAGGCGGCAACGGCCCTCCAGTTCTCGCTGCGCGAACCGCTGGGCGTGGTGCTGCTCATCACCCCATGGAACTTCCCGGCTGCGATCCCGATGTGGAAGGCGGCACCGGCGATCGCGTTCGGCAACACCGTCGTGCTCAAGCCGGCGGAGAGTGCATCGCACGTGGCCACGCTCCTCGCCGAGACCGCGCACGCGGCGGGGCTCCCTGCCGGCGTGTTCAACGTGGTGCTCGGCTCCGGTGCGGTGCTCGGCCCCGTGCTCCTGCATGCACCCGCGGTGCGCGGCGTGAGCTTTACCGGATCAAGCGCCGTGGGCGCGCAGATCGCCGCCGCCGGGGCCGAGCGCAATATCCGGTATCAGACCGAGATGGGCGGCAAGAACGTGGCCATCGTCCTCGCCGACGCCGATCTCGGGCAGGCGGCATCGCTCACGGCCGCCGGCGCCATGCGATTTGCGGGGCAGAAGTGCACGGCCACCAGCCGCGTCATCGTGGCGCGCGAGGTGGAGGGTGCGTTCCTGGCGCGCCTGCGCGAGCAGGTGGCCGGGCTCCGCCTGGGGCCGGTCACCGACCCCAGCGCGGCGGTGGGCCCCGTGATCAGCGAGACATCGCGCGCGTCCATCCGGCGCGCTCTCGAACAGGCGGGCGGCGAGCAGATCGTGCCCGCGCCATTGCCCGCCGGCGACGACTTCGCGCACGGGTTCTTCGTAGCCCCGACGATCGTCCGCGGCGTATCGCCCGACGCGCCGGTGGCGCAACAGGAACTGTTCGGCCCCGTACTGGCCTGGCTGCCCGCCGACGACCTGGACCACGCGCTGGCCCTGGCCAACGGCACCAGATACGGGCTCAGCGCCTCGCTGTTCACCAAGAACATCGCCCACGCTCTGGAGTACATCCGGCGTATCGACGTCGGACTCGTGCGCGTGAACGGCGACACCACCGGGGTGGATCCGCACGCCCCGTTCGGCGGCATGCGCGGCTCCAGCTCGGGAAGTCGCGAGCAGGGGCCGGCGGCGCGCGAATTCTACACCGAGCTCAAGACCGTTCAAATCAATCCCTGAGGCCCTGCCATGCTCCAGCACGACTGGTCCGGTGTGTTCACCGCGATCACCACGCCGTTTCGCGACGACCGCTCCGTGGACCACGCCTTTCTCGCCCGCCACGTCACGTGGCTCGTGGACCATGGAGTGCGCGGCATCGTCCCGCTCGGGTCGCTCGGCGAAGGCGCCGCCCTGAGCGCATCAGAGAAAGTCGAGGTCCTGGCCACCTGCCGCGAGGCCACGCGCGGCCGGGTGCCGCTCGTGGCCGGCATCGGCACCCTGTCCACGATCGACGCCGTGGCGCTGGCGCGCGGCGCCGAGCGCGTGGGGTGCGACGGCCTCATGGTGTTGCCGCCCTACGTGTACCGCGGCGATGCGCGCGAGACGCTCGCCCACCTGCGCGCCGTGATCGAGGCCACGCCGCTCTCCTGCATGCTCTACAACAACCCGATCGCCTACGGCACCGACATCACGCCCCGTCAGCTGGGCGATCTCGCCGAGCATGCCAATCTGCACGCGGTCAAGGAATCGAGCGGCGACATCCGCCGCGTGACCGAGATCGGGGAGCGTCACGGCGATCGCTTCCGCGTGTTCGTGGGCCTGGACGATGCGATCGTCGAGGGCATCGCCGCTGGCGCGGTGGGATGGATTGCCGGGCTCGTCAACGCGCTCCCGGACGAATCGGTGCAGCTGTTCGAACTGGCCATGGACGGAACGGCCGAGGAGGCGCGCGAGCTGTACCACTGGTTCCTGCCGCTGCTGCGGCTCGACACCGTGCCCAAGTTCGTGCAACTCATCAAGCTCGTGCAGCAGGAAGTGGGCATGGGCAGTGAACGCGTGCGCCCGCCGCGCCTCGAGCTCGCCGGGGCCGAACGCGACGACGCGCTGACGCTCATTCGCGCGCAACTGGCCGCCCTGCCGCAGCGCATCGTATGACGGCGCCGTCCACCGCGACGATCCACGTCGTGGACTCGCACACCGAGGGCGAGCCCACACGGGTGGTTCTCGACGGGTGGCCGATGCCGGAGGGCGCCACGATGGCCGAGCGCCGCGACGACATGCGGCGCCGCTTCGACCATCTGCGCCGCGGCGTGGTGCTCGAGCCGCGGGGCCACGACGCGATCGTCGGCGCCCTGCTCACGCCGCCGGTCGAAGCGGGGTCCGCGGCCGGCGTCGTGTTCTTCAACGACGTCGGGTACCTCGGCATGTGCGGCCACGGCACCATCGGGGTCGTGCGCACGCTCGAGTATCTGGGCCGGCTGGCGCCCGGCGACGTGCGGCTCGACACCCCCGTGGGAACCGTGGCGGCGCACCTCGACGCCGACGGCTCGGTGACGGTCACCAACGTGCCCGCGTATCGGTGGCAGGCCGGCGTGGAGGTGCAGGTGGAGGGCGTCGGCGCAATACGCGGCGACGTCGCATGGGGCGGCAACTGGTTCTTCCTCGTGGAACACGCCGAGCCGGCGCTGCGCGCCGACAACATTCCCGAGCTCACGCGCCTCACGATGGCGATTCGCGACGCGCTCCGCGCGCAGGGCGTGCGCGGCGCGGACGGCGCCGACGTGGATCACATCGAGTTGTTCGGGCCGGCTTCGCGCCCCGACGCCAACAGCCGCAACTTCGTGCTCTGTCCCGGCGCCGCGTACGACCGTTCGCCGTGCGGCACCGGCACGTCGGCCAAGCTCGCCGTGCTCCATGCCCGGGGCGAGCTGGCGCCGCGCGAACCATGGACGCAGGAGAGCATCACCGGCAGCACCTTCACCGGCTGGCTCGAGGAACAGGACGGACAGCTCGTGCCCCACATTCGCGGCCGCGCCTACATCACCGGACGCACCGCCCTCCACTTCGACCCTGGCGATCCGTTCCGCTACGGGTGGAACGCCGGATGAACGGTGCGGCGCGCCCCGACGCCGTGATCGTCGGAGCAGGGATCGTCGGGGCCGCCTGCGCACATGCGCTCGCCGCGCGCGGACTCCGCGTCCTCGTCTGCGACGCGGACTTTCCCGGCGGCGGCGCCACGGCGGCCGGCATGGGCCACATCGTGGTGATGGACGACTCGCCCGCCCAGCTCGCGCTCACGGTGCTGTCGCGTCGCCTCTGGTCCGAGCTTGCGCCCAGTCTCTCGCCAACGTGTGAAGACGAGCGGCCGGGCACGCTCTGGGTGGCCGCGACTGCCGACGAGATGGGCGTCGTGGCGGAGAAGCACGCGTTGTGCAAGCGCATGGGGGTGGCCTCCCACGTGCTCGACGAATGCGGGCTCGCCGACGCCGAACCCAATCTGCGCCCGGGTCTTGCCGGCGCGCTGTTCGTGCCCGACGATCGCGTCATCTATCCTCCGGGCGCGGCGCGCTGGCTGCTCGACGCCGCCGTCGCCAAGGGTGCCACGGTGCGCCTCGGCACGCGCGCCCTGTCGGTGGCACCGTCGTCGGTGACGCTGCACGCCAATGGCGCATCGGAAATCGTTTCGGCGGGCGCGATCATCCTCGCCATGGGCATCGATACGCCGTCCGTCGTTCCCGGACTCGCCATCGTGCCGCGCAAGGGACACCTGGTGATCACCGATCGCTACCCGGACCTCATTCGCAGCCAGCTGGTGGAACTCGGATACCTCCAGAGCGCCCATGCCATGACCGGCGCGTCCACCGCGTTCAATCTCCAGCCGCGCGCCACCGGGCAGGTGCTGATCGGATCGTCCCGCGAACTCGTCGGGCGCGACCCGTCGGTGAACCGCCGCATCGTGCACGACATGGTGCAGCGCGCCGTGGAGTTCGTTCCCAAACTCGGCGACTGTCTGGCCATCCGCACGTGGACCGGGTTCCGACCGGCCACGCCCGACAAGCTGCCGCTCATCGGACCCTGGCCCGACGTGCCCGGCGTCTGGATCGCGGCCGGCCACGAGGGACTCGGCATCACCACGGCGACCGGCACGGCGGCGCTCATCGCCGCGGGCCTGCTTGGCGGGCCGCCGCCGATCGCGGCCGAGCCCTTTCTGCCCACCCGCCCGATGCCGGCGCTGGCGGTGGCATGACGTCGCGCGCGCTGACCGTGACGATCGATGGCCGCCGCGTGTCGGTGGCGGCCGGCGCCTCGGTAGCCGTCGCGCTGCTCGATGCAGACGTGGTGCGCTTTCGCCGCTCGGTGCGCGGCGAGCCGCGCGGGCCGGTGTGCGGCATGGGCATCTGTTATGAATGCCGCGTGACGATCGACGGTGCGGCGCACCAACGCGCCTGCCTCGTGGATTGCGAAGAAGGGATGGTGATCGAGACCGGAGCGCCGCCGCGTGACTGAGTCGCTCCGTCAGGACGTGGTGATCGTGGGCGCCGGGCCGGCTGGACTCGCCGCCGCCGTGCGCGCCGCGGAGGGTGGCGCCCGCGTGACCGTCGTCGACCAGTCGGCGCACCCGGGCGGGCAGATCTGGCGCCATCGCGACCGCGCCACGCTTCCCCCAGCCGCCCGGGCCTGGATCGAGCGGTTCCACGCCTCGGGCGCGCGATGGATGCCCAATGCGTCGGTGTTCGACGCGGCACCGGGCCGCCTCTGGATCCATTCCGCGTCCGGGGCAACCGCGATCGAGGCCGGCGCGATCGTCCTCGCCACGGGAGCGCGCGAGCTGCTGCTGCCGTTTCCCGGGTGGACGTTGCCCAACGTGATGGGCGTTGGCGGGCTACAGGCGCTCATCAAGGCGGGAGCCGACGTGCGCGGCAAGCGCGTGGTGATCGCCGGGTCGGGGCCGCTCGTCCTGCCCGTGGCGGCCACCGCCGCACAGCACGGAGCACGCCTGTCCGCCGTCTGTGAGCAGGCTCCGCTCGGCGACGTCCTGGCATTCGCCGCCGGCCTCTGGCGGTCGCCCGCCAAGCTGATCACCGCCGCGACGTACCGCGCGAGGTTCCCGCTGGCGCGGTTCCGCGCCGGCGTCTGGATTGAACGGGTGCACGGCGACGACCGCGTGCGCAGCGCCACCCTCACCGATGGCGACGCGAGTTGGCGCGTGCCGTGCGACCTGGTGGCCACCGCGTGCGGGCTGATTCCGAACGTCGAACTCGGGACCTGGTTGGGCTGCGAAGTCCGGGGCGGCGCGCTGACCGTGAACCACGATCAACAGACGTCGGTGCCCGGTGTGTTCGCGGCCGGCGAGTGCGCCGGCGTGGGCGGCGAAGACCTGGCGATCATCGAAGGGCAAATCGCCGGACTCGCCGCCACGGGGCAGGGAGCACGCGCCGCGGCGCTGCTCGGCGCGCGGCGCCGCGGCCGGCAGTTTGCGCGCCGGCTGGCCAACGCGTTCGCCGCACGGCCGGAGCTTCGGGCGCGGCCCGAAGCCGACACCGTGGTGTGCCGATGCGAGGACGTGCGCATGGAAGACCTGCAGGCCGACTGGGGCGCTCGCCAGGCCAAGCTCGCCACACGGGCCGGCATGGGCGCCTGCCAGGGCCGCGTCTGCGGGGCCGCCATGGCATGCCTGTTCGATTGGACCGCGCCCAGCGTCCGCCCGCCGGTCACTCCGGTGCCGGTGCGCGAACTCGCCCACACGCCCGGCGCGGCGCGCTGAGCGCTGAGCAGCGCGGCGCCGAATCACTGCCGGAGCGGTTGCCCGGCCTCCGGCACGGCCTTTACCTTAAGCGACGCTCTTCACCGTGCGGTTTCACCGTTCACTACAGGCGCCCCCAATGGCGACGTACAAATACGCAACCGTCCCCGCGACCGGGGAACGCATCGGCTACGCCAACGGCGAGCTGAAGGTCCCCGACCACCCGATCATCCCGTTCATCGAAGGCGACGGTACCGGCGCCGACATCTGGCGCGCCTCGGTGCGCGTGTTCGATGCCGCGGTGGCCAAGTGCTACGGCGGCAAACGCAAGGTCGCCTGGATGGAGGTATTCGCCGGCGAGAAGGCGTTCACCAACTATAAGGATTGGCTGCCGCAGGAAACCGTGGACGCCATGAAGGAGTTCCGCGTCGCCATCAAGGGTCCGCTCACGACGCCGATCGGCGGCGGCATCCGATCGCTGAACGTGGCGTTGCGGCAGATGCTCGACCTCTACGCCTGCATCCGGCCGGTGCGTTACTTCGAGGGCGTGGGCAGCCCCATGAAGCAACCAGCGCTCCTCGACATCATCGTGTTCCGCGAGAACACCGAGGACGTGTACGCGGGCATCGAATGGAAGGCCGGCTCCCCCGAGGCCGACAAGCTGCGTGCGTTCATCAAGACGGAACTCGGCGCGGACATCCGCGAACACTCGGCCATCGGGATCAAACCGATGTCGGAGTTCGGGTCCAAGCGGCTCATCCGCATGGCCATCCAGCACGCGCTCAAGCACAACCTGCCGTCGGTGACGCTGGTGCACAAAGGCAACATCATGAAGTTCACCGAGGGCGCGTTCCGCGATTGGGGGTACGAAGTGGCGCGGAACGAGTTTCCCGAAGTCACCGTGGCGGAAGCCGACGTCGGCAAGGCCGGCGTCAACGCCAGGGCCGACGCCGTGATCATCAAGGATCGCATCGCCGACTCCATGTTCCAGCAGATGCTCCTGCGGCCCAACGAATATTCCGTGCTCGCCACGCCCAATCTCAATGGCGACTACCTCTCCGACGCCGCCGCGGCGCAGGTGGGCGGGCTGGGCATCGCGCCAGGCGGGAACGTTGGCGACGGCGTGGCGGTATTCGAAGCCACGCACGGGACGGCGCCCAAGTACGCCAACCTCGACAAGATCAATCCGGGCAGCGTGATCCTTTCCGGTGTGATGATGTTCGAGTATCTCGGGTGGAACGAGGCCGCCACGATGATCGTTCGCGGTCTCGAGAACGCCATCACGTCCCGGCACGTCACCTACGATCTCGCCCGTCAGATGCCGGGGGCCACGGAAGTGTCCACCTCGGGATTCGCCGACCAGATCATCAAGGGGATGGCGGGCTGAGCGGCACACCGACCTCACGTATTCTTCTTCCTTCGGAGCCATGCCGATCCCCATCTCAGCCCAACCAGCCGCCTTCGCCGCGCTCGACACGCCGTTGCTGGCGCTGGCGCTGGCTGACGGCGCCGCCCTCACGCCCGATCTCGCCCCGGTCGACGCCGCCACCGGCGGGGCGCTGGGACGCGCGCTCACGGCGCGCGACTTCCGCGGCAGTCGCGACGAACTCCTGTTCCTTGCCGGTGGCGCCGCCGGCATTCGCCGCGTGCTGCTCGTGGGCATGGGCAAGGTCACGCAGCGCACCGATGCGCTGCGCCGGGCCGCCATGCTGGCCGCCCGCCAGGCCGCGCGCCTGGGCACCGGCTCGGTGGCGTTTCATGCGGGCGCCCTCACCGCCGCCGATGCGGAGGCGATCACGCTCGGCCTCATCGCCGGTTCGTGGCGCTACGACGACGTGAAGACCCCGCCGCCGGCCGCCGAGCAGCGCGCGCCGCTCACCAACGGCGTGGTGCTTGGATCCGACATGGCCGCCGCCGAGCAGGGCGTCGCGGCGGGCGTGGCGATCGGCGCCGGACACTCGCTGGCCCGCACCCTCGGCATGATGCCCGGCAACCTGTGCACGCCCGATTTCCTGGCCGAGACCGCGCGCGATATCGCCAAGCGCCACGGCATGCAGTGCACCGTGCTCGGGCGCGCGGAGATGGAGCAGGAGGGCATGGGATCGTTCCTCTCGGTGGCCCAGGGCACGCCGCAGGATCCCAAGCTCATCGTCATGGAATACCGCAAGGGAGCAAAGGGCGCCAAGCCGGTGGTGCTCGTCGGCAAGGGCCTGTGTTTCGACTCGGGCGGGATCTCGATCAAGCCTGCCCAGAGCATGGAGTGGATGAAGTACGACATGTGCGGCGCCGCCGGCGTGCTCGGCGCCATGGAAGCGATCGGCCGCCTCGGGCTCCGCGTGAACGTCGTCGGACTCGTGGGCTCCACCACCAACATGCCGTCCGGTACCGCGGTCAAGCCGGGCGACGTGGTGAAAAGCCACCTCGGCAAGTACATCGAGATCATCAACACCGACGCCGAAGGACGGCTCGTGCTCGCCGACGTGCTCTCGTATGCGCGCCGCTTCGATCCGGCCGCCGTCGTGGACGCCGCGACGCTCACCGGCGCCTGCGTGATCGCGCTCGGCCATCTGGCCACGGGCGTCATGGGGTCCGACCAATCGCTCGTCGCCGAAGTGCTGGCCGCGGGCGATCGCTCGGGCGAACGCGGGTGGCAGCTCCCGATGTGGGACGAGTACAAGCCCCTCATCAAGTCCGAAGTGGCCGACATCAAGAACACCGGCGGGCGTGGCGCCGGCACGATCACCGCCGCGCTGTTCCTGGCCGAATTCACGGAGTCGTACCCGTGGGTGCACCTCGACATCGCAGGCACCGCCTACAGCGAAACCGATCTTGTCGTGATGCCGAGCGGCCCCACCGGCGTGCCGGTGGGAACGTTCGTGGAACTCGTTCGAGGGCGCGCGACCTGATCCGGCTCCTGCGACGCTCGCTCTGGTGTGCCGGCCTCGGCCTCCTGGTCGGGGCCGTTTTGCCTGCCGCCGCGCATGCCCAGGGGCGTGACACCCTCGCCCGGCGAGATACGCTGGCCAAACGCGACTCGCTGGCCAAACGCGACTCGCTCGCCAAGCGCGACACCACGGTGAAGTCCGACACCGGGGGCGCGCTCGTGCCCCTGCCGGCCGTACCCGATTCCATCGCCAAGCGCGTGGTGCCCAAGGACACCATCAAGGCGCCGCTCGCGCACGCCGAATCGCCGCAGCTCGCGGATCCCACCGGCAGCTACCGGCTGGACCGCGCCCAGATCTTCGCCAGCGGAGCGCGGAGCGTGGGCGATCTGCTCGATCGCCTGCCCGGCGTGACGGGACTCCGCACGGGATGGATCGCCACCCCGATGACGTCCGCCTATCTGGGCGACGCGGGACGCGTGCGCGTGTTCATGGACGGGCTCGAGTACGATTCGTTCAATCCTCACGACGGCGGGGCGGTGGACTATTCGCAGCTGCCGCTGTGGCCCATCGAGGAGATCACCGTCGAGCGGTCGGCGTCCGAGGTGCGCGTGTACCTCAACACCTGGCGCGTGAATCGCACCACGCCCTACACCCGCACCGACATCGCCACGGGCGACCAGCAGACCAACCTCTATCGCGCGTTCTTTGGACGCCGGTTTGCTCACGGCGAAGCGCTCCAGTTCGGCGTCCAGCAGTACGGAACGACTCCGGAGCGCGCCGGCGCCACCAGCGACCAGCTCTCGCTCATGGGACGCGTTGGCTGGGCCCGCGGCGCGTTCAGCGTGGATGCCTTCATGCTGCAGGTGGCCAGCCACCGCGGATCCATCGTCGATCCGTACACCCTCGATTCGATCCCCCAGCTCGCGTCCACGCGCCGCGACGCCTACGTGCGCCTGGGGTACGGCGATCCGGATCAGGGGCCCTGGATCCAGGGAGTGGCCGGCACCACGCGGTACGCCTTCGGCGGCAGTCCGGCCACCACCACGGGGGTGACGATCCCCACCGACACGACCGCCGCCGACTCCGCTGCGGTCAAGAGCGATACCGCGGTGTCCGGCAGCCAGTATCTGCTCACCGGCGGGTTCTCCCGCTGGGGCGTGCGGTTCAGCGGCGCCGAACACTACTTCGTCGCGCTCCATCGCTCGCTGGCGGTGCCGAGCGTTCGCGCCAGCTACGACTGGCGTGGCCTCTCGCTCGCCGCGTTCAGCGAGGGTAAGGGACGCGACTCCACTTCGCGCCGCGAAGTCAGCGCCACCATCATGCCGCTGAGCTTCATCCGGTTCTCGGCGTCCGTCGGCCAGGCCCGCGACGCCATGGTGCGCGACAGCGTGCTGAGTCCGCAGTATCGGCGGCTCGAAGCGGGTTTGCGCATCCACGATTTCTGGATCGGCGGCGGAACGATCACCCGAGGGGCCGTCGCCCTCGCCGCCCCAACGCTGGTCAACGACTCGCTGACCAGCGTTCGCGAGCCCTCGGCCAGCGCCAAGTTCGTGAACGTCCAGGGGCGCGTGTGGCGGGGCATAAACGCCGACGTGTTTGCCCTGCGGTGGAACGACAGCACCGGGTACTACCGGCCCCAATTCCAGGCCAGGAGCCAGCTGTATATCAGCACGTCGCTTCTCAACCGGTTTCCCGACAACACCTTCCACTTCTTCCTGGGCCTCACGCACGAGTACCGCTCGGCCACCTTCTTCCCCCTGGCCGACGGCTCGGCCGAGCGCGTGGACGGCTACCGCACCATCGGCGCCCAGCTGGAAATCCGGATCGAGCGAGCCGTGCTCTCCTACCAGTTCAGCAACGTGCTGGGGGAGAAGTACACGCAGGTGCCCGGATTCTTCATGCCTCGCCAGGCCTCGATCTACGGAGTTCGGTGGGAGTTCTGGAATTGACAAGGTCATTGTGGTGCCGTAACTTACGTGACTGCCAATGATTCGAAGCATGACGGGGTTCGGGACCGCGGAAGGAGCGGTGGGTGGGGCACGGGTCACGGTCGAAGTGCGCTCGGTCAACCACCGCTTTTTTAATCCGTCCATCAAACTCCCCAATGCGCTGGCGCGGTGGGAAGTCGAGGTGCGTGAAGCCCTGCGGCGCGGGATCGGCCGCGGCGCCGTGACCCTCTCCGCCCGCATCGATCACACGGCGGCGTCGGGCGTCGGCATCGACGAGCATCGCTTGGGCGAGTACGTCACGCGGCTGCGCGAGTTGCAGCAACGGTTCGGTTTCTCCGAGCCGCTCGATCTGGCGACGGTGCTGCGACTGCCCGAGGTCGTGGTGTCGGGTGGCGCCGAACCGGCTGCGGGAACGGTGGAGGAATTGCTGGCGGTGGTGGATCGGGCGGTGGCCGCGCTCACGGCGATGCGCGGGGCCGAAGGGGAGCGGCTGGCGGAGTATCTGGTGGAGCGCCTGGAGAATGTCGGATCGGCGCTGGACCGGATCGCCGAACGGGCGCCCAAGCGGCTGGTGGAGCAGCGCGACCGCCTGCGGGCGTCGGTACGGGAGATCGCGGCCGGCGTGTCGGTGGACGATGCGCGGCTGGAGCAGGAGATCGCGATTCTGGCCGACCGGTTGGATGTAAGTGAGGAACTGTCGCGGTTCCGCGCCCACCTGGCGGCGTTCCGCGACACGCTCCGGGCGGGACCGGAAGACGGGGTGGGCAAGCGGCTGGGATTTCTGTTGCAGGAGATGCTCCGCGAGGCCAACACCACGGGGAGCAAGGCGAACGACGCGGTCGTGGTGGGTGACGTGGTGCTGATCAAGGAAGAGCTGGAGCGCACTCGCGAGCAGGTGGAGAATCTCGAATGAGCGCATTCCCGGTCATCCTCTCGGCGCCATCTGGAGGCGGCAAGACCACGATCGCCAAGGCGGTGCTCGCTCGGCGCACGGACGTCGGATACTCGGTGTCGTGCACCACGCGGAGCCCGCGGCCGGGCGAGGTGGAGGGCAGGGATTACCAGTTTCTGTCGCGTCGGGAGTTCATCGATCGCCAGGAGCGGGGGGAGTTCGCGGAGTCGGCTGAAGTGCACGGCAATCTGTACGGCACGCTCCAGTCCGAGGTGGACCGGGTGTTGCGCGCCGGACAGCACGTGATCATGGACATCGACGTGCAGGGTGCGCTCCAGTTCCGGCGCGCCTTCCCGCAGTCGGTGAGCGTGTTCGTCCTGCCGCCCTCGGGCGAGGTGCTGCTGCAGCGCCTGCGCGAGCGCGATACGGAAAGCGGGTCGCAATTGGTGAGCCGGTTGCAGTCGGCGCTTCAGGAACTGCAGGCGGTGGACGAGTACCAATACGTGGTGGTGAACGACGAGCTCGAGAGCGCGGTGAGTCTCGTATCGTCGATCATCGATGCGGAAGTGGCCAGTCGCGAGCGGGTGGCGGACCTGCGGCATCAGGTCACGTTGCTCATCGAGCGCCTGGAGCGGGAAATCGAAAGCCAATCCTTCTGACGGACTCAATCATGCGAGTATTCACTCCCCTCGAAATCGCCAAGCACGCGGCCAACAAGTACCTCGGCGTGCTCGTCGCGGCGAAGTACGCCCGGGTGCTCAACGAGTTCCCGCGCGACCGTTCGGCCATGGGCGAGAAGAAGCTGACCACGCGCGCCATGGAAGATCTGTCGAGCGGCAAGCTCACGTATCGCGTCGTGCCGCGCCTGCGCGGCGAGTAATCTCCGCCGCCGCGGGCCGGCGCTCGCCCTCTCATCGCGTCGCATGAGTCTCACGCCCACTCGACCCTTCGCATCGCGGCGCATTCTGCTCGGCATCACGGGCGGAATCGCCAGCTACAAGTCCGCCTGGGTGGCCCGGCTGCTCACCAAGGCCGGCGCGGAAGTGGACGTGGTCATGACGCGCGCGGCCACCGAATTCGTGGGGCCGATCACGTTCGAAGCCCTCACCGGGCGCCCGGTGCACGCCGGCCTGTTCGACGCCGGCCATGCCCTCGAACACATCACGCTGGCCCGTGCGGCCCACGTCATCGTCGTCGCGCCGGCCACCGCCGACTTCATGGCGCGCGCCGCGGCGGGGCAAGCCGATGACCTGCTCACCGCCTGCCTCCTTGCCGCTACCTGCCCGGTGCTGCTCGTCCCGGCGATGAACGACCGTATGTGGGCCCACCCGCAGACCCAGCGCAATGTCGCCCACCTGGCCGGCCTCGGGTACCGCGTCCTCCCGCCCGACGAGGGCATGCTCGCCGCGGGCGAGGGCAGCGGTCCCGGTCGGATGCCGGAGCCGGAGACGATCGTTGCTCACGTGGGGCGTCTGCTCGAACCCGCCGGTCCGCTCGCCGGAAAGCGCGTCGTCGTCACGGCGGGCCCCACGCGCGAAGCGCTCGATCCCGTGCGCTACATCTCCAACCACAGCAGCGGCCGGATGGGCGCCGCCGTTGCCGCCGCGGCGTGGCGCCGCGGCGCCGACGTGGAGCTCATCGCCGGTCCGCTGGCCATCCAGCCCCCGGTCGGGCCACGACTGACCCAGGTGGAGTCCACCGAGGAGATGGCCCGCGCGGTGCGGGAGGCGCTGCCGGACGCCGACCTGCTGGTCATGGCCGCGGCACCGGCGGATTTCACGCCAGCCCACCCCATGCCGAGCAAGATCAAGAAGGGCGCGAAGGCGCCGGCCGTTGCGCTCGACTTCACGGTCGACATCCTCGCCGCTACGCGCGGCGCCCGCCGGCCGGGCGCGGTGATCGTGGGATTCGCGCTCGAGACCAACGACGTGCTGGCCAATGCCCGCGCCAAGCTCGAAGCCAAGGACCTGGACCTGATCGTGGTGAACGACGCCACGGAGCCGGGCGCCGGATTCGGCGTGGACACCAACCGGGTGACGCTGCTCGACCGCGCGGGCCGCGAAGAACGCCTGGAATTGATGCCCAAGACCGCGGTGGCCGATGCGATTCTCGATCGCGTGGAGCGCCTCGTCGATGGACGCTAGAGAACAGCTGCGCCGATATCTCGAACAACGGCGCGAGATGGGGGAATCGGAGATGGTGCTCGACGGCCTCTCCGTGGAGGACGCGCTGCGCATGCTCGGCGCCGGCGATCGCACCGGGGCGTCGGGCACCGACTGGCGCGCCGCACTCACGCAGGCCGGCGCCGGACCGTCGCCGGTGAGTCCCGCACCGGCGCCGGCAGCGGCACCCGCCGCCCGAGAGCGTCCGCCCGTCCCGCCACCCGAGCCGCCGCGCAGCCAGCCGGTGCAGCCGGTGGCCGAGCCCGCCGCCGTGGTCCCGCCGCCCACGGGCGCGCCGACGCCACTGCCGCCCGCGGGCCTCGTGGTCGGCACCGCATCGCGCGAACTCTTCGGGGGTGATCCCCCGCAGTTCGCGTCGCTGGACCAGATCGCCGACGCGGTGCGCGGCTGCACCAAGTGCACGCTGTACAGCGGCGCCAAGCAGGCCGTGCCCGGCGAGGGCAATCCCGACGCCGACTTCATGTGCGTGGGCGAGGCCCCGGGCGCCGTGGAGGACGAGACGGGGCGCCCGTTCGTCGGCCAGGCCGGCCAGCTCCTGACCAAGATCCTCGAAGCGATCGATCTCAAGCGCGAAGACGTGTTCATCGGCAACGTGCTCAAGCACCGTCCGCCGGGTAATCGCAACCCGCTGCCCGACGAGGTCCGGGCATGCAGCCCGTACCTCATCCGCCAGATCGAACTGATCCGGCCCAAGGTCATCCTCGCCCTCGGGACCTTCGCCGCCCAGACGCTCCTGGACACCAAGCTCACGATCGGCAAGCTTCGCGGTCAGATTCACCGATACTATGGCGTGCCGTTGATCGTCACTTATCACCCGGCCGCCCTACTCCGAAACCCCTCCTGGAAGCGACCCACCTGGGAAGATGTCCAGCTCGCCCGCCGAATACTCGATGACGCCCGCGCACGAGGGTGACGCCTTCCGGGATCGGCAGCCGCCGTATTCCGAAGACGCCGAAGTCGCCGTCCTGTCCGCCATGCTCATGGACCAGGACGCGATTCTGCGCGCCGTGGAGGTGCTCGACGACGCGATGTTCTACGTCGAGCGGAACCGCCGCGTGTTCCGCGCCATGGCCGCCATCACCCAGCGAAGCACGGTCGTCGATCCGCTCACGCTCGCCGACGAGCTCACCCGCCGCGGGGATCTCGAAGCCGCCGGCGGCAAGGAATACATCGGGTTCCTGGTCGACGCCGTGCCCACGGCGGCCAACGTCGAGTACCACGCCAAGATCGTCCGTGAGAAGGCGCTCATCCGGTCGCTCATCCAGGTGTCCACCGGCATCGTCACCGACGCCTACGCCGGCCAGCACACCTCCGCCGAGCTGCTCGACGCCGCGGAATCCCGCATCTTCCAGGTCAGCCAGCAGCGCCAGAACGAGGGCTTCACGCGCATCAAGGAGCTGATGTGGCCCGCGATGGAGCGCATCGAAGCGCTCCAGCGCGGCGGCAAGACGATCACCGGCGTGGGAAGCGGCTTCAACGATCTCGACGAGATCACTTCGGGATTCCAGAATGCCGACCTGATCATCGTCGCGGCGCGTCCCTCGATGGGGAAGACGGCGTTCACGCTGAACATCGCGCAGCACGCGGCCATCGAGCACAACACGCCGGTGGCGTTCTTCTCGCTCGAGATGAGCAAGGAAGCGCTGGTGCAGCGCATGCTCACCAGCGAAGCCCGCGTGGACGCGCAGCGGCTGCGCAAGGCCACGCTGCGCGACGACGACCTGCCGCGGCTGGCGCGCGCCGCCGGGATCCTCAGTTCGGCGCCGATCTGGATCGACGACACGCCCGGCATCACGCTCCTCGAGATGCGCTCCAAGGCGCGCCGCCTCAAGGTGGACGCCAACGTCGGGCTCGTCATCGTGGACTATCTGCAACTGATGTCCGGGCCGTCCAACTCCGAGAGCCGCCAGCAGGAGGTCAGCCAGATCTCGCGCGGCCTCAAGGCGCTGGCCAAGGAGTTGGCGGTGCCCGTCGTGGCGCTGTCGCAGCTCTCCCGCGCGCCCGAACTCCGCACCGGCGAGAACAAACGGCCACAACTGTCCGACCTGCGGGAATCTGGTGCCATCGAACAGGACGCCGACCTTATCATGTTCCTCTACCGTCAGGAATTCTACGACGGTCCGACGGACAAGGACGGCAACTCCCTCGAAGGCAAGGCGGAAGTCATCGTGGGCAAGCAGCGCAACGGCCCAACCGGCATCGTGAACCTGTACTTCCACAAGCACTACACGCGGTTCGAGAACTACGCGCAGCGCGTCGTGGGCCCGTGAGCCCCAAGGCACGGACCGCCTACCGCTGCACGGAGTGCGGGGCGGAGCACGCCAAGTGGGCCGGCCGGTGCGAGAGTTGCGGCGAGTGGAACGCCCTGGTCGAGGAGCCGGTCACGCCCAAGGCCACGGCGGGCTCGGGCGCCCAGCGCCGCGCCGCGGGAGTCCGCGCGTTCGGACACGGCGGCAGTGTCGCCCCGGCGCCGCGGCTGCGCGAGGTCCAGGGCGGCGCCACGGCACGCTGGCCCACCCGGCTCGATGAATTCGACTTCGTGCTGGGCGGCGGCCTCGTGCCCGGCTCGATGGTGCTCGTGGGCGGCGAGCCCGGCATCGGCAAGTCCACGCTGCTGCTGCAGGTCGCGGCGCAGCTCGAAGCCGCGGGCCGGCCCACGCTGTATGCCTCCGGCGAGGAATCGGCGTTCCAGGTCAAGCTGCGCGCCGACCGCCTCGGCGGCTCGGCCGCCGAAGTGCCGTTGCTCGCCGAGACCAACCTGGAAACGGTCATCGCCACCGCCGCCGAGCGCGCCCCGGCGCTGCTCGTGGTCGACTCCATCCAGACGCTGTTCACCACCGATCTCGAAGGCGCGCCGGGCAACGTGGGCCAGGTGCGCGAGTGCGCGGCCCGCCTCATGCGCTTTGCCAAGGAGAGCGGCACCGCGGTCATGGTCGTGGGGCACGTCACCAAGGGCGGAGGCATCGCCGGCCCCAAGACGCTCGAACACATCGTCGACACGGTGCTCTACTTCGAAGGGGACGGCACGCTCGACTACCGCGTGCTGCGCGCCACCAAGAACCGGTTCGGCAGCGTGGACGAGATCGGCGTCTTCCGGATGACGCAGCAGGGGCTCGAGCCGGTGGCCAATCCGTCCGAGCTCTTTCTCGGCGACCGCCTCGCGTCCGCGTCGGGCAGCGCCGTCACCGCGCTGCTCGAGGGCTCGCGCCCCATGCTGCTCGAGGTCCAGGCACTCGTCACCAAGGCCGGCTTCGGCACGCCGCAGCGCGTGAGCACCGGACTCGAAGGACGCCGGCTGGCCCTCCTCCTCGCCGTGCTCGACAAACGCGCCGGCCTCACGTTCGCGCAGCTCGACGTCTTCGTGAACGTCGTCGGCGGCATGCGGCTGCAGGAGCCAGCCGGCGATCTGGCCGTCGCCGCCGCCCTCGCGTCCAGCATCCACGATCGCGCGCTCCCGCCCGACGTGATCTTCCTGGGCGAGGTCGGACTGGGCGGCGAGGTCCGCCCCGTGTCGCAAGCCGAACGGCGCCTGGCCGAAGCCGCCAACCAGGGAATCACCACGGCGTATCTTGCCGAGCGCGGCATTCCCAAGCGTCGTGATCCGCGCATCCGCACGGTGGGCATCCGCACGGTGGACCAACTGTTCGGGCGGCTGTTCGGATGACGCCGCGCGACGTGGGCGTGGTGATCGTCGCCGCCGGCGCCGGCACGCGCGCGGGAGGCGAGGAACTCAAGCAGTTCCGGTGGATCGCCGGCAAGCCGATGCTCCTGCACTCCCTCCAGACCTTCATGGCGCATCCCCGCGTGCTCACCGTGGTGTGCGTGCTGCCGCAGCGCTTCGCCGGCGATCCGCCGCCCTGGATCTTCCAGTGCGACGTGGACCGCCTGCTCGTCTCGGTGGGCGGCCGCACGCGCACCGAGTCGGTGGCCAACGGACTCGACGATCTCGCCGACGAGGCGCAGATCGTGCTCGTCCACGACGCCGCGCGGCCGTTCGTGGATCTGGCCACGATCGACCGCGTGATCGCGGGCGTGGAGCAGGGCACGGCCACGGTGGCCGCGATGCCGGTCGTGGACACGCTCAAGGAACTCGACGACGCCATGCAGGTGGTGCGCACGGTGGACCGCGCGCGCCTCTGGCGCGCCCAGACGCCGCAGGGATTTTCCCGCGAGACGATCGTGCGCGTGCATCGCGCGGCCCACGCGCGGCGCCTCCAGGCCACCGACGACGCCGCGCTGTGCGAGCAGTTGGGAGTCCCGGTGGCCGCGGTCCGCGGCAGCGAACGCGCGCTCAAGGTCACCGAGGAGGCCGACTTCGCGCGCGCCGAGGCGCTGTTCCCGCTCGCGCCATGAGAGCCGACTCGCTCAGCTATCCGTTCTGGTCGGACGAGGAGATCACCGCCGCGATCCGCCCCGCGCTCGAGCAGATGGAGCGGCGCCGCGTCCTCGCGTATCCCACCGAGACCGTGTACGGGTTCGGCGGCGCGATCGATCGCGATTCGGTCGCCGCGCTCATCCGCCTCAAGCGGCGTCCGCCCGGCAAACCGTTTCTGCTGCTCGTCGACGGCAGCGAGACGCTCGCTCGGCTGGATCTGTCGCTGCCCAGCTACGCGGCCAATCTCGCCGCCCGCCACTGGCCCGGCCCACTCACGCTCGTGCTGGCGGGCGGCGAGCGCCGCGTGTCCTCCCAGCTCCGCGGCCCGGAGGGCGGCGTGGCCGTGCGCTGGACCAGCCACCCGGGCATCGCGCGGCTCATCCGCGCCCACGGCGACGCCATGACTTCAACGAGCGCCAACCGCCCGGGGGTTCCGCCGGCCACCACCGCGGGGGAGATTCTGGCCCAGTGGGGCGAGGCCGTGGCCCGGGGCGATCTCCGCGTCCTCGACGGCGGTCGCCTCGCGCCCTCGCCGCCGTCAACCGTGGTGGACTGCATGGGTCGTCATCCGCGCGTGATCCGTCCGGGCGCCATTCCGGCCCGCGTGCTCAGGGAGAGCGTTCCCACACTCATCGGAGACGCTTGAGCCGTGCGCATCCTGTTCGTGTGCACCGGCAATACCTGCCGCAGCGCGCTGGCCGAAGCCATCGCCCGCAAGCTGACCATCGAGCGCGGCATCGTGGACATCGACGTGGCCAGCGCCGGCACGAGCGCGTGGGACGGTGCGTCGGCGTCCGATGGCGCCCTGCTCGTGGGCCTGGAACGCGGGCTCGACTTGAACGCGCATCGGTCGCGGCAGCTCGATCGTGATCTCGTGCAGTCGGCCGATCTCGTGCTGGCCATGGGACCCCATCACCTGGAACGCATCGAGGCGCTGGGCGGCGCGGGCAAGGGCCACCTGCTCACCGCGTACGCGTCGCGCGGCACGCAGGCCCGTCCGGTGAACGACCCGATGGGTGGCGAACTCGACGTGTACCGCGCCACCGCGGACGAGCTGGAGCGCGAGGTGCTGCTGGTCCTCGATCGCGTCGCGGCTGAACACGGCTCGGGACCGGCGTGAATCCGCGTCCCGGGCGGCTGGTGCTGCTGGGGCACCCGGTGGGCCATTCGCTCTCTCCCCGGTTCCAGAACGCCGCGCTGCGCGCCGCCGGCATCCCGCTGGTCTATGAGCCGCTGGACGTGGCTCCCGCCGACCTCGACGCCGTGCTCGAGGCGCTGATCGCCCAGGGGGCGGCGGGCAATGTGACCATCCCCCACAAGACGCACGTCGCCGCGCGTTGCGCGCGTCTCGCGCCGCTGGCCGAGCGCACGGGCGCCGTCAACACCTTCTGGACCGACGGGAACGTGCTCGTGGGCGACAACACCGACGTCGATGGCTTCGACGCCGCGGTGCGCGCCCTCATGGGCGGAGCGCCCTCGGGCGCGGAGATCGGCGTGGTGGGCGCCGGCGGCGCCGCGGCGGCGGTTCTCGCCGCAATCGAACGATGGGACGGCTGCCGCGCGCGGCTGTACAATCGCACGGTGGACCGGGCGCACCACCTGGCGGCACGCTTTGCCGGCGTCACGCAGGTGGTCCGGTCTGCCGAGGACGCGGTGTCCGGCGCCGCCCTCGTCGTCAACGCCACGGCGATCGGACTCGCCGACGACTCCCTGCCGTTCCCGCTCGATGCGCTGCTTCCCGACGCTGCCGTGCTCGATCTCGTGTACCGCCCCGGACGCACCCCGCTGGTTCGATCGGCTGCGGCGCGCGGCCACCGCGCGGACGACGGCCTGCGCATGCTGGTGGAGCAGGGCGCGTGCGCCTTCGAACGCTGGTTCGGCGTCGCGCCGGACCGGGCCCTGATGTGGGCGACGGTGACCCCGGGCCGCTGAGCAGGCGCGCGCGCGGAGCGGCCCACGCCCTGCGCGATCTGTTGTTGCCGCTCGTGTGCGCCGCGTGCGCGCGCCCACTCGACGCCGGGGAGCCGGGCATCGTCTGCGGGCGGTGCTGGTCGCGGCTGGCGCTGCTGCCGCACCCCCTCTGCCCGCGATGCGGGCATCCGCGCACGCGACCCGAGTGCGCCTGGTGCGAACTCCTGCCCCCGTTCGTGCGCGCCGCCCGGTCGGTGGCCTGGGTGCACCGGGGCACCGGCCAAGCCATCGTGTACGCCCTCAAGTACCGCGGGTGGCACGCCGTGGCCGCCGGGATGGCGGACCGCATGGCGCGGATCCCGTGGCCGGCCGACGTGGTGCGCGAGCGGGCGGCCCTGGTGCCGGTGCCGCTCGCCGCCGGCCGCGAGCGCGAACGCGGGTACAATCAGAGCGAACGCCTGGCGCGCGCGCTGGCGGTGCATTGGGACGTCCCCGTGTGGGCGCACGCCGTGGAACGCATCCGCCACACCACGACCCAGACACGATTGACA
The DNA here is from genome assembly GCA_035533755.1 of Gemmatimonadaceae bacterium. Lineage (NCBI taxonomy): Bacteria > Pseudomonadati > Gemmatimonadota > Gemmatimonadia > Gemmatimonadales > Gemmatimonadaceae > Gemmatimonadaceae bacterium. The sequence goes on from DATLTC010000009.1 coordinate 214,846, forward strand.
CCGGAGCAGCGCCTGGTGAACGTTTCAGGCGCGTTCGGCGCGCCAGAGGTGGCGCGTGCCGCGCTGCGACGATCGCACGTCGTGCTCGTGGACGACGTGGTGACGACCGCCGCCACTCTCAATGCATGTGCCGCCGCCCTGCACGCGGCCGGCGCACGCGTTATCAGTTTTGTGACCTTCGGCCGGGCGCCCGCGGTGGGCGACCGGTAACCGACATGGGAGACGACGATGGCGATTCGTGTGGGCATCAACGGCTTCGGCCGCATTGGACGCCAGGTGCTGCGGGCGGCGAAGCTGCAGGGCGTGACCGACCTCGAGTTCGTGGCCGTCAACGACCTGACGGATACCCGCACGCTGGCGCACCTGTTCAAGTACGACTCGGTGCACGGCACCTACGACGGCACGGTGACCGCCAGCGCCGACGCGATCACCGTGGACGGCCACACGGTGAAGGTGCTGGCCGAGAAGGATCCCGCCAAGCTGCCGTGGAAGGCGCTGGGTGTGGACATCGTCCTCGAGTCCACCGGCCGGTTCACCAAGGCCGCCGACGCGCACAAGCACATCGACGGCGGCGCCCGCAAGGTGGTGATCTCCGCGCCCGCCACCGGCGAGGACATCACCCTCGTGATGGGGGTGAACCACGACAAGTACGATGCCGCCAAGCACCACATCATCTCCAATGCGTCGTGCACCACCAACTGCCTGGTGCCGATGGTGAAGGTGATTCGCGACAACTTCGGCTTCGTGCGCGGCAGCATGACCACGGTCCACAGCTACACCAACGACCAGAACATCCTCGACCTGCCGCACAAGGATCTGCGCCGCGCCCGCGCGGCCGCGGTCTCCATCATTCCCACCACCACCGGCGCCGCCAAGGCCACGGCGCTGGTGATCCCGGAACTCAAGGGCAAGATCGACGGCATCGCCGTGCGCGTGCCCACGCCCGACGTTTCGCTCACCGACCTCGTGGTCGTCACCGAGAAGCCGACCACGGTGGACGCCGTGAACGCCGCCTTCAAGGCCGCCGCCGCCGGCCCGCTCAAGGGCATCCTGCAGTACACCGAGGAGGAACTGGTGAGCGTGGACTACGTCGGCAATCCCCACTCGTGCATCTTCGACGCCAAGACCACGGCGGTGATCGACGGCGGGCTCGTCAAGGTGTGCGGATGGTACGACAACGAATGGGGCTACGCCGCCCGCTGCGTGGACCTGTTGCGGCTCGTCGCCCAGAAGCTGTGAGCCCGGCGTGAACAAGAAAACCGTACGCGACCTGCCGGACGCCCAAGTTCAGGGTCGTCGCGCGCTGGTGCGCGTGGACTTCAACGTGCCGTTCGACGATCAGGGGCGCATCACCGACGACACCCGCATCCGCGCCGCGCTCCCCACCATCCAACTGCTGCGCCAGCGCGGCGCCCGCGTGGTGCTGCTGTCGCACCTCGGTCGGCCCAAGGGCAAGCCCGACGCGAAGTACTCGTTGCGGGCCGTGCAGGCGCGCCTCGCCGAGTTGCTGCCCGGGCAGCGGGTCGTGTTCGTGGACGCCACCCTGGGCCCCGACGCCGTGGCCGCGACGCGCGACCCGGCCGCAGACGTCGTGCTGCTCGAGAACACGCGGTTCTTTGCCGGCGAGGAGAAGAACGACGATGCGGTGGCCCGAAAGATGGCCGAACTCGGCGACTTCTACGTGAACGACGCCTTCGGCAGCGCCCACCGCGCGCACGCCTCCACCGAGGGCGTGGCGCGGTACCTCAGGCCGGGCGTGGCCGGCCTGCTCATGGAACGCGAACTGCAGTACCTGGGCGCCGCCCTCGCCGATCCCACGCGGCCGTTCATCGCCATCCTCGGCGGCAGCAAGATCTCGGGCAAGATCGACGTCGTCGAGGCCTTGCTCCCCAAAGTGGACGCGCTGCTCATCGGCGGCGCCATGGCGTGCACGTTCTACAAGGCGCTGGGCTTCGAGACCGGCACGTCGCTGGTGGAGGACGATCGCGTGGACATGGCCCGCGATCTGCTCGAGCGCGCCGGCACGCGCATCATCCTGCCGCACGACGCCACCGTCGCGCCGTCCATGCGCGAACCCGGCAAGGCCCACGCCGTCAAGCGCGACGCCATCCCCGCAGGCGAGGCGATGCTCGACATCGGCCCCGACACCGCGAAGTCGTACGCGCGGGCCATCGCCACCGCCCGGACCATCCTCTGGAACGGCCCGATGGGCGTATTCGAAACACCGCCGTTCGATGCCGGCACCACCGCCGTGGCGCGCGCCATGGCCGACGCCACCGCCACCGGCGCAACCACGATCGTCGGCGGCGGCGATTCCGCGGCCGCCGTCGACCAGGCCGGCTTGTCGTCGCGCATGAGCCACGTGTCCACCGGCGGCGGCGCGGCGCTGGAATTTCTCGAAGGCAAGACGCTCCCCGGCGTCGCCGCGCTCGACGACGCCTGATGCAAGCGCCGATCTTCGCCGCCAACTGGAAACTCAACCTCGGGCCCACCGAGGCGCGCGCCTTCATGCAGACGTTCATCGCCGCGTACCCGGCGCGCGACGATCGCACCGTGATGTTCTTTCCTTCGGCGCTCGCCTTCGCCGCTGCGCGCGCCGCGGCCGGCGCGCGAGCCGACCTCTGGTTCGGCGTGCAGAACATCGCCGCGGCGGAGAAGGGCGCGTTCACCGGCGAGAACTCGGCGCCGATCGCACGCGACGCCGGCGCCACGTGCGTGCTCGTGGGCCACTCCGAGCGGCGCCACGTGTTCGGCGAGACCGACCAGGCCACGGCGGACAAGTGCGCGCTGGCCCTGGCGCACGGATTGACGCCCGTGCTGTGCGTGGGCGAAACGCTCGACGAGCGCCAGGCCGGGCACACCGACTCCGTCGTGCTGCGGCAGCTGCGCGTGGGCGTGAGCAAGCTGGCAGCCGCGCAACTCGACCAGTTGGTGCTCGCCTACGAGCCCGTATGGGCCATCGGGACCGGACGCAACGCCACGCCGGACGACGCCGCCGCGGTCCACACGGTGCTGCGCTCGGAGGTGGCAAAGCTGGGCGCCCGGATGCGCGTGCCGATCCTGTACGGCGGCAGCGTGAGCCCCGCCAACGCCGCGAGCCTCCTGGGCGCCGACGGTGTGGACGGATTGCTTGTCGGTGGCGCCAGTCTCAACCCGGAGTCCTGGCAAGCGGTGGTGAACGCCGGGTGAAGGCGGGGAATTTGGCCCGCGGACTTGACGCACGGTCGTAAGTGTCGTGATATTTAGAGCTTACGACAGATTCCATTCTCCATCTCCGCATACCAATGCTGTACTCGATTCTCCTGGTTCTCCTCGTCATCGATAGTCTGGTCCTCCTCGCGGCCATCCTGCTCCAGAGCGGGCAGGGCGGCGGCATGGCGGCCACATTCGGCGGCGCGAGCAGCTCGGCGGATGCCATCTTCGGCAGCCGCCAGGCAGGCAACCTGCTGACCAAGACATCGTGGTGGGGCGGAGGGCTGTTCCTCGCCCTGGCGTTCATGCTGTCGCTCGCGTCCTCGCGGAGCACCACGCCGCAGTCGGTGCTGGACAACACCTTCCAGACGCCGCCTGCCGCCCCGCCACCGGTGACCACCGGCGGTGGCGCCATCCCGCTGCAGACCGCGCCGGCCACCACGCAGCCGGCAGCGCCGGCCGCGAAGACGCCTCCCGCCGCCCCTTCAGGCACCAAGAAGCCCTGACGCGCAGGTGACACTCACACGGCACCAACCAGGGTTCCTCCTCCTCGAGGACGGAACCCTTTTTCACGGCGCGCTGCGCACCGACGCTCCCACGACGGTGGCTGAGGTCGTGTTCACGACCAACATGAGCGGCTACCAGGAAGTCTTCACCGATCCGTCGTATCGCGGCCAGATCGTCGTCATGACGGCGCCGATGATCGGCAACTACGGCATCAATGAGGAAGACCCGGAGTCGGCCGGCGTGCAGGTGGCCGGCGTCATCGTGCGCGAACTGTCCAACGAGTACTCGAGCTGGCGCGCCGATGGCGATCTGGCCGGGTGGCTGGGGCGAGCCCAAGTTCCGATTCTCGAAGACGTTGATACGCGCCGCCTCACTCGGCACCTGAGAACCGTGGGCGTGATGCGCGGCGTGATCGGGGCCGGCGACGCGCCCACCGACGACGCGCGCGCCGAGCTCGAGGCGTGCCCGTCCATGGAAGGCCTGGACCTGGCATCTCGCGTCACGACCCGCGAGCCGTATACCTGGGGCAATCCCGCCGCGTCCAACCACATCGTGGCGTACGACTACGGCATCAAACGGAACATCCTCCGCCTGTTCGAGGCGCATGATTGTCGGGTCACGGTGCTCCCCGCGGAGACGCCGGCCGAGATGGCGCTCGAACTCCAACCGGACGGGATCTTCCTCGCCAACGGGCCGGGCGATCCGGCGGCCGTGACCTACGCGCCCGCAACGGTTCGCAAGATCGCCGCGGCGGGCGTGCCGATCTTCGGGATCTGCCTCGGACATCAGATCCTGGCGCTGACGTTCGGCGCCAGGACCGAGAAGATGGCCTATGGCCACAGGGGCGGAAACCATCCGGTCAGGGCCGTGGCCACGGGACACGTCCTCATCACGTCCCAGAACCATGGGTTTGCGGTGGCGGGAGACGAACGGGGCATTCCTGGCGCGCCGGCGCTGGAGGTCACGCACGTCAATCTCAATGACGGGAGCATAGAGGGCTTGCGCCACAAGGAGTTACCGATTTTTGCGGTGCAATATCACCCCGAGGCGGCTCCAGGCCCCCATGACGCCAGGCCATTGTTCGACCAATTCATGGACGTGGTCCGCAATTCCGGCGTCTGAAAGCCCACAACCTCTTGACACACAACACTTAACGGCCATAAGTTCGGGGAGCGCTCAAGCCTCAGAGCGCCTGACCCCGAGGCTCTTCAATGACCAAAGCCGATCTGGTCGAGCATGTAACGGCGCAGATCGCCCGGACTGCCGGGCCGATGATCTCGAAGAAGGACTGCGCTCGCGTCGTCGACGCCTTTCTCGAAGCCATTAAAGACGCGCTGCACGATCAGAAAAACATCGAAGTCCGCGGGTTCGGCACCTTCAAGATTCGCCATCGCAAGACCCGGATGGCGCGCAATCCGCGCACCGGATCTCCCGTCGAAGTGTCCGCCCGCCCAGTGCCGGTGTTCAAGCCCTCCAAGGAGTTGCGCGCTCTGGTGGCCGATCTGGACATCGAGGACATCGAAGACGATACCGACTCGATCGAGGTCTCCAAGGCCTGACCCGATCCCGGGTTCCCTTACCGCCCCGGCGTCTGACGCCGGGGCGTTTTGTTTGGACAACTGCTGCCGAGCGCTCGCGGCCAAGCCGACACCGTGTCGTGCTTTCCTCCGGTCCCCTCTTCGCATAGCATTCGCCCCATGACCGTGCGCGTGCTGCTCTTCGCCTCCTATGCCGACGTTCTCGGTGGTCCGGAGATCCGGCTGGACCTCCCCGACGGATCCACCGTGCGCGAGCTGCTCGACGCCTTGCGACGCCGGCCCGGCGCGCACCGGCTTCCGCCGGCTCCCCTCGTGGCCGTGAACCAGCGCTACGCCGGCCTGGGCACCCCGGTCACGGCGGCCGATGAAGTGGCGATCATCCCTCCGGTGGCGGGGGGATGATGCGAGGCGCGATCGTGGACCGTCCGCTCGATCCCTCAGCGCTGCTCGCCGAAGCCTCGGACCCCGCCCATGGCGCGGCCGTGCTCTTCGTGGGCGCCGTGCGCGATACGAACGGTGGGCGCGGCGTTCGCGGCATCGAGTATACGGCGTACCGCGAGATGGCCGAGCGCGAGTTGGCCGACATCCTTCGCGAGACGGGCGCCCGGTTTCCCGGCGCGCGCGCGGTGGTGGAACACCGGTTGGGCACCCTGGGGCTGGGCGAGGCGAGCGTGGTGATCGCCGTGGGACACGCGCACCGCGGCGCGGCATACGACGCCTCGCGCCACGTGATCGAGGAGATCAAGCGCCGGCTTCCCATCTGGAAGCGCGAGCACTACGCCGACGGCACGCGGGAGTGGGTGCACGCCGGAACGGGCCTGGCGCAGCCCGCGGAGCAGGCGCGATGAGCGAGGCGCTGCGCGATCAGTTCGGCCGCAGCATCGAGTACCTGCGGATCTCGGTCACCGACCGGTGCAACTTCCGGTGCCTGTACTGCATGCCCGCCGAGGGACTGCAGTGGCTGCCCAAGACGGAGATCCTCTCGTACGAGGAGATCGCCGAGACGGTTCGACAGCTCGCGCCGCTCGGGCTGCGCCGGCTGCGCATCACCGGCGGCGAGCCCACGATTCGGCCCGACCTCGACCAACTCGTTCGGATGCTCAGGGCCGTGCCGGGCATCGAAGACATCGCGCTCTCCACCAACGGCGTGCGCCTGGGCGCGCTCGGCGCCCGGCTGCGCGAGGTGGGACTGGACCGCGTCAACATCAGCGCCGACAGTCTGCGTCCCGACCGGATCGCGGCCATCGCGCGGCGGAACCTCGGGTTCGATCCGGTGGCGGCGGCCACGGCGGCGCAGGACGCGGGGCTCGATCCCATCAAGATCAACGTCGTGGTCATGCGCGGCGTGAACGACGACGAGGTGGAGGATTTCGCGCGTCTCACGCTGGAGCATCCGTGGCACGTGCGATTCATCGAGCTGATGCCCGTGGGAGACATGCGCGACCTCACCTGGGAGCACGTGGTCCCGAGCGACGAGCTGCTGGTGCGCCTTCGCACGCTGGGCGAACTGGCGGCGGCTCCGGGGCCCGCGCGCGGCAATGGTCCGGCGGTGTACTACCGTCTGCCGGGCGCCGCCGGGTCGATCGGCGTCATCACGCCGATGTCGCACACGTATTGCGGCTCCTGCAACCGCGTCCGCCTCACCGCCGATGGGCGGTTGCGCACCTGCCTGTTCGGCGACCACGAAGTGGACCTGCGCACCCCGCTGCGCGCCGGCGAGCCATTGGAGCCGTTCTTCCGCCGGGCGCTGGCCGAGAAGCCCAAGGAGCACGCGTTGCTGCAGATGCAGATCGGCGGGCTCCGGGCGTTGTCGCAGGTCGGGGGTTAGCCAGGCCGGACGGCACGGCACGCGCCGCCATGGCGTCGCGCACGGGCGGCACGATGCAATGGGGACCTGCTGGGTCCCCTTCGTGCGTCGCGCGCGAGACCCCGATGCCGCGTGGCGCGCGTGCTCGGCGGTCCGCTCCCGGCACAACGGATCTGCCGGGAGCGTTGCTCGCACTCGGGCAGCGGAATACTTTTCTTTGGCTGTTCACTACTTCTTCTTCCGCGATGGACTCATGGTCAACAAGATCACGGTGGTCGGCGCAGGCAACGTCGGCGCGACGACCGCCCAACGCGTTGCAGAGAAGCAACTCGCCCGCACGGTCGTGATGGTGGACGTGGTCGAGGGCATTCCACAGGGCAAGGGTCTTGACCAGTGGGAGTCGGCTCCCATTGAAGGATTCGACACCCGTGTCATCGGCACCAACAACTACGACGATACCGCCGATTCGGACATCGTCATCATCACCGCCGGCATCGCCCGCAAGCCCGGGATGTCGCGCGACGATTTGCTGAACACCAACGCCGGCATCGTGAAGTCGGTGAGCGAACAGATCAAGAAGACGTCGCCCAATGCGATCATCATCGTCGTGTCCAATCCGCTCGACGTGATGTGCTACGTGGCCAAGGAAGTCACGGGCTTCCCGCGGCAGCGGGTGATCGGCATGGCGGGGGTGCTCGACACGGCGCGCTACCGCGCGTTCCTGGCCGAAGCGCTGGACATCTCGGTGCGCGACATCCAGGCGATGGTCCTCGGCGGCCACGGCGACACGATGGTACCGCTGATCTCGTACACCACGGTGAGCGGCATTCCGGTCACGCAGCTCATCGACCGCAGCAAGCTCGACGCGATCGTCGAGCGGACGCGCGCCGGCGGGGCCGAGATCGTGAAGTACCTCAAGACCGGTTCGGCGTACTACGCGCCGTCGTCGGGCGCCGTCCAGATGGCCGAAGCGATCGTGAATGACGAGAAGCGCATCCTGCCCTGCGCGGCGTGGCTCGAGGGCGAGTACGGCCAGAAGGGCATCTTCCTCGGCGTGCCCTGCAAGCTGGGACGCAAGGGCATCGAGCGCGTGCTCGAGGTGGAACTCACGTCGGAGGAGCGCGCGGCGTTGGCCAAGAGCGCCGACGCGGTACGCGAACCGATGAGCGCGGTCAAACTATGAGCGGATCACGCGATGCGGGAAGGCGGACCAACCGGTCCACTTCCCGCATCGCGCGTTCCGGCGTTCCCCACCCGAACTTCCGATCACGATGAGCTGGTTCGTCAATCTGTACCGGTCCACAATCGGGAAGAAGATCATCATGGCGGTCACGGGGCTGATCGGTATCGCCTTCGTGGTGCTGCACATGGTGGGCAACCTCCAGGTCTTCATCGGTCAGGACAAGTTCGACGCATACGCCGCGCTGCTCCACGGGCCGCTCGCCGAAGTGCTCTGGGTGGCTCGCGCCGTGCTCGTGGCCGCGGTGCTCCTCCACGTGCTGATGGCCTGGCAGCTCACGCAGCGGGCTCACGCCGCGCGGCCGGTGGACTACCGCATGCGCCAGGCGCAGGTCTCCACGCTGGCCTCGCGCACCATGCGGTGGGGCGGGGTGTTGCTGCTGGCATTCATCGTGTTCCACATCCTGCACTTCACGGTGGGGACGATCGACCCGGCGGGGGTGTTCCACACCACCGACGCCGCGGGGCGGCATGACATCTACGGCGACGTCGTGGCCAGCTTCCGCATCTGGTGGGTATCGGGGTTCTACCTCCTGTCGATGGCGTTCCTGGGGCTGCACCTGTTCCACGGCGCGTGGAGTTCGTTGCGCACCCTGGGCGTGGCGCGCCCGTCGGAGCATCCGCTGCATCGGCGCATCGCGGCCGCCGTGGCGATCGCGGTCTGGCTCGGCTTCACCCTCGTTCCGCTCGGCGTCATCGCCGGCATCGTGCACTAGCCATGGAACTCAAGTCGCGCACCCCCTCGGGACCGGTCGCCGAGGCGTGGGACAAGCACAAGTTCGACATGAAGCTCGTGAACCCCGCCAACAAGCGAAAGTACACGGTCATCGTGGTCGGCTCGGGGCTCGCCGGCGCCTCGGCCGCCGCTTCGATGAGCGAGCTGGGGTACAACGTCAAGAACTTCTGCTTCCAGGACTCGCCGCGGCGGGCCCACAGCATCGCCGCCCAGGGCGGCATCAACGCCGCCAAGAACTATCCCAACGACGGCGACAGCATCTGGCGCCTGTTCTACGACACGGTCAAGGGCGGCGACTTCCGGTCGCGCGAGTCCAACGTATACCGGCTGGCGCAGGTGAGCGTGCAGATCATCGACCAGTGCGTGGCGCAGGGCGTGCCGTTCGCGCGCGAGTATGGCGGGCTGCTCACCAACCGGTCGTTCGGCGGGGCGCAGGTCTCGCGCACGTTCTATGCGCGCGGGCAGACGGGGCAGCAACTGCTCCTGGGCGCGTATCAGGCGCTGGAAAAGGAGATCGCCAAGGGCGGCGTGACGATGTATCCGCGCACCGAGATGCTCGACGTGATCGTCGTCGACGGGCGGGCGCGGGGCATCGTGGTGCGCGACCTCGTCACGGGCAAGATCGAGAGCCACCTCGCCGACGCCGTGGTGCTGGGCACCGGCGGGTACGGCAACGTGTTCTTCCTGTCCACCAACGCCAAGGGGTCGAACGTGACCGCCGCCTGGCGCGCCTACAAGCGCGGGGCGGCGTTCGCCAACCCCTGTTACACGCAGATCCATCCCACCTGCATCCCGGTGAGCGGCGAGCACCAGTCCAAGCTCACGCTGATGAGCGAGTCGCTGCGCAACGACGGGCGCGTCTGGGTGCCCAAGAAGGCCGGCGACACGCGCGCGCCGGGCCAGATTCCCGAGGCGGAGCGCGACTATTATCTCGAACGGAAGTATCCGAGCTTCGGGAATCTGTCGCCGCGCGACATCTCGTCGCGCGCGGCCAAGGAAGTGTGCGACGAAGGGCGCGGCGTGGGGCCGGGCGGTCGAGGCGTCTACCTCGACTTCGCCGACGCCATCGCGCGGCTTGGCCAGGACCTGATCGCCGAGCGCTATGGCAATCTGTTCGAGATGTACGAACGGATCACCGGCGAGAATCCGTACAAGGTGCCGATGCGCATCTATCCCGCCGTCCACTACACCATGGGCGGGCTGTGGGTGGACTACAATCTGATGAGCACCATCCCCGGCCTCCACGTGATCGGCGAAGCGAACTTCTCCGACCACGGCGCCAACCGCCTCGGCGCAAGCGCGCTGATGCAGGGGCTTGCCGACGGGTATTTCGTCATCCCGCTCACGATCGGCGACTACCTGGGGTCCAACAAACTCGAGCCGATCACGCCCGATCATCCCGAGGTCCGCGCCGCCGAGACGGCCGTGACCGAGCGCACCAAGCGCCTGCTGTCGGTGAACGGGAAGCGCTCGGTCACCTCGTTCCACCGCGAGCTGGGCAAGCTCATGTGGGAGTACTGCGGCATGGCGCGCAGCGCCGACGGGCTCAAGCATGCGCTGGCCGAGATCCCCAAGCTCCGCGAGGAGTTCTGGCGCAACGTCACGGTGCCGGGCACGGGCGTGGAGTTGAATCAGTCGCTGGAGCATGCGGGGCGCGTGGCCGATTTCTTCGAACTCGCCGAGCTGATGTGCACCGACGCGCTCCACCGGGAAGAGTCGTGCGGCGGCCACTTTCGCGTGGAGCATCAGACGGCGGACGGCGAGGCCAAGCGCGACGACGAGCACTTCGCGTACGTGGCGGCCTGGGAGTACCAGGGCGACGGGAAGGCGCCGGCGCTCCACAAGGAACCGCTGGCATTCGACAACGTGCACCTGGCCACACGGAGCTATAAGTGAGACTCACCCTTCACGTATGGCGGCAGCCGGCGGCCAATGCCGGAGGGCGGTTCGAGCGATATGAAGCGCCCGACGTCAGCCCCGACATGTCGTTCCTCGAGATGCTCGACGTGGTGAACGAGGGACTCATCGCCCAGGGCCAGGTGCCGATCGCGTTCGATCACGACTGTCGCGAGGGGATCTGCGGCATGTGTGGCATGGTGGTGAACGGCGTGGCGCATGGGCCGATGAAGATGACCACTACCTGCCAGCTGCACATGCGGCATTTCAAGGACGGCGACGAGTTGTGGATCGAGCCGTGGCGGGCCCGGGCGTTCCACGTCGTGAAGGATCTGGTGGTGGATCGCAGCGCCTTCGACCGGATCATCCAGGCGGGAGGGTTCATCAGCGCGCCCACGGGCGCCGCCCAGGACGCGAACGCGATTCCGGTATCCAAGCAGGACGCCGATGAGGCGATGGACGCCGCGGCCTGCATCGGCTGCGGCGCCTGCGTGGCAGCGTGCCCCAACGGCTCGGCATCGCTGTTCACGGCCGCCAAGATCTCACATCTCGGGCTGTTGCCCCAGGGGCAGCCGGAGCGCTACCGGCGCGCCCTGCGGATGGTGGCGCAGATGGATCTCGAGAACTTCGGCGGGTGCACCCTGTTCGGCGAGTGCCAGGAAGCGTGTCCCAAGGGCATCAGCATCGACTTCATCGCGCGGATGAACCGCGACTATCTGGGCGCCGTGGTGACCGAGCGCCCGGAGAAGGCGGTGGGCGGCGCGGGCTGACGCGACGGATCAGAGCCGCGGCAGCGTCACCCCATGCTGCCCCTGGTACTTGCCCTTCTTGTCCTTGTAGGAGATCTCGGGCTCCTCTTCGCCCTTGAAGAAGAGCACCTGGGCGATCCCCTCATTGGCGTAGATCTTGGCGGGGAGCGGCGTGGTGTTCGAGATCTCCAGGGTCACGAATCCCTCCCATTCCGGCTCGAAGGGCGTGACGTTGGTGATGATGCCGCACCGGGCGTAGGTGGACTTGCCCACCGTCACCGTGAGGATGTTCCTCGGGATGCGGAAGTACTCCACCGAGCGGGCCAGGGCAAACGAGTTGGGCGGGACGATGCAGACGTCCCCCTCGAACTCCACGAAGCTCTTGGGATCGAAGTCCTTGGGATCCACGATCGAGTTCAGCACGTTCGTGAAGATCCGGAACTCCCGCGCCACGCGCATGTCGTAGCCGTACGAGCTGACGCCATAGGAGATGACGCCGGCGCGCACCTGGCGGTCTTCGAAGGGCTCGATCATCCCGTGTTCCTTGGCCATGCGGGTGATCCAGCGATCGGACATGATGCTCATGAGGGGCCCGAGAGAGGGTGGCGGTGGGGGCGGGGACGGCTGGCCGCGCGCCGGAATGTATCCACCCACGCCACACGCGCCAAGCGTGTCGGCGGGACGTGAGGAATCCGGTTGACCCCCGCCAACACGCTGGATAACTTTTCCGCGCTGGAGCTAGTGAAAGTTTTCACGAAGTCTGGAGCGCCATGGAACGCACGTATTTCCCCGTCCTGCTCCTGCTCGGCTTCGCCATCGTCAACGCGGTGGTGATGCTGGGGCTCTCCCATCTCACGCTGCGTCCGCGCCCGACGCCGGTCAAACAGGCCGCGTACGAATCCGGCATGCCGCCGCTGGGCGACGCCCGTGAGCGATTCTCGGTCAAGTTCTACATGGTCGCGGTGCTCTTCATCATCTTCGACATCGAGACCGTGTTCATGATTCCGTGGGGTGCGAACTTCCGCGAACTGTCGTGCGCGGTGCCCCTCGTGGGCGGCGCCTGTCCGGCAGGACAGATCTCGTTCTTCGGCCTCGGGGAGATGCTGGTGTTCATGGCCATTCTCCTCGTCGGTTTCCTCTACGTCTGGAAGAAGGGTGCCCTGCAATGGGACTGACCCCGCGCCCGGAGTCGACCGTGTCGTACAATCCGGCCTCACAGGAAGGCTGGGTGGCCACGAAGCTCGACTTTCTCGTCAACTGGGCCCGCGCCAGCTCGCTCTGGCCAATGCCGTTCGGCACCGCGTGCTGCGCCATCGAATTCATGGCCAGCGCCGCGAGCGACTTCGACCTCGCGCGGTTCGGCATGGAGCGGATGAGCTTCTCCCCGCGCCAGGCCGACGTGCTGATCTGCGCCGGCCGTGTGCCGTTCAAGCTGGCGCCCGTGCTGCGTCGCATCTGGCAGCAGATGCCGCAGCCCAAGTGGGCGATCTCCATGGGCGCCTGCGCGTCGTCGGGCGGGATGTTCGACAACTATGCGGTGGTGCAGGGCATCGACACCATCATTCCGGTGGACGTGTACGTCCCCGGGTGCCCGCCGCGGCCGGAAGGCCTGATCTACGGGATCATGCTCCTCCAGGAGAAGGTCAAGAAGGAGCGCGCGGCCGACAAGACGCTCCGCAACGAGATGGAGCCCGACCCCAAGAGCCAGCTCTACATCCCGCCGTCGCTGATCGACGAACTGTCGGAGCCGTTCGGGAATTCGGTCCACCAGACCCGGTCGGGCCTGTGAGCGCGCCGTTCACGCCCCTGGTGGCCGGCAGCGCCCTCGGCGCCGGCGCGCCGTCGCCCGCCACCCCGCACCATGTGGCGTTGGCCGGCGGCGACGCCAATCCGTCGGCCGCGGCGTTGCAGGCGCGCTTCGGTGACGCGGTGCGCCGCGTGCACGTGGTGCGCGGCGAGACCAACGTCGTCGTCGCCGACGCCTCCCTGCTCGACATCGTGCGCTGGCTGCACGACGATCCGTCGCAGCAGTACGAGTACCTCTCCGACGTGACGGCGGTGGAGTTCCGCGACCCCGAGCAGCCGATCGAGGTGGTGTGGCACCTGCGCTCCATCGTGTACCGGCGGTTCCTGCGGCTCAAGGTGGAGCTGACCCGGGGCGAACCGCTCGCCGTGTCCAGCGTCTGGGACGTGTACAAGGGAGCGGATTGGCTGGAGCGCGAGTGCTACGACATGTTCGGCATCGCGTTTCGCGGCCACCCCGATCTGCGCCGCATTCTGATGTGGGAGGGATACCGCGAAGGGTTCCCCCTCCGGAAGGACTTCCCGCTGCGGGGCCGGTTCAGCCGGTCGGAGCAGCTCCGGCAGGCGCTGGCGGCCAATCCCGAAGCCCGCTACTCGATGGAAGAGCTGTCGATCGCCGACGCGTTCGAGGACCTCCCGCAGGAAATGCGGCGCCGCCTGAGCGGCGGCGAGCAGGCGGGGGAATAGCGCGCCATGCCAACGACCAAGCGTACGGTGGAAGTCGAACTCTCGACCACGGGCCTCGATGCGCAGGGCCGTCCGGTGCGGGTGCCCCTGGTGACCGACGACCGGGGCAACGCCGTGGCCATGGAAGCGCCCGAGGCGATGGAGCCCGATCTCGCCGGCGAGCACATGCTCATCAACATCGGTCCGCAGCACCCGGCCACGCACGGCGTGCTCCGGCTGGTGCTCGAACTCGACGGCGAGACCGTGGTGCGTTGCATTCCGCACATCGGGTACCTGCACTGCGGCTTCGAGAAGATCGGCGAATATCGCCAGTACAATCAGATCATCCCGTGGACGGATCGCGAGGACTACCTCAACTCCCCGGGCAACAACGTCGCCTTCGTGCTCGGCGCCGAGCGGCTGTTCGGGATCGAGATCACGGAACGCTGCACGGTGCTCCGGGTGATCGCGATGGAGCTGTCGCGGATCATCTCGCACCTCGTCTGGTGGGGCACCACCTGCATCGACATCGGCGCGTTCACGCCGTTCCTCTGGCTGTTCCAGGAGCGCGAACGGGTGTACGAGTTGATCGAGATGTGGATCGGCGCCCGGCTCACGACGTCGCTGACCCGCGTCGGCGGCATGGGCGCCGACATCCCCGACGGCTTCATGGACAAGCTCACCGGCTTCGTGAAGAGCTTCCCCAAGACGATCGACGAAGCCGAGCGGATGCTGTCGAAGAACGCGGTGTGGGTGGGGCGCACGGTCGGCCTCGGGGCGATGTCGGCCGACGAGGCGATGAACTACGGCCTCTCGGGCCCGATGCTCCGGGCGTCCGGCGTGGCGTACGACGTCCGCCGCGACTTCCCGTATCTGGATTACGAGACGTACGACTTCGACGTGCCGGTGGGCACGAGCGGCGACGTGTACGACCGGTATCTGGTGCGCGTGGAAGAGCTGCGCCAGTCGGTGCGGATCCTCGAGCAGGCCATCCGGCGGCTGCCCGACGGCCCGGTGAACGTCGACGACCACCGCGTGATCCTGCCGCCCAAGAGCAAGGCCACGAGCGACATGGAGTCGATGATCCATCACTTCAAGCAGGTCATGGAAGGTCCGCGGCCGCCGGCCGGCGAGTGCTACGTGGCGGTGGAGAGTCCCAAGGGCGAGAAGGGCTACTACATGGTGTCCGACGGCACGTCGAAGCCGGTGCGCTGGCGCATCCGGCCTCCGTCGTTCGTGAATCTGTCCGCCATCCCGAAGATGGTGGAGGGCCACCTGCTGTCGGACGTGATCGCCATCAACGCGAGCATCGACATCGTCATGGGCGAGATCGACCGATGACGGCCCGCCTGCTCGAGCATACCTTCGAAGGAGATTCCGGCCGGTGAACGCGCAAGACATGGGCGGCGTGGACGCCCCCGCCGACGCATCGCACGGGCACCACGCGGAGCACTACCAGCCGGTGTTCGTCGGCGATCGGCGCCGGCAGCTCGACGAGCTGTTCACGCGCTACCCGACCAGGATGGCGGCGCTGCTGCCGGCCCTGTGGATGGTCCAGGAAGACCGCGGCTGGATCAGCGAAGAAGGGATGGCCGAGGTGGCCACCGTGCTGGAGCTCACCCCCGCATACGTGAAGGGCGTGGTGACCTTCTACACGATGTACCACCAGCACCCGGTGGGACGGCACTTCATCCAGGTCTGCACCACCTCGCCGTGCGCCGTGTGCGGGGCCGAGGACGTGCGCGACGCCTTCCTCCGCCATACGGGGTGCGAGGAGCTCGGCGTCACGTCGCAGGACGGACGGTTCACGGTGATCGAGGTCGAGTGCCTGGGCGCCTGCGGATTCGCGACGCCGGTGATGATCAACGAGCAATTCCTGGAATCGGTGACGCCCGAGAAGGTGCCCGAGATCCTCTCTGGTTTGAAATAATGGGATATCCGCACGCACCGCACGCTCGCGAGACGCTGCTGCTCTCCAAGTATTTCGGAGACCGGGAGGCGGTTTCGCTCGACGGCTGGAAGACGCGGGGGGGCTACACCGCGCTGCGCAAGGCGCTGGCCATGGAACCGGCAGAGATCGTCAACATCGTGAAGGAGTCGGGCCTGCGCGGGCGCGGCGGCGCCGGATTCCCCACGGGCGTGAAATGGTCGTTCATGAAGCCGGGGGACGGCAAGCCGCACTACCTGTGCTGCAACGCCGATGAATCGGAACCGGGCACGTTCAAGGACCGCGAGATCATGCGCTGGACGCCGCACGCCCTCATCGAGGGCTGCGCGATCGGCGCCTACGCGATCGGCGCCGAGACCTGCTACATCTACATCCGCGGCGAATTCACCGAGCCCATCGTCCGCATGGAAGCGGCGCTCGTCGAAGCGTACGCCGCCGGCATCCTCGGCAAGAACGCGATGGGCACCGGCAAGACGGTCAACGTCTACGTGCACAAGGGGGCGGGCGCCTACATCTGCGGTGAGGAGACGGCGCTCATGAACTCCATCGAGGGGCGGCGCGGCAATCCGCGCATCAAGCCGCCCTTCCCGGCGGTGTCGGGCGTGTTCGCGCAGCCGACCACGATCAACAACGTCGAGACGCTGGCCGCCATCCCCCACATCCTCAACCACGGCGGCGCGTGGTACAAGCAGTTCGGGCGCGCCGACAATCCCAAGAGCACGGGCACCAAGCTGTTCTCGGTCTGTGGCAACGTGCAGCGGCCGGGCAACTACGAAGTGACGCTCGGCTTCCCGTTCAAGGATTTCCTCTACGATCTGTGCGGTGGTCCGCGGCCGGGACGCCGGTTCAAGGCGATCATCCCCGGCGGCATCTCCGTGCCCATCCAGACGGTGGAGGAAGCCGAGGCGAGCCTCATGGACTACGAGGGGTTCGTGGACCAGGGCACGATGCTCGGCTCGGGGGGCGTGATCGTGATCGACGACGCGCAGAACCTGGTCAAGCAGATCGCGCGGGCGGCGCGCTTCTTCGCCCACGAGAGTTGCGCCCAGTGCACGCAGTGCCGCGAAGGCACGGCGTGGACCACGCGCATCCTCGATCGGATCGTGGCCGGCGACGGTACGGCCGAGGACCTCGACACCCTGCTCGACATCGCCGACAACATGACCGGAAAGACGATCTGCGTGCTCAGCGACTCGTGCGCCGTGCCCGTGGTGTCGGGCATCAAGAAGTTCCGCGGCGACTTCGAGGCGCTCATCAAGAAGAAGACGGTCCATCACGTCCCGGCGGTGGTGTAAATGCCCGATGCGAAGTTGGTCAACCTGACGATCGAAGGGCGGGCGGTCTCCGTCCCCGAGGGCACGTCGATTCTCGAAGCGGCCAAGGCGGCGGGCGTGCTCGTGCCGCACTACTGCTACCACCCGGGGCTCCCGGTGGCCGGCGTGTGCCGCATGTGCCTGGTCGAGGTCGAGAAGATGCCCAAGCTGGCCCCCTCCTGCGCCACGACGGTGGGCGAGGGCCAGGTGGTGCACGTGCATTCCCCCAAGGCGCTCGAGGCGCGCAAGGGCGTGCTCGAGATGCTGCTCATCAACCACCCGCTCGACTGTCCGATCTGCGACCAGGCCGGCGAGTGCGAGCTCCAGGACTACACGTTCCAGGAAGGCCGGTCCGAGGGGCGGCTGCGCGAGCCCAAGCGGTTCAATCCCGTTGAGGACTTCGGCGGCGACGTGATGTACGTGGCCAATCGCTGCATTCTCTGCACGCGCTGCGTGCGGTTCATGGGCGATGTGGCCCAGGACGCCGCCCTCAACGTGAGCGAACGCGGCGACCGCGCGCTCATCGGCAAGTTCGAGGGCAAGGATCTCACGCACCCGTGGGCCGGCAACGTCATCGACCTCTGTCCGGTCGGCGCCCTCCTGTCCAAGGATTCGCTCAACAAGGTGCGGGCGTGGGAAGTCGATCGCACCGCGTCCATCTGCCCGGGCTGTTCGCAGGGATGCAACATGATCATCGAGACGCGCGACAACATGGTCGTGCGCCTCCGCCCGCGCGCCAACGATGCCGTGAACCAGTACTTCCTGTGCGACGAGGGCCGGCTGGACTACCGCTGGATGAATCGCCAGGATCGCGTGGAATACCCGATGGTCCGGCAGGGCGAAGCGCTGGCGACCGCCGAGTGGGAGGCCGCCGTGTCCGCCGCCGCCGCGCTGGTGGCCGGCAAGCGAACGTTCGTGCTCGCCTCGCCCAACCTGCCGAACGAAGCGCTCTATCTGATCTCCCGGCTCGTGAAGAAGACGGGTGGCGTCGGCGCGTTCCGCGTGCGCCAGGGGTCCGAAGCGCCGCTGCCCGGAGTCGCCGACCTCGCGCGGCGGGCCGATCGGGCCGCCAACGGGCGCGGCGCCGAGCTGATGGGCCTGGCGCGTGACTCCGCGCCGCTCGCCAAGCTGCAGGCCGGCGACGTGCTGATCGTGGCCGACGAGGAGTTGGCCGGGGTCGACGCGCCCGACGTGGCCAAGGCGGGCGCGATCATCGTCATCGGCACCACGTTGCCCGGCTGGGCGCGCCACCTGGCCGCGGTGGTGCTGCCGATCAACAACATGGCCGAGGAGGAGGGCACGTTCACCAACCTCCGCGGGCGCGTGCAGCGGTTCCGGCAGGCCAAGGCGGGGCCCGGCTTCGCCCGCCCGAGTTGGCTCGTGCTGGCCGATCTCCTCACCGCGGTGGGGGACGCCGCGCCCTACATGCTCGCCAACGAAGTGTTCGCCGCGCTCGCCGCGGCGCATCCGGAGTTCGCCGGGATGTCGTATGACACGCTCGGACTCTCCGGCGCCGTCGTCCCGAGCGCGGGCGCGGGGGCCGTCGCATGACGATCCTCGGCAACGCGCTGCTCCAGATCGCGAGTCCGCAACTGCCGCCGCCGTCCAACGTCGTGTTCTTCGTGGCGACGGTGATCAAGATCGTGGTGCTGTTCTCGCTCTACATGGTGGGCGTGGCCTTGCTCACGCTGGCCGAACGCAAGGTCTCGGCGTGGATCCAGGATCGGCACGGCCCCAACCGCGTGGGGCCCGGCGGCCTCCTCCAGCCGGCGGCCGATGGGCTCAAGAACATCATGAAGGAGGAGACGTACCCCGACGCGGCGAACATCCCGCTGTTCGTGCTCGCGCCGATAATGGCATTCGTGCCGGCCATGCTCACGTGGTGCGTGATCCCGTTCGCCGCGCCGTTGCCCACGCGCTGGGGCCTCATCGACATGGTCATCGCGCCGCTGCCGATCGGCTACCTGTTCATCCTCGCGATCTCCTCGCTGGGGGTGTACGGCATCGTCCTCGCCGGGTGGAGCTCCAACAACAAGTACGCGCTGCTGGGAGGCCTCCGGGCGAGCGCGCAGATGGTGTCGTACGAGATCGCCATGGGGATGGCGACGATCCCGGTGCTGCTGCTGGCCGGCAACGTCGCCCTCAACGACATCGTGCTCCAGCAGGCGCACGGCCTGTGGAACGTGCTCGGGCTCACCGTGGCGTTCTTCATCTTCCTCGTGGCGGCGTTCGCCGAGACCAACCGGCTGCCGTTCGACATGCCCGAAGCCGAATCCGAGCTCGTGGCCGGTTACCACTCGGAATACAGCGCCATGAAGTTCTCGATGTTCTTCATCGCCGAATACGCGAACATGGTCACCGCCAGCGCGCTGATGGTGACGCTGTTCTTCGGCGGCTGGGACATCCCGGGGCAGTGGGACGTGGCGCCGTGGAGCGTCCTCAAGACCTTCGCCACCGGCGGGTTCTTCCTGTTCAAGGTGCTGTTCTTCCTGTTCTTCTACATGTGGATCCGCTGGACTCTGCCGCGGTTCCGCTACGATCAGTTGATGGCGCTGGGATGGAAGTTCATGCTGCCGCTGTCGCTGAGCTACATCGTGGTGATGGCGAGCGCGATCCTCGGACTCGACGCCGCCGGCGTGGCCCGCGGGTCGTGGGCGTTCGGCCTGTCGTTGCTGGCGCTCAACGTGGTCCTCGTCGCGATCCTGTTCTTGTTCATCGACCGCGGCCGGCTGATCAGCCCGGCCTATTCCCGGCTCGACAAACGCAATCTCGACACGCTCCGCGCCGCGGCGGCTGAGTCGTCACTGATGAGGGAGGGGCGCGACTGATGGCAATCGGCATCAAGGTGCTGGACCGCCCGATCGACCAGAGCAGCTACGTGCGTGCCACGCTCAAGGGCATGGTCCTCACCGCCAAGCACCTGCTCAATCCCCAGAAGGTGACCACCCAGTATCCCGAGCAGAAGAAGTCGCTCTCGCCCCGCTGGCGCGGTACGCACCGGATGCTGACCACCGAGGACGGCAAGGCCAAGTGCGTCGCCTGCGGGCTCTGTCCCACCGTCTGTCCGGCCAACTGCATCAAGCTCGTGCCGGGCGAGGACGAGAAGGGCAACCGCTATCCGCTGGTGTTCGAGATCGACGAGTTCCGCTGCATCTTCTGCGGCTACTGCCAGGAAGTGTGCCCCGAGGAGGCGATCCACGTCGGCCGCCACTACGAGAACGCGGAATACAGCCGCCAGGGCTTTGTCTACGACCTCGAACGGCTGACGGCGCAGACCCACCCGGTGTGCGAGATGTGGGATCCCGCCGACCCCAAGGGGGAGTGATGCCAGGGCAGATCTCGCTCTTCTACGAATTCCATTTCTACCTGTTCGGCCTCATCGCGATCGCGTCCGCCCTCGTCTTCGTCACCCGGAAGAGTCCGGTCGCGGCGGCGCTCTGGCTCGTGGTGACGATGTTCTGCCTGGCGGCGCTCTACGTGCTGCTCGACGCCCAGTTCATCGGGGCCATCCAGGTGATCGTGTATGCGGGCGCGATCATGGTCGTGTTCCTGTTCGTGATCATGCTCCTCAACCTCGGGGAGCCGGCGGCGATCGCCGATGCCAGGTCGCTGGGCTGGAAGCTCGCCGCCGGCGCGGTGGGCCTCGGGTTGCTGGCCGAGCTGTTCACGCTGGTCCACGGCACCGCCGCCCAGCCGTTCGCACTGCCGGCCGGATACGCGGCCGAGCAGGTGGCCGCCCAGGGTGCGATCGCCCCGATCGCCGGGCCGTTGTTCCACCAATACCTGCTGGCATTCGAGATCACGAGCATGGTGCTGCTGGCCGCGATCGTCGGCGCCGTGGTCCTCGGCAAGCGGAGGACCGATGCTCGCTGAGGCGCTGTTCTTTTCCGCCGTCCTATTCTCGATCGGCGTCGTCGGCGTGCTCACGCGCCGCAACGCCATCATCCTGTTCATGTGCGTCGAGCTCATGCTCAACGCCGTCAACCTGACGTTCGTGGCCTTCTCGCGCGTGTACGGCGCCGGCGGCCAGGTGTTCGTGTTCCTCGTCATGACCGTCGCGGCCGCCGAGGCCGCCGTTGGCCTCGCGATCATCATCGCGCTCTTCCGCCATCGGCACACGGTCAATCTTCAGAACATCAACCTCCTGAAGGGCTGATGCTCCTGCAATCCGTAGCATCCACGGGGGGCCATCCGCTTGCCGGCACCGTTGCCGACTGGTTGTGGGCCATCCCCCTGTTGCCCTTACTCGGGTTCCTGATCAACGGCGCCCTGTCGCTCAAGGCCGTGGCCCACTTCGGGCCCGCCGACCCCGGCGCCGGATCGCACGACGCCGAGGCGTCCGACCATCCCGCCGGCCACGACGCGCACGCTCCCACCCGGCATCGGTTCGCGGCCGTCACGAGCATCGTCGGGCCGGGCGTCCTCGTCGCGACGTTCCTGCTCGCGCTCGCGATCTTCGTCCGCATGCAGGGCCTCGGCGAGATGGCCGAGCCGTTCATCCAGCGGTACTTCGCCTGGATGCCGGTGGGCCAACTCACGATCGACGTCGCGTTCCGGCTCGACCAGCTGTCGATGGTCATGGTGCTGGTGGTGACCGGCGTCGGCATGCTCATCCACCTGTTCAGCGTCGGCTACATGCAGGACGATCCGGGGTACCCGCGCTACTTCGCGTACCTCAACCTGTTCGTCTTCTTCATGCTGGTGCTGGTGCTCGGCGCCAACTACCCGATCCTGTTCATCGGATGGGAGGGCGTGGGCCTCTGCTCCTACCTGCTGATCGGATTCTGGTTCAGCGAGAAGGCCAACGCCGACGCCGGCAAGAAGGCGTTCATCGTCAACCGCATCGGCGACTTCGGCTTCCTGATCGCGATGTTCCTGCTGTTCGCGAACTTCGGCACGCTGGACTTCAGCCGCCTGCAGGCGATGTCCGGGCAGTTCGTGTTCGGCGGGGCGCTGATCACGACGATCGCGCTCTTCTTCTTCCTCGGCTGCGCCGGCAAGAGCGCCCAGATTCCGTTGTACATCTGGCTCCCCGACGCGATGGCCGGTCCGACGCCCGTCTCGGCGCTGATCCATGCCGCGACGATGGTCACGGCCGGCGTGTATCTCATCGCCCGCAGCAACTTCGTGTTCGCGGCGGCCCCGGTGGCCGGCCTCACGGTGGTCGTGGTGGGCGCCGCCACGGCGCTGTTCGCGGCCACGATCGGCCTCAAGCAGTGGGACATCAAGAAGGTCCTCGCATACTCCACCGTCTCGCAGCTCGGCTACATGTTCGTGGGCGTGGGCGCAGGGGCCTACGTGGCAGGCATCTTCCACCTGATGACGCACGCGTTCTTCAAGGCGCTGCTGTTCCTGGGATCCGGCTCGGTGATCTATGCCATGCACCGGGCCTATCACCACACCAACAATCATGACGACGCGCAGGACATGCGGAACATGGGCGGGCTCCGGCACCACATGAAGGCCACCTGGGTGGTCATGTGGATTGCCACCCTGGCCATCTGCGGCATTCCGCCGTTTGCCGGATTCTTCTCCAAGGATGAGATCCTCGGCACCGTGTTCGCCCGCGCCAACGGCAGCACGCTCGCCCAGGCGCACTGGCTCGGCATTCCCGGCACGGTGGTGCTCTACGCGGCCTACACGGTTGGCCTCGCGGCGGCGCTCCTGACCGCGGTCTACATGACCCGGATGATGCTGTACACCTTCCATGGGCCCAACCGGACCGGCGAGCACGAGCGCGAGCATCTGCACGAGGCGCCGTGGATCATGACCGGGCCGCTCATCGTCCTCGCCATCCTGAGCGCGGTCGGCGGCTGGTTCAACCTCCCCGAAGTGGTCACCCACTACCTCCCGCTCGGTCCCACCGGCAGCCTGGAGCGCTGGCTCGACCCCGTGGTGGGGCGGAGCACGGCCGAGGTCATCGGGACCGGTCCCGCGCAGGCCGCGCCCGGCACCGAGGCGTTGCTGATCGCGGTGGCCGTCGCCGTGGCGGTGGCCGGCATCGCGATCGCCGTGGTGAAGCTCAAGCCGGCAGCGCTCGTCCCCAAGGCGCAGGCCAAGCCCGAAGAAGGGTTTGCCCGGGTGCTCGCCAACAAGTACTACGTGGACGAGATCTACGACGCGACCGTCGTGAAGGGCACGTACGGCACGGCCCGCAACCTCCTCTGGCGCGGCATCGATGTGGGCCTGATCGACGGGCTCATGGTCAACGGCACCGCGTGGGCAGCGCGATTCGCGGGCTGGATCGGGTCGCAACTGCAGTCCGGACAGCTTGGCACATACGCGTGGGTCCTGGTGCTCGGCGTACTCCTCGTCCTCGGCGCCTTCCACCACGCGGTGCTGCCATGAACGCATTCCTGACCTCGATCGGGTACATGCACTGGGTGCTTCCGGTGCTGCTACTGCTCCCCGTGCTCGGCGCGGTGGCCATCTGGATCCAGGGCGCCCCGGGCGGACTTCCCGGCGACGACGACGTCGCGTCGGGCGCCGCGTCCGTCCCGCGGGTGATGGCCCTCATCACCTTCGGCATCGAATTCGTCGTGTCGGCCGGCCTCTGGTGGTCGTTCGACGCCGCCTCGGCGGGATGGCAGGCGGTGTTCGACCGCCCGTGGATCGGCGCCTGGGGCATCCGGTTCACGGTGGGCATCGACGGCATCTCGCTGATGATGATCCTGCTCACCACGGGGACGATGTTCCTGGCCGTCCTCGGCAGTTGGACGAGCGTGCGCAAGCGGACGCACACGTACTACGCCTTGTTGCTCCTCCTCACCACGGGCATGCTCGGCGTCTTCATGGCGCTCGATCTCTTCCTGTTCTACGTGATGTGGGAAGTGATGCTCGTGCCGATGTACTTCATCATCGGCGTATGGGGCGGGGAGCGGCGCATCTACGCCAGCCTCAAGTTCTTCCTCTACACGATGATCGGCTCGATGCTGATGCTGGTCGCCATCGTGTATCTCGGGATCGCGGCGCGGTCGCCGATGACCGGCATCCCGAACTTCAGCTACGACGTGATCATGCAGACGGCCAAGATTCCGCCGTCGACCGCGTTCTGGCTCTTCGGCGCCTTCTTCCTCGCATTCGCGGTCAAGGTGCCGATGTTCCCGTTCCATACCTGGCTGCCCGATGCGCACGTCGAGGCCCCCACCGCCGGATCGGTGGTGCTGGCCAGCATCATGCTCAAGCTGGGCACCTTCGGGTTCCTGCGGCTCGCCGTGCCGTTGTTCCCGGCCGTCGCCACCAACGACACCGTGCGGGCCATCATCCTCTCGCTGGCCGTGATCGGCATCGTGTACGGCGCGCTGGTGTCTCTGGTCCAACCCGACTTCAAGAAACTCGTGGCCTATTCGTCGGTGAGCCATCTGGGCTTCGTGATGCTCGGCATCTTCGCGCTCACCGTGCAGAGCGTGCAGGGCGCGCTGATGGTGATGATCAACCACGGCATCTCCACCGGCGCGCTGTTCTTTCTCATCGGCATGATCTACGAACGGCGCCACACCCGCCTCATCGAGGACTACGGCGGCCTCGCCCGCGTCGTCCCGATGTTCGCGGCGGCCCTCACCCTCGTGACCTTCAGCAGCATCGGGGTGCCCGGCACCAACGGGTTCGTCGGTGAGTTCCTCGTGCTCATCGGCGCCTTCCGCACGTACCCGATGTTCGCCTTCGTCGCCACGACGGCGGTGATCTTCTCGGCCGCCTACATGCTGTGGGCCATCCAGCGGATCCTGTTCAACCCGCTCGACAAGCCCGTGAACTTCCACATCCCCGATCTCAATCGCCGCGAGCTGGCCCTCCTCGTGCCGCTCCTCGCCGCCATCATCTGGCTGGGCGTCTATCCCAAGCCGGTGCTCGACCGCATGCAGGTCTCGGCGCAGCACTTCGTGCAGACGGTGCAGGACCGGGCCCAGCTGATGGCGGCCGTCGGAGGGGGCAACTGATGCCGCCATTCGATCTCTCCGTCCCGTCGCAGCTCATGGCGGCGCTGGGGCCCGACATCGTGCTCATGGTGGGCGCGATGCTGCTGCTCCTCTGGGCGGCCTGGCGTCCCGCCAGCGCGGCCCACCAGCGCGCCGTCGGCATCGGCAGCTTGATCCTCACCGTGATCACGGGCGGGGTCACGGTCTGGTACCTCTATCAGATGCGCACGGCCACATCCGGGCCGATCGCCGTCGACAACTTTCGCTGGATGGCCGATCTGGTCATCCTGCTCGGCGCGCTGTTCGCGATCGCCCTCACGATCGATGACAACGACCGGCAGGGGATCACGGTGGCCGAGTCCCACGTGCTCATCCTGTTCGCCACGTCGGGCATGATGCTCCTCGCCGCCGCCCACGACCTCATGATCGTGTTCCTCGGCGTGGAGATGATGTCGCTCTCCGTGTACGCCCTGGCGGGCATCAATCGCCGCAGCGCCCGCGGTGCCGAAGGAGCACTCAAGTATTTCCTGCTCGGGGCGTTCGCCACCGCGTTCCTGCTGTACGGAATGGCGCTGGTCTACGGCGCCACCGGATCCACCAACCTCGCCGACATCGCCGATCGGATCCAGCGCCTGGCCCTGCTGCGCAGTCCGCTGCTCGTGATCGGCGTGGGGTTGATGCTGATCGGCTTCGCCTTCAAGGTGGCGGCGGTGCCGTTCCACATGTGGGCGCCCGACGTGTACGACGGCGCGCCGTCGCCGATCACCGCCTTCATGGCCGCCACGGTCAAGGCGGCGGCCTTCGCCGCGCTCCTGCGCGTGTGGATGCAGGCGTTCCCGGCGGCGTATGACGCCTGGCGACCCGCCCTCGGCGCCATCGCGATCGCGACGATGGTCGTGGGCAACGCCGTGGGACTCGCCCAGCGCAACATCAAGCGCATGCTCGCATATTCGAGCATCGCCCATGCGGGATTCCTGCTCGTCGCCCTGGCCTCCGGCAGTTCGCAGGCGGGCTCGGCGATGCTGTTCTATCTCCTCGCGTATACGCTGGCCACCTTCGGCGCCTTCGCCGTGATCATCGTCATGTCGCAGACCGGCGACCGCCCGGTGCTGATCGACGACTTCGCGGGCCTCTGGTCGGTGCGGCCATGGTTGGCGCTCGGCATGGGCATCCTGATGCTGTCGCTGCTCGGGTTCCCGATCTTCGGCGGCGCCGGCTTCTTCGCCAAGTGGTACGTGCTGCAGGCCGCCATCCAGACCCCGGTCCCGCAGGCCACGCTGGCTGTGGTCCTCGTGCTCACCACCGTGGTGTCCGCGGGCTACTATCTGCGTGTCGTGATGGTGATGTTCATGAAGCCGCGTCAGGACGGCGCCCCGGTTCCCGGCGCCACGCCGCTGCTCACCCGGGTGGTGGTCGTGGCCAGCGTGGTCGCCATCCTGCTGCTCGGCGTCATGCCGGATCGCTTCGCGCGCCTGGCCGGGGCGGGAATGCTCCCGAACGTGCCGTACGCTGCCGCAACGTCCAACACCGTGAGCGCGGCCCGGCCATAGCGCGCCGGCCCGGAACGCGCACCACGGACGGGGCCTCGTACGGCCCCGTCCGCATTTCGAGGACTTCGATGACCGTTGCATCCGGAATCTTTCGCGAGTACGACATCCGCGGGGTGGTCGGGGCCGACCTCACCACCGAGGCCGCGCGCGCGGTCGGGGCGGCCTACGCCGCCTATCTGGCGCAGCGCGGCGTCCACGGCCCGCTGGTCGTGGGGCGCGACAACCGCCCCAGCGGCGGGGCGCTCCGCGATGCGCTCGTCGACGGACTGACGGCGAGCGGCGTCGACGTCGTGGACATCGGGGTCGTCCCCACGCCCCTGATGTACTGGGGGCTCCATCACCTCGGCGTGGCGGGCGGCATCCAGATCACCGGCTCCCACAACCCGCCCGAGTTCAACGGGTTCAAGATCTGCCTCGGGACCGCGTCGGTGTACGGCGCCGAGATCCAGACGTTGCGCGAGCTCGCCCAACGCGGCGGCGGCCCCCGCGGCCAGGGCACGGTGCGCCACGAGGCGATCATCGATCGCTATATCGACGACATCGCCGCGCGGATCGGCCCGCTCGCGCGCCGCGTGCGCGTGGTGTTCGACTGCGGGAACGGGGCGGGCGCCCTGGTGGCGCCCCAGCTCTTCCGGCGGCTGGGCGTCGCCGGGCGCGGATTGTTCTGCGAGAGCGACGGCACGTTTCCCAATCACCACCCCGACCCCACGGTGCCCGAGAACCTCGAAGCCCTCGTCGCCGCCGTACGCGAGGACGGCGCCGAGTTGGGCATCGCGTTCGACGGCGACGCCGATCGGATTGGCATCGTCGATGGCGACGGCACCATCATCTGGGGCGACCGTCTGTTGATCCTGTACGCCCGCGATGTGCTGCGGCGCACGGGGCAGGGGCAGTCCGTCATCTTCGACGTGAAATGCTCCCAGGCCCTGCCCGACGCCATCCGCGCCGCCGGCGGCGAGCCCGTGATGTGGAAGACGGGCCACTCGCTGATCAAGGAGAAGATGAAGGAACTGCACGCACCGCTCGCCGGCGAGATGTCGGGCCACATGTTCTTCACGGAGGGGTTCTACGGACACGATGACGCGCTCTACGGCGCGGCGCGCCTGCTCCGCATCGTGGCCGAGGCCGGACGCACCGTGCGCGAACTGCTGGCCGACGTGCCCGCGTATCACGCCACGCCGGAGCTGCGGGTGGAGTGTCCCGACGAGCTCAAGTTCGATATCGTGGCGCGCGCCGTGCAGCATTTTCGTTCCACCCACGACGTCATCGACGTCGACGGCATCCGCGTCCTGTTCGGCGACGGCTGGGGCCTCATCCGGGCCTCGAACACGCAGCCGGTGATCGTCACGCGGTTCGAAGCCCGCACCGAGACCCGGCTGCGCGAGATCCGCGCCGAGATGGAAGGCTGGCTGCGCGCCCAGGGCGTGCGGGTGTGACGTGACGTCCCGGCGCTGGCTCGCCCTGCTCCTCGTCGCCGGCGCCGTCTCGCTGCTGGTGGCCCGCGAACTGTCGCAGTTCTATGCCGGGTATCGCTGGTACCGGGCGGCGGGGGCGCTCTCGCTCTGGGAGGCCCGCCTCTCCTCGCTGCTGCTGCTCCGGCTCGCCGGCGGCGCCGCCCTCTCTGTGTTCGCGTTCGCCAACTTCTACGCCGTGCGCCAATCGGTGGTCTCGCTGGTGCTGCCGCGGCGCATCGGGAATCTGGACATCGGCGAGGAGGTCTCCAGCCGCGCGCTCACCAGCATGGCGCTGGGACTCGCCCTGATCGTCGCCGCGGCCCTCGCGCTGTCCCTCACCGATTGGACGGGCTTCCTGCTGGCTCGGATCGGCCGGCCGTTCGGGGAGACCGATCCGTATTTCGCCGCCGACCTCGGGTTCTTCGTGTACCGGCTTCCGTTCGAGGTCACGCTGTTCACCTGGGCCACCGCCAGCACGCTCTGCGTGGCCGCCGTCGTCGTGTTCCTGTACGTCCTCACCCCCGGCCTCCGGTGGGAGCAGGGCCGGCTGCATCTCTCGGAGTACGTGCGCCGCCACCTCGCCGTGCTCGGCGGCGTGATCATGCTCCTGCTCGCGTGGCACTTCCGGCTCGAGATGTACGGCACGCTCCTCGACGGCACCGGCCCGAACGGCGCGCTCACCGCGGTTGATCACCGCGTGCGCATTCCGGGCAGCCTGCTGCTGTCCATGATCACGTTCGCCTGCGGCTTGATCGTGGTCTGGGCGGGCGGCACCGGACAGCGGCGCCTGGCGCTCACGGCGTTGCTCGGCGCCCTCGTCGCGGGTGTCGCCACGCGCGACGTCGCGCCGATCGTGGCCCGGCGCATCTTCGAGGACGGTCCCGACGCCGCCGCGCGCGAGCGCCCGTACGAGGCGACGCGAGCCGGCTACACGCGGCGCGCCTATGCCGTGGACCGGATCGTCGTTTCCGACTCGAGCGCCGCGTTCGCCACGCTCGCCGAAGCCGCCGTCGGCGTGCCCGATTGGGACGCCCGTCCGTTGGCGCGCGCCGTGGAATCCGAGTCTCGGCTCGGTCCGGGCGCCCGGGTTGCCTGGGAGAGCCGCCGCGACGGGCTCGTGGGCGTGATCGCATCGCCGCAGCCGCCACCGGCGCCCGGCCAAGCGGCCCCCGTGGGCATCGTGGTACGCACGCTGGCCTCGGCGGCCGATGCGCGCGGCGCGCCGGTTCGGCTGCCCGCGGCCGGGAGCGACGACGACGCGCTGCTGCTCGCGCCGTCGATCATCCTCGACACGGCCAGCGGGTACGCCGTGGTCCCCGACTCGGGCGGCCGCGTGGCCGGCGCACCGCTCACGTCGCCACTCGAACGGCTCGCCGAAGCGCTGAGCGTGCAGAACCTGCGCCTCTGGTTCCAGGAACTGCCCGAGCCGCGTCCCGTGCTCGTCACCGTGCGCGACGCGCGCCAACGCGTCGCCGCCGTCGCGCCCTTCTTCGCGCAGGGCAGCGAAGTCGTCCCACTGGTGGTGGGCGACTCGCTGACCTGGGCCATCGACCTGTACTCGGCCTCGTCCACATATCCCCTCAGCCAGCGGTTCGTCATGGCCGGCAAGGAGCGGAGCTACTTCCAGCACGCGGCCACCGCACTCGTCGCCTCCAGCACCGGGGTCGTGCGCCTGGTCGCCGACAGCGTGCTCGACCCCCTCGCCGCCACCTGGGTCCAGGCGTTCCCCGCGCTGTTCGTGCGCGCGGGCGCCGTCGAGCCGCCGCTGCTCGGCGACCTCCCGCCGGCCATCGACGGCCTGCGCGCGCAATCGCTGGCGTTCGGCCGCTATGGCACCCGGATCAACAGCGGCGCGCCCGGGCATCCGGCCGTCGTGGACGGCGCCGACAGTATGCTCGCCGCACAGCTCCCCGTATTCGCGCTCCCGCGCGGCGGTCCCACGGCGCTCGAGATTCCGCTCCTCGACGCGGCGGAGCGTGTGCGCGGCATTCTGGTGGGCGAGGGCGGCGCCCGCCACCGCACCGTGTGGCTCGCGAACGCCGGGCCCCTTCCGTCCTGGCAGGCGGTGCTCGACCGCCTCGGCGCGGCCGATAGCATCGCGCGCCCCGCCAACGTGACGGCGGTGCACGGCGTGGTTCGCGCCTTCGCGCTCGGACGCGGCGTGGCGTTCATGCAGCCCACGTATCGATGGACGCCCGGCGCCGTCCCGGCGCTCCTCCACGTGGCGTATCTCGTCAACGACACCGTGCGTATCGCGCCCACGCTGCGCGGCGCCGCGGGCGTCGTCCTGCCGTCCACCGACTCCGGGCCCGCCAGCCGCCGGACCCGGCAGACGATGCTCGCGCTCTACCAGGAAATGCGCGACGCGCTGCGCCGCGGCGATTGGGACGCGTTCGGCAAGGCGTTCGACACGCTGGGCGCGCTCCTGTCCAGGCCCCAGCCATGACCGAGCGCCCCGCGCCGCACACCGCCATCGTCGCGCTGGGCGGCAACGCCCTCGCGCCGTCCGGGGAGGCCTCGACCGTCCACGACCAGTTCCGCCACGCGCGCGAGAGCCTGGCCCCGATCGTCGATCTGATAATCGCCGGCTGGAACATGTGCATCGTCCACGGCAACGGGCCGCAGGTGGGCGACGAGTTGGTGCGCAACGAGTTGGCGCGCCGCGACGCGAGTCCGCTGCCGCTCGGCGTGCTCGTGGCCGAGACCGCCGGCTGGATCGGCTACATGATCCAGCAATCGCTCGACAATGCGCTCCGGCGGGCCGGGCACCCCCGCGAGGTCGTCACGGTCATCACGCAGGTCCAGGTCGACCGCCACGACCCGGCGCTCGGGACGCCCACCAAGTTCATCGGCCATCCGCTCACGCCGGAACGCGCGCGTCAGGTGGAGGCCGAGGGGTACGCGGTGCGGCCCGACGGACGCGGCCGCCTGCGGCGCGTGGTGGGAAGTCCCGCGCCGCTCGCCGTGCACGAGGCTTCGGTCGTGCGGCGGCTGCTCGACGCCGGCGTGGTCGTGATCGCGTGCGGCGGCGGCGGGGCGCCCATTTACGATGATCCGTCGCTAGGTTGGGAGGGTGTCGACGCCGTCGTGGACAAGGATCTGGCGGCAGCAGTGCTGGCGCGCGATCTGGGCGCTGAGTTGCTGCTCATCCTCACCGACGTCGACGCCGTCTATGCAGATTGGGGAACGCCGCGACAACGGCCGCTGTCGACTCTGACGGCGGACGACGCGGCCCGCATGGACCGCGCGGGCGCATTCGGGGAAGGGAGCATGGCCCCGAAGATCCGCGCGGCGATAGACTTCGTGCGCCGCACCGGCGGCCGCGCGATCATCACAGAGCTGAGCCGGGGACGCGACGCGGTTCGCGGCGCAGCCGGAACGACCATCACCGCGGAGTAGGCGTGAACATTCACGAGTATCAGGCCAAGGAGATTCTGCGCGCCCAGGGCGTGCCGATCCCCCCGGGCGAAGTGGCCACCACCCCGGACCAGGCAGAAGCGATCGCGAAGAAGTTCGGTGGCACCGTGGTCATCAAGGCGCAGGTGCACGCCGGCGGCCGCGGCAAGGCGGGCGGCGTGAAGCTCGCCAAGGATCCCGCCGAGGCCCGCGCCGTGGCGGCGAAGATCCTCGGCATGCACATCAAGGGGCTCACCGTGGAGAAGGTGCTGGTGACTCCGGCCGCCGACATCGCCAGCGAGGCGTACGTGGGCGTCATCCTCGATCGTGCCTCCAAGCGCCCGGTGTTCATGGTGAGCCCGGCCGGCGGCATCGACATCGAGGAGGTCGCCGCCAAGACCCCGGACAAGATCCGGCGGCTCCCCGTGGACACGCGCTATGGACTCCTCGGGTATCAGGCGCTGGAGCTCGGATTCTTTCTCTACGACGACCTCAAGAAAGCGCGCGCCGCCGGCGCCATCATGCAGAAGCTGTACGCGGCGTTCATGCAGAGCGGCGCGTCGCTGGCCGAGATCAATCCGCTCGTCGTCACCGTGGCCGGCGACGTCGTGGCGCTCGACGCCAAGATGGTGATCGATGATAACGAGCTCGATCGCCGTCCCGAGATCGCCGCCCTGCGCGACGAGAGCTCCGAAGCCCCCAGCGAGGTGGACGCGCGCAAGTCCAACCTCACCTTCATCAAGCTCGAGGGTGACGTGGGCTGCGTGGTGAACGGGGCGGGCCTCGCCATGGCTACCATGGACCTGGTCAAGTACTACGGCGGCGAACCCGCCAACTTCCTGGACATCGGCGGCTCGTCCAACCCCGAGAAGGTGGTGAACGCGCTCCGCATCATCACCGCCGACGCGAGCGTGAAGGCCATCCTGTTCAACATCTTCGGCGGCATCACCCGCACCGACGACGTGGCCAACGGCATCGTGACCGCCACCAGAGCCAATCCACTCAAGGTGCCGATCGTGATTCGGCTGACCGGCACGAACGAGGAAATCGCGGTGAAGATTCTCAAGGACAACGGATTCTCGGCGTCCGCCGACATGGACGAAGCGGTGAAACAGGCCGTGGCCCTCGCCAAGGGAGGGAAGGCCGCGTGAGCATCTTCATCGACAATTCCACCACCGTCATCGTGCAGGGCATCACCGGCCGCGACGGCTCGTTCCACACCAAGCAGATGATCGAATACGGCACCAAGGTCGTCGGCGGCGTCACGCCGGGCAAAGGCGGCCAGACGTTCGAGAACACGGTGCCGATCTTCAACACGATGCACGACGCCGTGGCCGCCACCGGCGCCAACACGAGCGTCATCTACGTGCCGCCGGTGTTCGCCGCCGACGCGATCATGGAAGCCGCCGATGCCGGCATCAAGTTCATCGTCGCCATCACCGAAGGCGTGCCCGTGCTCGACATGACGCGGGTGTACCCGTTCGTGAAGGAGAAGGGCGCCCGCCTGCTCGGCCCCAACTGCCCGGGGCTCATCACGCCGGGACAATCCAAGGTGGGCATCATTCCCGGCCGCATCTGCACCCTCGGCCACGTCGGCGTCGTGAGCCGCTCCGGCACCCTCACCTACGAGATCGTCTACCAGCTCACCCGGGCCGGCCTCGGCCAGTCCACCTGCGTGGGCATCGGCGGCGACCCGATCAACGGCACCAACTTCATCGACTGCCTGGCGGCGTTCGAGAAGGACCCGCACACCAGAGCCGTGGCGATGATGGGCGAGATCGGCGGCACCGACGAGCAGGAAGCGGCCGCGTTCGTCAAGCAGCACATGACCAAGCCCGTGGTCGGATTCATCGCCGGCCAGACCGCGCCGCCGGGCCGCCGCATGGGCCACGCCGGCGCGATCATCTCGGGATCGTCGGGCACGGCGGCCGAGAAGATCGCCGCGTTCGAGGCCGCCGGCATGGGCATCGCCAAGCGCCCGATCGATTTCGTGGACCTGATCAAGGCGCGCCTCAAGTAGCGCGCGCCGTCACACCCAACCCCACCGTTTCCCAATGGCGCACCATCAGACGCTGACCATCATCAAGCCCGACGCCTTCGCGGCCGGGAAAGCCGGCAAGATCATCGCCCATCTCGAAGGGCAGGGGTTCGTGATCCGCGCCGCGCGCGTGATGCACCTCACCCAGGCGCAGGCCGGCGAGTTCTACGCCGTCCACCGCGACCGGCCGTTCTACGCCTCGCTCGTCACCTTCATGACCTCCGGCCCGTGCATGCCCATCGTGCTCGAGAAGCCCGACGCGGTTGCGGCCCTGCGCAAGGCGATCGGCGCCACCGACCCCGCAGAGGCCGAAGCGGGCACGGTGCGCAAATTGTACGCGGAGTCCAAGGAGCGGAACGCCATCCACGCCTCGGACAGTGACGAGAACGCCGAGCGCGAGTCCCGCTTCTTCTTCGCGGAGAGCGATCAGATCGCCGCCATGTAACCCCACGCCAAGGCTGGCTAACTTCTCTGGTGGCGCGGACTTGTGAAGGCCTTTCCAGACGAGTAGGTTTCATGGCTATGCTGTCCTTCGACATTCGGGACCTCGAGTCCAATGCGGTGGCGGTGGATACCACGCTGTCCGCCGCCGACCCGATCTGGCAGCCCGGAGATCCGGTGCCACCCGATGGCGTTCGTGTGACCGGTCGCCTCTCGGCGGCCGGCCCCGGGCGGTTCTACTGGCACGGCCGTCTCGCCGGCAGCGCGACGATGCCGTGTCGGCGCTGTTTGACCGACACCCCGGTCGCGGTGCAGGATGAGGCGCATCTCATCTTTGCCGCCACCGGCGGTGAAGAACCTGAGGACCCGGACGTGTATATGTTCGGGCCGCGGGACAGGGAGCTCGATCTTCGCCCGGCTGTCCGGGAATTGTGGCTGCTCAATGCGCCGACGTTCGTGCTGTGCAGGGAGGACTGCAAGGGACTCTGTCCCACCTGCGGGGCCGACCTGAACGCCGGTTCCTGTGGTTGCCCCACCGCCCACGATGCGCGTTGGGACACGCTGCACAAACTCGATTCTTCCCCCAGCACGTAGCTTTCCTTCAGACTCTCAACGATTTCATCGAGCCATGGCCGTCCCGAAGCGTAGAACCTCCAAGCGCAAGAAGCGCGCCCGCAACACCCACAAGAAGGCGCCGGCAATCGCGCTCCAGAAGTGCCCGCGGTGTCAGGCAATGAAGCGCCCGCATCGGGTCTGTGACGAATGCGGATATTACGCCGGTAAACAGCGAGTCGCCGCCAAGGAAGCCTGACCTTGGCGCGGATCGCGTTGGACGCCATGGGGGGCGATCACGCCCCGCAGGCGACCGTTGCCGGCGCCCTCCTCGCCGTCGCCGAGCTCGATCCCGCGCATTCCGTAGTACTCGTCGGCCGGTCGGCGATCATCGAGCAGACGCTGGACGAGGCGTTGCGTGGCGAGCATGCCGCGCTCGCCACGTTTCGCGACCGCCTGCGCGTCGTCGACGCCCCCGAGATCATCGAGATGGCCGAGAAGCCGAGCGCGGCCATCCGCGCCAAGCCCAACAGTTCGATGATGGTGGGGCTGCGCATGCATGCCGAGGGCGCGTGCGATGCCTTCGTCTCGGCAGGTAACACCGGCGCCCAGATGGCTGCGTCCATGGTCCTCCTCCGCCTGTACGAAGGCCTCAAGCGGCCCGCCATCGTCACGATCTTCCCCACGGCCGAGAAGCCCGTCGTCGTCCTCGACGCCGGCGCGAACGTCGATTGCTCCGCCGCCGAACTCGTGCAGTTCGCGCGACTCGGCGCCGTCTATGCCCACGACATGCTCGGCCGCGCCAACCCGGCCGTCGGCCTCCTGAACATTGGTGAGGAAGCCGAGAAGGGGAACGCCGTGACCAAGGAAGCCCACGCGCTCCTCGCGCAGTCGGGCCTCCACTTCGTGGGCAACGTCGAAGGCCGCGATCTGCCGGCCGGCCACAACCACCAGAGCGCCCTCGACGTCGTGGTATGCGACGGCTTCGTGGGCAACGCGATTCTCAAATTCTACGAGGCCGTCGCCCCGCTCATGGTCGGACTGCTCGTCAAAGCGGGCCTGCCCAAAGACCGCATCATGGGCGCCCTCCGCCAACTCGACTACTCCGAGTACGGCGGCGCTCCGCTGCTCGGCGTCCGCGGCGTGAGCATCATCTGCCACGGCCGCTCTTCGCCCCGCGCGATCGCGAGCGCGATCAAAGTCGCCGTGCAAGCGGTGGACAACCACCTCGCCGAACACATCGGCAAGCGCCTGGCCGGTCCCGAAGGCGCCGCAGGAGCCACCGCATGAAACGTCCCATCGTGTACTTCGCAGGCACCGGTCGGGGCATTCCCGAGCGCGTGATGACCAACCACGACTTCGCGGCCATCGGGGTCGAGACGTCCGACGAATGGATCGTCGAGCGCACCGGCATCCGCGAGCGGCACATCGCCGCCGCCGGCGAGACCACCTGCACCATGGCTGCCGTCGCGGCCCGTCAGGCCATGGAGCGGGCCGGCATCCACGCGGGCGACATCGACACGATCGTCCTCAGCACGGCCACCACCGACCGTTTGCTGCCGTCCACGGCCGTCGACCTGCAGGCCGAACTCGGCGCTACGCGCGCGGCGGCGTTCGACATCAGCGCTGCCTGCGCCGGGTTCATCTACGGCACGACCATCGCCGAGGGGCTGATCGCCGCCGGCACGGCGCAGACGGTGCTCGTGGTGGGCGCCGAGAAGATGAGTTCGATCATCGACTGGAAGGACCGCGCCACCTGCGTCCTCTTCGGCGACGGGGCGGGCGCCGCCATCGTGCGTCCCGCCAAGCGGGACCGCGGCGTCCTCGGCACGTTCATCCGGAGCGACGGCGCCCTCGCCAATCTGCTCTACCGCCCGGCCGGCGGTGCCGCCCACCCGTTCGACGAGCAGGTGCTGCAGGACCGCAGCTTCTACGTCAAGATGGCCGGCCGCGAAGTGTTCAAGCACGCCGTGCGATCGATGGCCGACGCCTGCGACCGCGTGCTCGACGCCGCCAAGCTCACCAGCGCCAACATCGACCTGCTCATCCCGCACCAGGCCAACAACCGGATCATCGAGGCCACCGCGAAGCACGCGAACATGCCGATGGACAAGGTCTACGTGAACGTGGACCGCTACGGCAATACGTCGTCGGCGTCCATTCCGATCGCCCTCGACGAGGCCATCGAGACCGGACGCGTGACCGAGGGCATGACGGTGCTGCTCGTGGGCTTCGGTGCCGGCTTTACCTGGGGTTCGATGGTCATCCGGTTCTGACCGTGGACTTCGTTCTGGTCTTCCCCGGGCAGGGCTCGCAGGCGCCGGGAATGGGGCGGGAGCTGGCCGACGCCTTCCCGGCCGCTCGGATCGTGTTCCAGGCCGCGGACGACGCCCTGGGCGTCAACCTCAGCGCTCTCTGCTTCCACGGGCCCGCCGACGAGCTCACGCTCACCCACAACGCGCAGCCGGCGCTGCTCGCTCACGGCGCAGCGGTGTGGGCCGTGGTCCGAGAGGCCCTGGCGGGCCGCGTGCGGGCGGCGGGCGGACACTCGCTGGGCGAGTTCACGGCCTACCACGCCGCAGGGTCGCTGGGCCTCGCCGATGGCGTGCGCCTGGTCCGCCGCCGCGGCCAACTGATGTACGACAGCGGGGTGGCCAGGCCCGGGACGATGGCTGCAGTGCTCGGCAACACGACCCAGCCCATCGATGCCATCTGTGCGCGCGCCACCGCCGAGGCAGGGCTCGTCGTGCCGGCAAACTACAATTCGCCCGGCCAGGTTGTGATCAGTGGCGAGGCGGCCGGCGTGGAGCGGGCGATGGTCCTGGCCAAGGAACTCGGGGCCAAGCGCGCCATCAAGCTCAACGTGAGCGGCGCGTTCCATTCGCCGCTAATGGAATCTGCTTTAAGTGGACTGGCTCAAGCTATTGCCGATACACCGTTTGTAGATGCTAACTTTCCGGTGTACTCCAACGTCAGCGCGGATTCCGGGACGGCGGCCACACGGGCACGCGAGGTCCTGGTGAAGCAGCTCACGAGCCCCGTGCGCTGGACGGACGAGGTGCTCGCCATGGCGGCCGCCCACCCCGAGGCCACCTTTCTCGAGATGGGGCCCGGATCGGTGCTCGTGGGGCTGCTCAAGAAAATTGCGCCGCAGCTCCGCGCGATGGCCTGCGGCACTCCCGCCGACGTTCAACGCCTGATGGAGCTTGTCGCCACATGAAGATCGATCTCACCGGAAAGTCGGCGCTCGTCACGGGCAGCACGCGCGGCATCGGCCGCGCCATCGCGCAGGAGCTGGCCGGCTGCGGCGCCCGGGTGGGCGTGGTGGGGCGCGACCTGGCCAGGGCCCAGGAGGTCGCCGCGGCCATCTCGCCCGAGGCCAGGGGGTTCGCGTGCGACGTGAGCGACACGGCGTCGGTCACGGCGCTGGTGGCTGCGGCGGAGGAGGCGTTCGGCGGCCTCGACATCCTGGTCAACAACGCCGGCATCACGCGCGACAACGTGCTGTTCCGCCTCAAGGATGAGGACTGGGACGCGGTCCTCGACGCCAATCTCCGGGGGGCGTTCGCGGCCGTCCGGGCCGCGGCCCGCGGGATGATGAAGCGGCGCTGGGGCCGGATCATCAATATCGCGAGCGTCGTGGGCCTCGTGGGCAACAAGGGACAGGCCAACTATGCGGCCAGCAAGGCGGGGCTCATCGGGCTCACCAAGTCGGTGGCCAAGGAGCTGGCGTCGCGCAACGTCCTGGCCAACGTCGTGGCCCCCGGATTCATCGAAACCGACATGACGGCGGCGATGACCGCCGAGGCGCGAACCGTCCTGTCGCAGCAGATCCCGCTGGAACGGCTGGGCACCCCGGAAGACGTCGCCGGGGTGGTGGCCTTTCTCGCGTCGGACCATGCCGCGTACATCACCGGGCAGGTGCTCGTGGTGGACGGCGGCATGGTGATGTGACTGACGACCGCCCCTCGCTGTTGATAGATTATATCGTTTACACACACCTTCAGAGGAGAGCCCCTTCCCATGGCCGACAATGCACAGAAAGTCCGTGATATCATCGAGAAGGAACTCGGCGTGGAGCGTGAGAAGCTCACCGACGAAGCAAGCTTCATCGAAGACCTGGGCGCGGACAGCCTCGACATCGTCGAGCTCGTCATGGAGTTCGAGAAGGAGTTCAACATCGACATTCCCGATGAAGATGCCGAGAAGCTGCGGACCGTCGGCGACGCCGTGGCCTACCTGAACCAGAAGGTCAGCGGTTGATGAGGCGACGGGTCGTTGTCACCGGCGTTGGAACGATCACGCCAGTCGGCAACGACGTGGCGGAGACCTGGCGCGCCCTGCTCGCCGGCGTGTCGGGCGCGGGGCCGATCACGAAGTTCGACGCCTCCACCTTTCCGTCGCGGTTCGCCTGCGAGGTGAAGGGGTTCGATCCGCTGCAGTACATGGATCGCAAGGAAGCCAAGCGGTCCGACCCGTTCGCGCAGTACGCCATTGCCGCGTCGGTGCAGGCGATGACCGACGCCGGATTCGGCGACGAACTGAGCGGCGAGCTGTCCGAGCGCACCGGCGTCATCGTCGGCAGCGGCATCGGCGGGCTCAAGACGTTCGAGGAGCAGCACGATACATACCGGGAGCGCGGCGCCGGCAAGATCAGCCCGTTCTTCATCCCGATGTTCATTTCCGACATCGCGGGGGGGCTGGTCTCCATGCGCTTCAAGGCGCGCGGCCCCAACTTCTCCACGGTGAGCGCCTGCGCCACCGGCGCCCACGCCGTGGGCGAGGGGTGCCGCACCATCCAGTACGGCGACGCCGACGTCATGATCTGCGGCGGCGCCGAAGCCACGGTGACCCCGATGGCCATCGGCGGCTTTGCCAGTATGAGGGCGCTCTCCGAGCGCAACGATTCGCCGGCCACGGCGTCGCGCCCCTTCGACCTCACGCGCGACGGATTCGTGATGGGCGAGGGCAGCGGCATCGTCGTGATCGAAGAGCTGGAGCACGCGCGCGCGCGCGGCGCGCGCATCTACGCCGAGATCGTCGGCTACGGCGCCACCGCCGACGCCTACCACGTCACGGCGCCCGCGCCCGAGGGCGAGGGCGCCCAGCGGGCCATGCGGCGCGCCCTCAAGGACGCCGGCCTCACCGCGGCCGACATCCAGTACATCAACGCCCACGGCACGTCCACGCCCGTCGGCGACGTGGCCGAGACGCTGGCCGTCGAGCACGTGTTCGGCGAGCATGCGGCCGGCATCAACATCAGTTCCACCAAGTCGGCCACCGGGCACATGCTCGGCGCCGCCGGCGCCGTGGAGTTCCTGATCACCACGCTCGCCGTGTTCCACGGCGTCGTGCCGCCGACGATCAACTACCACACGCCCGATCCGGCCATCCGCTTGAACTGCACGCCGAACACCGCCGTCAAGCGCGACCTGACCGTGGCCCTGACCAACAACTTCGGATTCGGCGGCCACAACGTCACGCTCGCCGTCCGCAAGTGGGAGGAGTGATCCTGTGTCAGCCGCCGTCGCCCCCATCGCGCCCGTCGTCGATCGCCGCCGCGTCACCGACCGCGCGCTGCTGCCCATCGCCGACAAGGTCGAGCGCGGCGAGCGCCTGACTCCCGACGAAGGGATCACGCTGTTCCAGACCGCCGACCTGCTCGGCCTCGGCACACTCGCCGACGCCCGGAACCGCGCGCTGCACGGCGATCGCGTCATGTTCGCCGCCAATCAGCACATCAATCCCACCAACATCTGCACGCTGCGCAAGACCTGCGTATTCTGCTCGTACGCCAGGCTGCCCAAGGAAGACGGCGCGTACCGGTACACGCTCGAGCAGGTGCTGGCCGAGGCGGACGAGGCCAACACCACGCTCACCCGCGAGTTCCACATCGTGGGCGGGCTCGACATGAAGGCCGGCCTCGCGTACTACGCCGAGATGTTCCGCGCCCTCAAGGCCCGCCATCCGCAGGTCCACATCAAGGGCCTCACCGCCGTCGAGATCGCGCACATCGCGCGCATCGAGAAGATGACCGTGCGCGACGTCCTGATCGCGCTCCGCGAGGCGGGCCTCGACACGATGCCCGGCGGCGGCGCCGAGGTGTTCAGCCCCGGCGTGCGCGCCACGATCGCCGACAAGAAACTCGCCGGCGACGAATGGATCGGCGTCCACCGCGAGGCCCATCAGCTCGGCATCCGCACCAACTGCACCATGCTCTACGGGCACGTGGAGTCGATCCCGGACCGCATCAATCACCTGACCATGCTCCGCGACCTCCAGAGCGAGACGGGCGGGTTCCTGGCCTACATCCCGCTGGCCTACCATCCCGACAACAACGAACTCGGCGAGACGCTGCACCGCGAGGGCACCGCCACGTCGGGCTTCGACGATCTGCGCAATCTCGCCGTGGGCCGGCTCTACCTGGACAACATCCCCCACATGAAGACCCACTGGGTGATGGTCACGCCCTTCCTATCCCAGACGGCGCTGCACTTCGGCGTCAACGACATGGAAGGCACGATGGTGCATGAGAAGATCTACCACGAAGCCGGCGCCCACACCGCCCAGGCGATGGCGCTCGACAACCTGCTCGGCCTCATCCGCGGCGCCGGCAAGATTCCCGTGGAGCGCGACTCGTTCTACCAGGTGGTGCGCACGTTCGACGGCCACGCCGCCGCCGCGGACCAGGCGGCCTAGATGCGCATCGGCCGCATTCCGTACATCAACTGCTACCCCGTCTACGGGGCGGTCGATCGCGGAATCGTGCCCCTCCACGGCGCCCTCGTCGACGGCGTGCCCACCGTGCTCAACCGCATGATGCGCGACGGCACGCTGGACGTGAGCGTGATCTCCGCCGTCGAATACGCCACCGACGCGTCGCGCTACCTGCTGCTCCCGGACCTCGCCATCACCAGCGACGGCCCGGTGCGCAGCGTCATGATGTTCTCCAAGCGGCCGGCCGAAGCCCTCTCCGGCCAGCGGGTGCTGGTGAGCCGCAGCTCGATGACCAGCGTGGCGCTCCTCCAGCTCCTGTTCGAGAACGTCTGGCACGCCACGCCCCAGTTCGTCCCCGCCGACGCCGAGTTGTCGGACATCGCCACGTTCGGCCAGGACGATCACGACGCGCGCCTCGTGATCGGCGACGCGGCGCTGCTGCTCAACACGCGCCTCCACGCCGGCCGCGCCGAAGCGCTCGCTCCACGCACCGACTACCGCCACGCCTACGATCTCGGCGCCGAGTGGAAGCAGTGGACCGGGCTGCCGTTCGTGTTCGCCGTCTGGGTGGCCCAGCGCACGGCCGACGTCCAGGACGCTCTGCGGGTGCACGGCGAACTCATCGCGTCCCGCGATTGGGGGCTGGCGCATCTCGACACCCTCGCCGCCCAGGCATCGCACGCCACCGGCGTCAGCCAGCCGGTGTGTCTCGAATATCTGTCCGGCCTCGACTACCGGCTGTCCTACGGCCACCTGGCCGGACTCACCGAGTTCTTCCGCCGTCTGGTCGCGGCGGGGCGGGTGCCCGACGGGTCGCTCGCCTTCCTCCCCGCGGCGTAGCAGGTATCTCCATGCGCGATCTCCTCGATTTCTACACCAACGCCCCGCTGCTCGAACTCGGCGCCGAAGCCGATCGCGTGCGGCGCGAGAAGCATCCCGACGGCATGGTGACGTTCATCATCGATCGCAATATCAACTACACCAACGTCTGCGTGGCCGACTGCGGCTTCTGCGCGTTCTATCGGCGCCCCAAGCACGCCGAGGGCTGGACGCTCTCGTACGAGCAGATCGGCGCCAAGATCGACGAAGCCAAGGAGATGGGCGCCGTCCAGATCCTCATGCAGGGCGGCCACAATCCGTACATCCCGTTCGAGTGGTACCTCGACCTGCTGCGCTACATCAAGCGGTACCACCCCATCCACATCCACGGATTCAGCCCCAGCGAAGTGGACTTCTTCGCCAAGCTGTTCCGCCTCGACGCGCGCGACGTCATCCGCGAGTTGATGCAGGCCGGCCTCGACTCGATTCCCGGCGGCGGCGGCGAGATTCTCGTCCAGCGCGTGCGGGACCAGGTGGCCCGGAAGAAGGCCGGCGCCGACCGCTGGCTCGAGATCATGGAACTGGCCCACCAGGCGGGCATGAAGACCTCGGTCACCATGATGTACGGCATCGGCGAGACGCTGGACGAGCGCATCGAGCACCTGCAGCGGGTGCGCGAGGTGCAGGCGCGCACGCACGGCTTCACGGCGTTCATCTGCTGGCCGCTGCAGCCGGAGAACACGCCCGCGATGTCGCACATGCCCAAGACCGACGCCGTGGACTATCTCCGCACCGTCGCCATGGCGCGCATCGTCCTCGACAACGTGCCCAATCTCCAGGCCAGTTGGGTCACGATGGGAATGAAGATCGGCCAGATCGCCCTGCGCTTCGGCTGCAACGACTTCGGCTCGTTGATGATCGAGGAGAACGTCGTCTCGGCGGCCAACACCACGTTCCGCACCACCACCGACGAGATGGAGCGGCTGATCCGCGACGCCGGATTCGCGCCGGCCCGCCGGCGGCAGGACTACTCGATCATTCCCGCGCTGGCCGAGGCGGCCGCCTAGGCCGCACCGCCCGTCGACAACAGTCGCGCGGAGATGTCCGCGCCCGGCCCCCCGCCATGACGCGTACCGGCATCGGATACGATTCGCATCGCTTCGCTCCTCCGGGGCCGCTCATCCTCGGCGGCGTGACGATCCAGAGCGACGTGCGGTTGGCCGGTCATTCCGACGGCGACGCCGTGGCGCACGCCCTCACCGACGCCGTGCTCGGCGCCGCCGCGATCGGCGACATCGGCCAGATGTACCCCGACACCGATCCCGCCAACGAGAACCGCGACTCCGTCGAAATGCTTCGCGCCGGCGTGGCCCGGGTGCGCGCCACCGGGTGGCGCGTGCAGCAGGTGGACGTGACGATCGTTACCGAATACCCGCGTATCGGCCCCCACCGCGACGCCATGCGTATCTGCCT
This sequence comes from Gemmatimonadaceae bacterium, assembly GCA_035533755.1. Taxonomy (NCBI): domain Bacteria; kingdom Pseudomonadati; phylum Gemmatimonadota; class Gemmatimonadia; order Gemmatimonadales; family Gemmatimonadaceae; species Gemmatimonadaceae bacterium. The sequence continues at coordinate 258,596 of DATLTC010000009.1, forward strand.
GGCCGAAGCGCTCGGCGTGACGCCGGCCGACGTCAGCATCAAGGGCAAGTCCAACGAGGGAATGGGGTGGGTGGGCCGCGGCGAAGGGCTCGCCTGCATCGCGGTCGCCAGCATCGTTCGCGAGGGATGAGCGCGTGGGGGTGACCGCGCTGCTCGACTGGCTCGGCGCGCTGCCGCTGGGCGCCCTGTACGTGTGCCTCGCCGGCATCGCCGCCGCGGAGAACGTCTTCCCGCCGCTCCCCGCCGACAGCGTCGTCGCGTTCGGCAGCTTCCTGGCCGCGCGCGGCCATGGCTCGGCGCTCGCGGCCGTGGCCGCGGTCTGGATCGGGAATGTGGCCGGCGCCATGGGGATGTACGCGCTCGGCCGGCGGTACGGCGCCGAGCGCCTGGAACGCCGGTTGCTCGGCAACAAGGCCGAGCAGATGGAACGGCGGCTCACCGACTACTACGGCCGGTTCGGGCTGGCGGCGATCTTCTTCGGGCGGTTCGTGCCCGGCCTGCGAGCCCTCGTCCCCCCATTCGCCGGCGCGCTGCGCGTGCCGGCATTCACCGCGGCGCTCCTCATCGGCGTCGCCTCGGCCATCTGGTACGGCACCGTGAGCTACGTGGGATTCACGCTCGGCGCCGATTGGCCCGCCGTCGTCCGCGTGCTGTCGCGGGACGGCGGCCTGATCGCCGCCGTCGCCGCCGCCGTCATCGCGGCGCTCGTGTTCGCGCGATGGATGCAACGGAGCCGGCGCTGATGGACGACGCCGCGGCCCGGGGCTTCCTGCTCGAACGGTTCAGCGACTTCCTCTCGTTGGAGGAGGGCGCGTCGCCGCGCACGCAGGAGGCCTATGCCCGCGACGTGAATCGCCTGGCGGAGTTCGCCACCGCAAAGGGCGCGCGCACGCCGGCCGATGTCACCTCCAAGCTGCTGCGCGAATACGTGTACCACCTCAAGGATCTCGGCCTCGCGCCGGCGTCCATTCGCCGCAGCGTCTCCGGGGTGCGGACCTACTTCCGCTTCCTGCTCGGCGACGGCGTCCTGCTGCAGGATCCCAGCGAGCGGCTGGAAACCCCCAAGAAGTGGCGCACGCTGCCCGACGTGCTCTCGGTGGACGAGGTGGCCACGCTGCTCGCCGCGCCGACGATGGACGATCCGCTGTACTTCCGGGACCGGGCCATGCTCGAACTGGCGTACGGCGCCGGGCTGCGCGTGTCGGAGTGGATCACGATCGGCGTGAAGGACATCCTGATGGCCGACGGCGTGGTGCGCGTGCTGGGCAAGGGCAGCAAGGAGCGGCTCGTGCCGATCGGCCGCAACGCGATCTCCGCCATGGCCATCTATCTGCGAGAACTGCGGCCGCGCCTCGAGCGGGGCAAGGGCCGGGGCGTGCTGTTCCTGAACGCCCGCGGGGAACCCCTGTCGCGCATGGGCGCTTGGACCATCCTCAAGAAGTACGTCGAGCGCGCGCGGATCGAGAAGCACGTCTCGCCGCACACGCTCCGCCACTCATTCGCCACCCACCTCCTGGAGGGCGGGGCGGACCTGCGGGCGGTGCAGGAGATGCTTGGACACACCGACATCTCCACCACGCAGATCTACACCCACGTGGACCGGGAGTACCTGCGAAGCGTGCATCGGCAGTATCATCCACGGGCCTGACCAACGCTCCCGGACACGATCATGATCCTCGTCATCGACAACTACGACTCGTTCACCTACAACCTCGTGCAGTACCTGGGCGAGTTGGGAGCCGATCTCCTCGTCGAGCGCAACGACGCGATCGCGGTCGAGGACATCGCGACCCTCGCGCCGACGGCCATCGTCCTCTCGCCGGGGCCGTGCGCGCCGGCGCAGGCGGGGATCACCGTCGAGACGGTACGCCGGTGGGGAGCCACGATTCCCATCCTCGGCGTGTGCCTGGGCCACCAGGCGATCGGTGAGGCGTACGGGGGGCGCGTGGTTCGGGCCGCGCAGGTCATGCACGGCAAGACCTCCCACGTCGTGCATCAGGCCACCGGCGTATTCGCCGGCCTTCCGAGCCCGATGGAAGTGATGCGCTACCACTCACTCGTGGTGGAATCGCATTCGCTGCCTGCGGCGCTCGAGGTCGTGGCCCACTCGGCGGACGATCCGGGAGAGATCCAGGGGCTGCGGCACCGCGAGCATCCGGTGTTCGGCGTGCAGTTTCACCCGGAATCCATCAAGACCGAACACGGGAAGGCCATTCTCCGCAATTTCCTCGAGCTTTCGCGGGCCGCGTAGGCTTGCCCGACGCCGCGAAACCACTTGCGCGCGTTGTATTTGCGTTTCTGCCGCGGCGCGCGTAAATTAGCTGGCGTGAATCTTGCGGCCGGTCGCGCGGCTTGGCGCCGCCCATGAGGACGCTTGCCGTCATCCCAGCACGCCTGGGCGCGACGCGCCTCCCCCGCAAACCCCTTCGCCTTCTTGCCGGCCGTCCCCTCGTGATCCGCGTGTGGGAACGTGTGCAGGCCATGGGCGTGGCCGAGCGGTGCATCATCGCCACCGACAGTGAGGAGGTCGCCGAGGCGGCCCGGCAGCATGGGGCCGAGGTGGCGCTCACGGCATCCCGCCATCCGTCGGGCACCGACCGGGTGGCCGAAGTTGCCTCACGCGCGGAATTCGCCGGCTTCGACGCGATCGTCAACGTGCAGGGCGACGAGCCGTTCGTGGCGGCGGCCGCCGTGCGGGGAGCCGCCGCCATGGTGGCGGGAGGCGGATTTTCGCTCGGCACGGCGGCCGTCGCAGCCGGCCCCGAGATCCTGGGGGATCCCAACGTGGTCAAGGTGGTCGCGGCCGACGATGGGCGCGCCATGTATTTTTCACGGGCGGCCATTCCGTTTCTTCGCGACCCAACGGATGCGCGGCAGCTGGCCGGCCGGGTATGGCAACACCTGGGCATCTACGCGTATACCCGTGCCGCGCTCGCCCAGTGGGTGGCGCTGCCGGAGCATCCGCTGGAGCGTATCGAACGACTGGAGCAGCTCCGTCCCCTGGCCGCGGGTCTGGCCATGGGCGTGGCACACATCGAGGAGCCGGCGCGGGTGGGGATCGATACCGAAGACGATCTCATCCGCGCCAACGCCGAGTGGACGAACTTCAACCAGGGTGAGAACTGATGCCAACCACCGGGAGCCAACACACGACGAAGTTCATCTTCGTCACGGGCGGGGTCGTCTCGTCACTCGGCAAGGGCATTGCCGCCGCCTCCCTGGGGCGCCTCCTGGTGGAACGCGGCCTGCGGGTCTCGATGATGAAGTTCGATCCGTACATCAACGTCGACCCGGGGACGATGTCGCCGTTCCAGCACGGCGAGGTGTTCGTCACCGACGACGGCGCCGAGACCGATCTCGACCTCGGCCACTATGAGCGATTCATCGATCGGGCGCTCTCCCAGGCGAACAACGTCACCACGGGCCGGATCTACCTCAACGTGATCACCAAGGAACGCCGCGGCGAATACCTGGGGTCCACGGTGCAGGTGATCCCGCACATCACCGACGAGATCAAGGCGGCCATGCGCCGCATCGCGCCGGACAACGACGTGGTGATCGTCGAGATCGGCGGCACGGTCGGCGACATCGAATCGCTGCCGTTCCTGGAGGCGATCCGTCAGTTCCGCCACGACATCGGCCGCGAGAACTCGATCTTCGTCCATCTCACCCTCATCCCGTACATCGCCGCGGCCGGCGAACTCAAGACCAAGCCCACCCAGCATTCGGTGCGCGACCTCATGGAGATCGGCATCCAGCCCGACCTCCTCATCGTGCGCACCGAACGCCCGGTGTCGGATGAGATCAAGCGCAAGATCGCGCTGTTCTGCAACGTCGAATTCGGCTGCGTCATCGAGAGCCCCGACGTGCGGACCATCTACCAGATCCCGCTCGCGTTCCATGACCAGGGGTTCGACGAGATGGTGCTGCAGAAGCTGGGCATCGCGCGCCCCGCGCCCGACCTGTCGGCGTGGCGGACGATGGTCGAGCGCGTGCTCGCCCCCCGCGAGCGCGTGCGCATCGCCGTCGTGGGCAAGTACACGGAGTTCGTGGACAGCTACAAGAGCGTGCAGGAGGCCCTCATCCACGGCGGCATCGCCAACGATGTGGGCGTGGACATCCACTGGCTGTCTAGCGACGAATTCACGTCCCCGGAACGGGCCGCCGACCTGCTGCACGGCTACGATGGCCTGCTCGTGCCGGGTGGGTTCGGCGTGCGCGGCGTGGACGGCATGGTCGAGGCCATTCGCTATGCGCGGGAGTCCGGCCTGCCGTTCTTCGGGATCTGCCTCGGCATGCAGGTGGCGATCATCGAGTTCGCGCGCGACGTCTGCGCGCTCGACGACAGCCATTCGTCGGAGTTCGCGCCGTCCTGCGACAATCCGGTGATCTCGCTCATGGAATCGCAACAGCACGTGACCGACATGGGCGGCACGATGCGCCTCGGCGCGTATCCGTGCCGCCTGGCGCGCGGGTCCAGGGCCGCGGAGGTGTACGGCATGGCCGAGGTCAGCGAGCGGCATCGCCACCGCTATGAGGTCTCCAACGCGTACCGTGACCTGTTCGTGCAGCGGGGGCTGAAGCTCTCCGGCCTGAGTCCGGACGGCCAACTGGTGGAGATCGTCGAACTGCCGGCCCATCCGTGGTTCATCGGCTGCCAGTTCCACCCCGAACTCAAGTCGCGCCCGATGCGCCCCCATCCGCTGTTCGCGGGGTTCATCGCCGCGGCGTATCGGGCCAAGCATGCCGGCGCGCCGCAGGGCGAGCCGGGCCGGCTGGTCGAGGCGGCGGACTGACGTGCCACGCGCCTTTCCCACCGACGCCTTCTTCCTGATCGCCGGTCCCTGCGTCCTCGAGGACGAAGCGCTCAATCTGCGCGTGGCCGACCATCTGGCGGCGCTCGCGGAACGCGTGCCTGGCGGCATCATCTACAAGGCGTCGTTCGACAAGGCCAATCGCTCGAATGCGGGCGCGCACCGCGGGCCCGGACTGGACGAGGGGCTGGCCGCGCTCGACCGCGTGCGGCAGGCCACGGGCCTGCGCATCCTCACCGACGTCCATCTGCCGGAGCAGTGTGCGCCCGCCGCCCAGGTCGTGGACGTGCTCCAGATTCCCGCCTTCCTCTGCCGCCAGACCGACCTCCTCGTCGCGGCGGGAGCCACCGGCAAGCCGGTGAACATCAAGAAGGGGCAGTGGATGCACCCCGAAGGCATGCGGGGCGCCGTGGACAAGGTGCGCGAGGCCGCCGCCACGCCTCCGGAAGTCGCGGTCACGGAGCGCGGCACCTTCTTCGGGTACGGCGATCTGGTGGTCGACATGCGCGACTTCATCCGCATGCGCCAGGCATGCGATGCGCCGGTGATCTTCGACGCCACGCACAGCGTGCAGCGGCCCGGCCAGGGCACGGGCGGCGCCAGCGGCGGGGCGCGCGAGTTCATTCCGCCGCTCACGCTCGCCGCCGTGGGCGCCGGCGCCAGCGGCCTGTTCATGGAGACGCATCCCGATCCCGACCACGCCCCCAGCGACGGACCGAACATGGTGCCGCTCGAGCAGCTGGACGCGCTGATCGAGCGGGCCGTGGCCCTGTGGGCGCTGGTGCGCGCATGATCGACGCCGCCCTCGCCCGCCGCATCAAGCTGGTGGCCCTCGACGTGGACGGGGTGCTCACCGACGGCGGCATCTACCTCGGCGCCGTGCAGGGCCAGCCCCTGGAGTTCAAGCGCTACGACATCCAGGACGGACTCGGCATTCACCTCCTGCGTCGCGCGGGCCTGCGGGTGGCGATCATCACCGGCCGCGTGTCCGAGAGCGTCCGCGTGCGGGCGGCCGAACTCGAGATCGACGACGTGGCGCAGGGGACCAACGCCCAGAAGCTGCCGGCCCTCACCGCCATCCTGCAGCGCCACCACATCGCCGCGGCCGACGTGGCGTTCGTGGGCGACGACTTCCCCGACCTCGCGGTCATGCGCGCCGTGGGCCTGCCCGTGGCCGCCGCGAATGCCGTGGCCGAGGTGCGCCGCGAGTGCGCGCTCGTGCTCACCCGGCCCGGCGGGCACGGGGCGGTGCGCGAGTTCGCCGAGGCGCTGCTCGGGGCGCGGGGCGAGTGGGAGCCCCTCTGGCAGGCCTATGTCGGTGAACGGTCGATGACGGGGGCCGGGGTCCGATGAAGCGCCCGGAGATCATCGCCCTCGGCCGGCGCGTCGTGCGCCTCGAGTCCGAAGCCCTGGCCGCCACCGAATCGCGGATCGGCGAATCGTTCGCCGACGCGGTGCATCTCATCGCCGAATCCAAGGGGCGGGTGATCGTCGCCGGCGTCGGCAAGTCGGGGTTGATCGGCCGCAAGATCGCGGCCACGCTCACGTCGACGGGTACGCCGGCGGCCTTCCTGCACCCCGTGGACAGCGCCCACGGCGATCTCGGCATCGTCGGCCGCGACGACGTGGCCATACTGATTTCGAAAAGCGGGGAATCCGACGAACTGCTCGGACTCCTCGAGCAGCTCAAGGGCCTGGGCGTGAAGCTCATCGCCCTCACCGCCGAGGGCGACTCGACCCTGGCCCGACTCGCGGACCTCTGGTTGGACGGGTGGGTACGAGAAGAGGCCTGTCCGCACGATCTCGCGCCAACGACGAGCACCACCGTCGCCCTGGCGCTGGGCGACGCGCTCGCCGTGGCGCTGCTCGAAGTGAAGGGGTTCCGGCGCGAGGACTTCGCGCGCCTCCATCCCGGCGGATCGCTGGGGCGGCGCCTGCTCACGCGGGTGGGCGACGTGATGACGCGGGATGACCTGCCCGTGCTGCGGCGCGGCGGCACGATGCGCGATGCAATCGTACTGCTCGCCGAGAAGCGCGGCATCGCCATCCAACTGGACGACACCGATCACATCGTGGGGATCATGACCGCCGGCGACCTGACGCGCATGATGGAACGTGAAGCCGATATTCTCTCCGTGACCATGGACCGCGTGCTCGTGCGGGCCCCGAAGATCGCCCGCGACGACGAACTCGCGAGTGCCGTCGCCTTCCGCATGGAACAACACGGCATCATGGCGATGCCGGTGGTCGACGCCGACGACCACCTCGTCGGCGTCGTCCACCTCCACGACCTGATGCGGGCACGGATCCGATGACCCGATCGCTCCTCGCGCTCCTCGCCGCCGCCGCGCTCGGCGCCACCGCCTGCAAGCCCACCGCCGCGCCGCCGGTCACGCATATGCCGTCGGTGGCCGACAGCGCCGAGCAGGTGATGTTCCAGTTCTCCTCGATCCTCACCAACCAGGGCGTGGAGCGCGGCACGATGACCGCCGACACGGCCCTCGTGTTCAACGATCAGACGGTGTTCGATTTCCGCAACGTGCGCGTGAATTTCCGGACGGTCACCGGCGAGCCCAACGGCACGATGCAGGCCGATAGCGGCCGCTACAACATGCGCACGCTGGTGCTCGAGGGCTGGGGACACGTGGTGATCACGACGCTCGACGGCAAGAAGCTCGAGACCCCGCAGTTGCGCTACAACCAGGCCACGAACCTCATCTCGAGCGACACGTCGTTCGTGCTCACCCAGGGCGACCGCGTCCAGCGCGGGATCGGCTTCAGCGCCGATCCCGATCTCAACCGGATCTCCATCCGGCGTGCCGCCGGCGGTTCGGGTGTCCTCACCACGCTGCCGGATCACTGATGCGCACCCGCATTTGCGCGATCCTCGCGGCCGTGGCGTGGGCCCCGGCGACGGCCGCCGCCCAGGCCACGCGCTGCAACGCCATCAACACCGATTCCACGCGGCAGATCATGGTCAAGATGCCGAGCGGCCAGTACAACACGTACCTCGGCGGCGGCGTGGTGGTGCATTGCCCGGCCAAGAAGATCAACCTCCGGGCCGACAGCATGGAGCAGTACGGCGACGACAAGCGCTTCTATCTCGTGGGGCACGTGTATTATCAGGAGCCGAGGTTCAACCTCCATTCTGATTTTCTCAACTACTTCATGACGGACGAGCGGGTCGTCGCCACGGGCAACGTCGATGCCACGATGCCCAGCGGCTCGCGCCTCAAGGGGCCGGTGGCCACCTATCTCCGCCCCATTCCCAAAACGCGCCCCCTCGCCCAGATGACGGCCACCGGCCGCCCCACCATCACCCTCGTGCAGCAGGACTCCACGGGCAAGCCCGCCCCGCCCATGCAGGTCGTGGCCAACAACGTGTTCATGGACGGTGACAGCCTGGTCTACGCCGGCGGGGATGTACAGATCGCCCGGCAGGAGTTCACCGCCCACGGCGACTCGATGTTCCTCGACGGCCGGCACGAGATCATGCACCTCCTGCGTGGCCCCGAAATCCAGGGCAAGAAGGACGCCAAGCCGTTCACGCTCGTCGGCACGCTCATCGATCTGTTCTCGCGCAACCGCAAGCTGCGCCGCGTCGTGGCCAAGGGCAAAGCCGTGGCCAACAGCCAGGACCTCAAGCTCCGCGCCGACACCATCGACCTGCGACTGGAGCAGGATGTGCTCGATCGCGCCATCGCCTGGGGCCCCGGGCGGGCGAGCGCCAGGTCCGCCACCGACAGCCTCCTCGCCGATTCGATCGACGTCGTCATGCCGGGCCAGCGCGCCCGCGAGATCCACGCCATCGGACACGCCTACGCGGAGAGCAAGCCCGACACCGTCAAGTTCCGCACCAAGGACATGGACTGGATGAAGGGCGACACGATCATCGCCTACTTCGATACGCTCCCGGCCAAGGACACCGCGAAGTCGCCGCAGATTCGCCGGCTCGTCTCCATCGACAGCGCCAGCGCCTTCTACAACATGGCGCCGCGCGATACATCGCTCTGCGCCCCCGCCGTCAGCTACTCGGTGGGCCAGCGCATCATCGCCACGTTCAAGGAGGACGGCGGGGTCAAGAACGTCGACGTCATCGGCAAGTCGCGCGGCCTCCTCCTCGAGCCCACGCCCGACTCGACCACCACGACCCTGTGCGGCAAGCCGCCGGCCAAGAAGCCGCCGGACAAGAAGCCGCCCGCCAAGCCACCGGGACATCCCGTCCCGCCGCCCGGCGTCGATCCGATCGTCCTTCCACCCGCCGTGCCCCGCCCATGAGCGATTCTGCCGTTTCCGAAAAGTTCGTCGCGCTCGTCGAGCGGATCTCCCACGGCGACCGGTCCACCGCGCTCGCCCTCCACGCCCTGATCAGCGTCGCGGGGGAGGATGGGGCGGCGGCGTTCGATCGCGCCGCCGTCGTGTACCGCGACGATCACCTGGCCACCCTCCGCGCCGCCGGACGCGACGCCGAACGCGAGGCCGGTCGCCTGAGCCTGGACGAGGTCCGCGAACACCTCACCCGCTCGGTGTTCCCCAGGCTCGCCGCCGAAGGATTCATCGTGCTCCCGCCCGAAGGGCTGGCCAGCCCCGATGCCACGATCCGCTTCACCGAATCGATATGGCGTGACATCATGGCGAGCCGCGCCGAAGTGGCCGCCGCCATGCGGCAGACCGGCGAACTCCCGACCAGCGCCGCCGAGCACGCCGGGGCCGAACCGGAGGCCGCCGCCGTCCCCGGCAACAGCACGCTCGATGCGCAGGGCCTGGTCAAGATGTACCGCCGGCGGCGTGTGGTGAACGATGTGGCCGTCCACCTGCGGCAGGGCGAGATCGTGGGGCTGTTGGGGCCGAACGGGGCGGGCAAGACCACCACCTTCTACATGATCGTCGGCCTCATCCAGCCGATGGCCGGCCGCATCCTGTTCGACGGCGTCGACATCACCAACCTGCCGATGTACAAGCGGGCGCGGCTCGGCATCGGCTATCTGTCGCAGGAGCCGTCCATCTTCCGCAAGCTGTCGGTGGAAGACAACATCCTGGCGATCCTCGAGACGCTCTCCATTCCCTCCGCCGAGCGCGAGCGGCGGCTCGAGACGCTGCTCGACGAGTTGGGCATCAAGCACCTGCGCCACCAGAAGGCATTCGCGCTCTCGGGAGGCGAACGCCGTCGCCTCGAGATCACCCGGGCCCTCGTCACCCAGCCCAAGTTCATGATGCTCGACGAGCCGTTCGCGGGCGTCGATCCGATCGCCGTCAACGACATCCAGACCATCGTCTCCCGGCTGCGCCATCGCGGCATCGGCGTCCTCATCTCGGACCACAATGTGGAGCAGACCCTGGACATTGTGGACCGGGCCTACATCATGTTCGATGGACAGGTCAAGGTATCCGGCACCGTCCGGGATCTCGTGTTCGACGATACGGTGGCCGACATCTATCTGGGCCCCACGCTCACCGCGCGCCTGCGAGCGCGTTTCGCTTCCGCCGGCGGTTGATCCGCCTCCGCGCATGAAAGCAGGTCTTCAGCAAAGCACCAGCCTGCGGCAGGAACTGAAGATCAATCCGCGCCTGTACCAGGCGATGGACCTGCTCTACATGCCGCTGCTGGACCTCCAGCAGCACCTGAAACAGGAACTCCTCAACAATCCGTTCCTCGACCTCATCGAGCCCGAGGACGACGAGAACGAGGAAGCGGAACCCGGGGAAGAGGAGAGCCCCGCGCTCGATGCCGCGGCCGAGGACGACGCCGCGGAGCACGACGCGGCCAAGGACGACGCCATCGATTGGGAGGAGATCCTCCTCGATGGGTTCGACGCGGGCGGCGCGCCGGCCGAGAGCGAGATCCGCGAACAGTACGAACCGGTCACGGTGGACCGGGGCGATCTCTCCGATCACCTCATGGAGCAGCTCTCCCTCCTCGATCTCACCCCACGCCAGGAAGTCCTGGCCACCGAGTTCGTGGGCGACATCGCCGAGGACGGATACCTGGCCTGCACGGTCGAGGAACTGCTCGCGAGCGTGAATGAGGCGGTCCGCGCGGCCGCCGACCGCGAGGGCGAGGACCTCTCGACGCTCCCGCTGTTCACGATCGAGGAGGCCGAGGCCATGCTGCACGTCATCCAGGCGCTCGATCCGGCGGGAGTGGGCGCCCGCGACCTCCGCGAGTGCCTCCTGCTCCAGCTCCGCGACCATCAACGGGCCGATGCGCTGCCGTACCGCCTGGTCCACGACGCCTTCGATGACCTGATCGCCCACCGCTGGCCCGAGGTCGCGCGACGCTACGGGCTCACCGTGCAGGAGGTCCAGGCCGCGGCCGACGAGATCCAGAAGCTCGATCCCAAGCCCGGCCTCCGGTTCAGCAAGACCGAAGAGCACTACATCATCCCCGACCTGATCGTCGACCGCATCGACAGCAAGTACCGGGTGTCGCTCAACGACGCCAATCTTCCACGCCTGCGGCTGAGCCGGGCCTATCAGGAAATCGCTCGCGACAAGGGTAAATTCCAGGGGGAGAACAAGGACTTCATCGCCACCAAGCTCAATGCCGCCACCTGGATGATCCAGGCCATCGAGCAGCGGCGCCAAACCATGCTCAAGGTCATGAACTACATCGTCGAGCGACAGCACGAGTTCTTCGAGAAGGGCATCCAGCACCTCAAGCCGCTCACCCTTCGTGAAGTGGCCGAAGCCATCGGCATGCATGAGTCCACGATCAGCCGCGTGACCAACGAGAAGTGGGTGCAGACGCCGCGGGGCGTCCTCCCGCTCAAGTTCTTCTTCTCCTCCGGCCTCACCACCACCGGCGGCGACGACGTCTCGGCCCGCGGCATCCGCGCCCAGATCGAGAAGCTGGTGCGCGAAGAATCCGCCCAGCATCCGCTCACCGACCAGGAAATCGTGGACATCCTCCAGCGCCAGGGCGTGCAGATCGCCCGCCGGACCGTGGCCAAGTATCGCGATCAGTTGGGCGTGCTCTCGGCGCGCATGCGGAAACGCGTATGACGGCGGCCCCCGTGGACGTCTCGGTGCTCGTTCCGGCCAAGGATGAGGCCGAGAATCTCCCGCTGTTCATGGAACAGGCCGAGGCCGCCTTCCGGTCGTCGGACGCGCGCTACGAGGTGATCGTCATCGACGACGGCAGCACCGACGCCACCTGGGCCGTGCTCCACACCCTGCAGGCGCGCTATCCGTTCCTGCGCGCCGTGCGGCACCGCGCCCAACGCGGCATCGCCGACGCCCTGCGCACCGGGTACCTGAACGCGCGCGGCGACGTGCTGGTCTTCTACCCCGCCGACCTGCAGTTCAAACCCGAGGACATCCCGCGACTCGTCCAGCCCATCCTCGCCGATGAAGCCGACATGGTCACCGGCTTCAAACAGGGCAAGTACGACAAGGCGTTCGTCTCCCGCATCTACAACGGGCTCAGCCGGCTGCTCTTCCACGTGCCGGTGAAGGACCTGAATTCGGTCAAGGCCTATCGGCGGGAGATCATGGACGCGCTCCCCGTGCGCCCCGATTGGCATCGGTACATGATCGTGCTCGCGGCCGCTCAGGGGTTCACGGTCACCGAGATTCCCGTCCCGCTGTATCCGCGCCACGCCGGCAAGTCCAAGTTCGGCATCTCGCGCATCCCGGTCGGCGTCCTCGACATGCTGTCCGTCTGGTTCGAACTCCGGTTCGGCAAGAAGCCGCTCCTCGCCTTCGGCATGCTCGGCGCCGCCCTGTTCGCGATCGGCGTCGTCTCCGGCATCGCCGCGCTCCTCTGGCTCTGGCTCACGGGCGAGGGACTGCGCGCCGTCTGGACGGTGATCCAGACCTGCCTGCTGCTGGGCAGCGTCTTCTTCGCCACCGGGCTCATGGGAGAGCAGATCGCCGGGCAACGGGCCGAAGTTCGCGAGTTGCGGCGCCGCCTCGAGGAGTTGGCCGTCGAACGCGACCCGAACGCGTCGCGGTAATCGCGTGCGCGCCCTCTGGCTGACGCATTCGTTTCCGCGCATCGACGGGGACGCGGCGGGGAACTTTCTTCTCGGCCTCGCCGCTGCCCTCGCCGAGCACGACGTGCACGTGCACGTCCTCGCGCCGGCGGCCCCCGGGTTGAGCCGCCACGCCGTCCTGCAGGGCATCCCGGTCACCCGCTTCCGCTACGCGCCCACGCGCTTCGAGACCCTGGCCTATACCGGCACGATGGCCGAGCAGGTGGGCGCCGCGTTCTCCGCCAAGCTCGGCCTCCTCGGACTCCTCACCGCCGCCGCGCGCTGCACGTCGCGCCACATCCGCCTCGACCGCCCGGACGTCGTCCACGCGCACTGGTGGTTCCCGTCCGGGCTCTCCGCGGCCTGGGCCGCATCGCGCGCTCACGTCCCGCTCGTGACCACCATGCACGGCACCGACGTCCGCATGGCGCGAGCGGTGCCTGCGTCCCGCGGGGGGTTCCGGTTCGTGATGCGCAACTCGGGCGCCGTGACCACCGTCTCCACGTGGCTGGCCAAGGAAGTGCGCGCGCTCGCGCCCGGCGTGGAACCGCTCGTCGCTCCGATGCCCGTGTCCACGGCGCTGTTCACACCGGCCGACCGGCCCGCCGCCGGCTCGCGGCTGCTGTTCGTCGGGCGCGTGATGCCGCAGAAGGGCATCGACCTGCTGCTCGAGGCGCTGGCCGCGATGCGCCATCGCGTGGACCTCGATATCGTGGGCGACGGTCCCATTCGCGGCCACCTCGAGGCGCTCGCCACCGAACTGGGCATCGCCGACCGCGTGGTGTGGCATGGCGCGAAACCGCAGTCCGAACTCGTGCGCTTCTATCGAGACGCCCTCGCCCTCGTCGTCCCGTCGCACGATGAGGGGCTGGGACTGGTCGCCGTCGAAGCCATGCTCTGCGGCACGCCCGCCGTGGCGTTCGACTCCGGCGGCCTGCCCGACGTGGTCCAGGAGGGACGCACGGGACACCTGCTGGCCGAACGCACGCCGCGTGCCCTCGCGGCGGCGCTCGACAAGCTCGCGGGGGCCCCCGACCAGGCACGCGCCCTGGGCCTGCTGGCCCGCACGGTCGTCCTCGACCGGTTCTCGCCGGCCGCCGTCGCGGCCCGGTACGCCGACCTGTACCGGAGCGTGGTGCGTGGGGCGTAAGGCATGGGTCCGCGCCCTGAGCGCCGTGCTCTCGATCGCGGTGGTGGCGTACGTCGGCTGGGCGATGTCCAGGAACTGGAAGGCGTACACCTCGCAACCGCTCGAGACGCACCTGCGGTGGGGGATGGTGCTGGCGTCGGGCGGCGTGATCGTCACCGCGTACGCCGTGCTCGTGCAGACGTGGCGGATCATGCTCGTGGAGTGGGGCGGGCGGCTCTCCTTCTGGCGGGCCGCGCACATCTGGAGCGTCACCAATCTGTACCGCTACGTGCCAGGATGGGTGTGGCAGATCGGCGCCATGGGCGTGATGGCCCAGCGGGAGGGCGTGTCGCCGATCGCCGCCACGGGATCCTCGATCCTCAGCACGATCGTCAACATCACCACCGGCTTCGCCATCGCCCTCGGCTCCGGGTCGGTGGCGCTCGATGCGCTCCATCCCGGCACCAGCCGGGTGGCGTTCGTCCTGACCCTCGCCGCGATCGCCGGCCTCGTGGCGCTGCCCGTGGCCATGCCGGGGATTCTCGCCGTACTGCGCCGGGCGACGGGCCGCGACATCCCGGAGGCCACCGTCCCGCCGCGCGTCATCGCCTACGCCATCGTGGGCAACCTGATCGCCTGGTTCCTGTACGGACTCGCGCTCTATCTGCTCGTCATCGGCGTCCTGGGACGGGCAACTGGCGCCCTCTCGAGCTACATCGCAGTTTATAGCGCGTCGTACGTGCTCGGCTACATCGTGGTGTTCCTGCCGGCGGGAGCTGGCGTCCGCGATGGCTCCATGGCCGCGGCCCTGCCGGCGTTCAGGCTCATGACGGGCCCGCAGGCCCTGCTGATCGCGGTCGCGTCGCGCCTCTTGACCTCCATCCTGGACGTCGTGCCCGGATTTCTCTTTCTCGCCGTCGACGCCTGGCGTCGCCGATCCACTTCGCAACCGAGACCGAATGCTTCGTCGCGATGAGACGCTCGCGGCGCCCGTCCTTCCGGCGCCGCGCTTTGCTGCCGCCTGGGCGGCGCTCACCTACGCCCTGTGCACGCTCGTGCTCGCGTATCCGGTATTCGCGGGGCAGTTCCTCGTGAACCCCAACAGCGACCAGTACATCGCCGGATATGCGTTCCGTGATTTCGCCGCGCAGTGGCTGCGCGCCGGCCACGGGTTCCCGCTCTGGAACCCGTACATCCTGGGCGGGCTCCCGTACATCGCCGCCATGCACGGCGACATCTTCTATCCCACGTTCGCGCTGCGCATGCTCATGCGCACCGATCTCGCGATGACGTGGGGCTTCGCCATCCACCTCTTCCTCGCCGGTCTCTTCACCTACGGGTTCCTGCGGGCCTGGGGCTTCGGGTTCTTCGCGTCGCTGTTCGGCGGGGCCGCCTACATGCTCAGCGGGCAGATCGCGTCGCTCGCGTCGCCGGGACACGACGGCAAGCTGTTCGTCAGCGCCCTGTTCCCGCTGGCCCTCTGGATGCTGCTGCGCGGCATGCGGGACGGCCGGGCGTCGGCATGGGGAGGCCTCGCGCTCACCGTCGGGTTGGCGGAGTTGAGTCCGCACCCGCAGCTCTTCCAGTACATGCTTCTGGGGTCGGGGGCATTCGCGCTGTATCTGGCGTTCAGCGACCACGAGGGCAGGGGGGCCCTGCCGCGCAAGGTGGCTCTCCAACGCCTGGCATTCGCCCTCGGCGCCGTCGCGCTGGGGATGACCATCGGCGCCGTGCAATTCCTGCCCGTCAAGGAATACGTCAGTTGGTCGCCCCGCGCCGGCGGCCGCGGAGGATACGCCTTCTCCACGCAGTATTCCATGCCCGTGGAGGAGTTCTTCAACACGTATCTGCCGCAGTTCACGGGCATGCTCGACCACTACTGGGGGCGCAACGGCATCCACCTCCACAGCGAATACCTCGGCGTCAGCGTGCTCATTCTCATGGGCGCGGCGTTCGGCGCCACGGCGCGGCGCGGATTCCGGTCGTTCTGGCTGTGGACCGCCGTCGTGACGGCCTTGTGGGCCCTGGGCAGTGCGACGCCGTTCTATCACATCGTGTACGCCGTCGTGCCGGGCACGAAGTTCTTCCGGGCCCCCAGCACCATCTTCTTCATGACCAGCTTCGCGGTCGTGATGCTCGCCACCGTGGGGCTCGAGCGCGCGCTCGCGCGCCGCGTCAGCATGACCTATGCGCTCAGCTGGCTGGGGGCCGCCGGCCTCATCACGCTCCTCGCCAGCGGCGGCATGCTCACGAACATGGCCCAGACCATCGCGGCGTCGTTTGCGGGGGCGCAGCTGTTCGAGCGCGTGCAGGCCAACAATACGGCCCTCATCCTCGGCGCATGGCGCTCGTTCATCGTCGCCGCCGTCGCGTGCGGGCTGTTGCTCGCCATCGCCCGCGACCGCATCCCGCTGCGCACCGCGGCCATCGCGTTCGTGGCCCTCGTGGCGGTGGACCTCCTGAGCATCGACCACAACTACTGGATGTTCTCGCCCCCCGCGTCGACGCTGTACGCATCCGATCCGGCCATCGCGTACATGCAGCACCAGCCCCAACCGGGCCGTGTGCTGCCGCTCGCCGCCAGCGATGCGGGCATGGCCGCCACCCGCGACCCGTACTTCCAGGGCGACGCCTTCATGGTGCACGGCATCCGGTCGGTGATCGGATATCACGGCAATGAACTCGGGGCCTACGAGCAGCTCGGGAACAAGCAGGGCCCGCAGTACGAGAATGAGATCAATCCGGAATTCTGGCGGCTGACCAACGTCCAGTACGTGTACACCAACGTGGACGCCCCGACGCTCGACACTCTCTACGCCACGCAGCTCAAGCGGCCCGACGTCACGTTCACCAGGCTGGTCGGCCCGGTGCGCAACTCCGCCGGCTCGATGGTCTACCTGCTCAGGCCCTCGCAGAACGACCCCTTCGCGTGGGTCACGCCCGCGCTCGTCAAGGCCGCCGAGGATCAGTCGCTGCCCACCATGCTCGACCCCAAGTTCAACCCGGCCACCGTCGCCGTGTTCGACACGTCGGCTGCCGTGACTCCGGCCAGGTTGTCGGCCCTCCCGGCGCCGCTCCCCATCACGACGTCGGTCGCCTCGTACGCGCCAGGCCACATCGTGCTCGACCTCAGTGCTCCCGCGCCCGAGGGCTCGTCGCTCGTCGTCTCCGAGAACTACTATCCCGGCTGGCACGCCACGGTGGACGGCAAACCCGATGCGTCCATCGGCCGCGCCGACGTGTCGCTCATCGGGCTCGCGCTGCCCGCCGGCGCGCGCCACGTCGAGCTCACGTTCGACGACGCCGCCTACGACACGGGGAAGAGCGTCACGCTCGTCGCCCTTGCCATCGCCCTCCTGTTGACGGGAGCCGGACTCATCGCCGATCGGACGCACCGTGCCTGAACGCGCCCTGGTGGTCATTCCCACCTACAACGAGCGCGAGAACATCGCGCGCATCATCGACGCCGTCCTGGGGCAGGACCCGCGGCTCGAGGTGCTGATCGTGGACGACGGATCCCCCGATGGGACGGCCGCCATCGTCCGGGGGATCATGGAGCGTACCCCCCGCGTACACATCCTGGAGCGGGCGAAGAAACTGGGGCTGGGCACCGCGTATCTGGCGGGCTTCGCGTGGGCGCTGGAGCAAACGTTCGACTACGTGTTCGAGATGGACGCCGACTTCTCGCACGATCCCGCCCATCTGCCGCAGTTCCTGCGCGCCATCCAGGACGCCGATCTCGTGCTGGGCTCCCGGTACCTCAACGGGCGTGTGAGCGTGGTGAACTGGCCCATCTCACGCCTCCTGCTGAGCTACTTTGCCAACGTGTACGCCCGCGGCGTGACCGGCCTGCCGGTATGGGACTCCACCGGTGGCTTCAAGTGCTTTCGCCGAACGGTCCTGGAAGCCATTGATCTGACGCGAGTTCACTCCAACGGCTACGCCTTCCAGATCGAGATGAGCTTCCGGGCCTGGAAAAAGCGATTCCGGATCGCCGAGATTCCGATTGTGTTCGTGGACCGCACCGAAGGAACGAGCAAGATGTCCAAGGCGATCGTCCGCGAAGCGATCTGGATGGTCTGGTGGCTCCGGCTCAAGTCCATCGCCGGCCGGCTGTGAGCGCCACGGCCTCCGTGATCGAGCGGGAGAGCCGATGATCCCGTCGGGCCGCGAATTCTTCAAGATGAGCGGGTCGGGCAACGACTTCGTGTTCGTGGATGCCCGAACCCAAGCCCCCGGACCACTCGATCAGGTGGCGACGATCCAGGCGATCTGTGCCCGCGGCACCGGGGTAGGGGCCGACGGCATCGTCTTCCTCGAGCAGAGTGCCGTCGCATCGGTCCGGATGCGCTATCTGAACAGCGATGGTTCGGTCGCGGCCCTCTGCGGCAACGCCACCCTCTGCACAGCCCGGCTGTTCGTGGAGTTGGGGGGGGCTCGTCCGGGGCAGCCGTTCACCATAGAATCGGCGGCCGGCGTGCTCCAGGCGGTCATAGGCCCACAAGGTCCTGAGGTCGGGATGCCGGCCGTGGCCGAAATGACCCCCGACGCACACCCCGCGCTGGCGCCGGGAGAACGGCGCATGGGGTTCGCCAAGGTGGGGATTCCGCATCTGGTGGTGCTCTGTGATGACCTGGAGCTGGTGGACGTCGCGGGTCGGGGCCGTGGGCTCCGCTTCGATCCGGGGTTCGCCGAAGGCACCAACGTGGACTTCGTGGCCCGCGGTTCCGACGGTTCCTGGCACATGCGGACCTACGAGCGCGGGGTGGAGGGCGAGACCCTGGCCTGCGGAACGGGCGCCGTGGCGTCCGCCGCGGTTCTGAGCCGCTGGGGCATCGGGGCGGCGCGCGAGACGATCGTGACCAGGTCCGGCAAGCCGCTGACCATCCGCCTCGAGACCGATCAGGACCGGGTGCTTCCGTCCTTGGCCGGCGAAGCCAGGATCGTCTACCGAGGCCAGCTGGGCGAGGTCTGACCCAGCCCACTGGAGACTGGCCGCGCACCGGGGCACCGGAGCCAGGCGCCGACAGGTCCCGAAAAGCCAACATCGTAACAAACAACATCACATAGACTGTGTAACTCATTGCATACCATTGCAATGTTACGCAGAGCGCCAGCCAATCTGCCCACAAGAGCCAGGCTTTTCAACAGTCTTAGTTGACATAATCTTTCTTATACGAACTAACTTGGCGACAGACTGTCGCCACACGGGCGCCCAACTGGCCCAATGATCGGCGCAGCAGGCCTCAGCCTAGTGCCACGCGATCGAGGCCGCGAACGCTGGTCGGCGCTCGCGGCCTCAGTCCATGGCTACACGATTGTCAGAATTCCTGGCCCGGCGTTTCCATGCACGCCGTCCAGCTCAGGAGGCCCGCAGACTAGCCCTTGGACGCGGGCTTGGCCTGGACCTCACCGAGCCGCACCCGGGCTTCGGCGGCCACTCCCTGGGCCTTGGGGTCGTCCGCCAGCTTCTCCCAGATCTTCGTGGCGGTCGCCGTATCGTGCGCCGCCAGGAAGGCCCGAGCGGCTTTGGAGAGCTGGTACGCCTTGTAGTCGTCGGCCTTGGCGGCGTCGGCCGCCTTCTGGTAGGACTGTGCCGCATCGGCCGGCTTGTTGCTCTGCATCTGGCCGTCGCCGATCAGCCCGTAGATGTCCGGCATGTCCATCGACGCCGCGCTGCTGGGCAGCAGCTTCTGGAGCACCGCAATCCCGGCCTGGACCTTGCCGGCGTTGTAGTTCATCTGGGCCAGCAGCATGCCGGCCTCGATCCCGGACTGCGTATTGGAGTACCGGTCCACGACCTTGTTCAGGTCGCTCACGGCCAACGCCGCGTTCCCCGCCCCCACCGACTGCAGCGCCGTGTTCAGCGCCCGCTCGGCATTCTGGTCGCGGATCTGGACGGACCTGGCATAGAACCAGTAGCCGGCCCCACCCGCGGCGACGACGACCGCGGAGATGGTGAGCAGGCGCGCGTTTCGCTGCAGCCACTCGATGACGCTTTCTTCGCGGTTGGTGCGGACGGGAGTCTCTACGACAGGCTCGGTCATGACGATGGTGGGTGTGAGGTGCCCCTGGGGTGACTCGAACACCCGGCCAACGGTTTAGGAAACCGCTGCTCTATCCACCTGAGCTACAGGGGCAGGTGTCACAGTCGTAAACAACCAGAATCCTTTAATTTACGGCGCCGGCCCCCGCCGGTAAAGCGCCCAGATGCACCGCCGCCCTAATGGATGCGCAGCACGTGGATCAGGCTGACGCTCGCCACGAGCAGGCCGACGAGCGATGCGCTCACGGCAAGGGTCACCCGGGAGCCCACCGCGGCCAGCCCGCGCAGTTCGACGCCCAGTCCCAGCGCCGCCATCGAAAGGACCATCAGGAACGCCGTGGCCAGCCGCATGGGCTCGATCAGCCCTGACGGCACGAGCCCCGCCGAGCGCGCGATGGCCAACGCCACGAATCCGACGATGAACCACGGCACGAAGTGGTGCAGCTTGAGGCGCTGGCCGCCGCCGGTCGAGCGGTGGCCGAGCGCCAGGATGAGCACTACGGGTCCCAGGAGCAGAACGCGCGCCAGTTTGACGAGGGTGCCCACCTGCCCCGAGAGTTCGCTGATCGGGAACGTCGCCGCCATGACCTGGGGCACGGCGTACACCGTCAGCCCGGCCACCACGCCGTACTGGTAGAGCGACAACCCCAGCATGCGGCCGGCCATGGGCAGCAGGAGCACGAGCACGACCCCGAGGATCGCCGTGAACGCGATCGAGGACGCCACGTCCTTGCCGTCGGCGCCGATGACCGGCGCAACGGCCGCGATGGCCGAATTGCCGCAGATCGAGTTTCCGCAGGCCACGAGCAGCGACATCCGGTGGGTGAGCCCCAGCGATCTCGAGATGCCATAACTGACGAAGATGCCGATGGTCACGGTGAGCACGATCCCCACGAGCAATGCGGGCCCGGCATGCAGGAGCGCGGGAAGATCGACCGACGCGCCCAACAGCAGCACGGCGACTTCGAGGAGCGGCTTGGCGGCCAGCCGGATGCCCGGCTCCCAGCGCGCGTCCAGCGGGCGCGCCGCCCGTACGGCCACGCCAATGAGGATCGCGAGCACGAGGGCCTCGAAGAGCGCATGGCCGAGGAAGCGATTCTCGGCCGCCTGTCCAAGGTAGGCCGCCGCGGAGATGGCGAGACAGAGCAGGAGTCCTGGGGTGACGTGCATTCCCCAACGGGCGGCGCGGGCCGTGAGCGCGGGCGCGGCCGCATTCGGCGTGATGATATCGGTGGCGGTCATGGGCCGAAGCATGGCCGCGCGCGCAGCGGACAACCATTGCCTGGATGCCATACATACCATAACGTCACTCTATGTCTCGTCCGGATGTCCCCGCCGCCCCGACCGCCAACCTCGACCTCCTGGTCGTCCTCGCCGTGATCGCCCGCGAGCGTTCGTTCACCCGCGCCGCCGCGGTGCTGGGCATCAGCCAGCCCTCGATCTCGGCGCGCGTGCGACGCCTGGAGCAGCGGGTGGGCGAGCCCGTGTTCGAGCGGCTCGGACGCGGCGTGCGACTCACCCCGACCGGGGAGACCCTCCGCGCCGCCGCCGACCGCGCGCTCGCGTTGGCGCAGGACGCCGACCAGCTCTGGCACGGACTGGGCGCCCAGTCCCGGGGCTACGTGCGGCTGGCGGCGAGCACGACCATCGCCGGCTATGTCCTGCCCGCCGCCCTCGCGGCGTTCCGCCGCACGCACCCGGATATCGAGATCGAGGTCCGGGTGGGCAACACGGCGCAGGTCGCGGCGCTGATCGGGGACGGCGAGCTCTCGTGGGGACTGGTGGAAGGTCCGGTGGATGCGACGCACCTGGTGTCGCGAACGTTTCTCGAGGACGAGTTGATCCTCGTCGTGCCGCCCAAGCATGCGTGGACGCGCCGGCGAGCGATCAGGGCCCGCGACCTCGAGGGAGCGCCGTTCATCGCCCGCGAGTCGGGATCGGGCACGGCCGCGATCCACGAAGCGGTGCTGGCCGGCCAGGGCGTCCGCGTGCGGCCCGTGTTGCGGATTGCCGATTCACGGGGCATCGTCGCCGCCGTGGCCGCGGGCGCCGGCGTGGCGATCGTGTCGTCCCTCGTGGCGCGTCCATTCCTGGCCTCGCGCCAGGTGGTCCATGTCGCCATCCAGGGCGTGACGATGACCCGGGCGTTGAGCGCGATCCATCGGCCCGGCCGCACCCTCGTGCACCTCGACCGCGCACTCCTGCAGGCGATCAGCGGCCCGCTGCGCAGTTGACGCCCGGCGTCACACGCTGACGAGCGTCTCCAGGCGCCGCCCCGCCAGTTCGTCGCGGCCGGCCAGGAATTCCAGCGTCAACAGCACGCTCAACCCAACCACCGACGCGCCCACGCGCTCCACGAGCCGGCACGCCGCGGCGGCGGTCCCGCCGGTGGCCAGGACGTCGTCCACGATCAGCACGCGCGCCCCGGGCGCGACGGCGTCGGTGTGCATCTCGAGCGCGTCGCTGCCGTACTCCAGCGCATAGTCCTCGCGCTCGCGCGCCGCGGGGAGTTTGCCCGGTTTGCGCATCGGCACGAGGCCGGCGCCGAGCCGGAGCGCGACCGGCGCGCCGAGGATGAACCCCCGGCTCTCGATCGCCACCACGTGCGTGACGCCGTCGGCGGCGAACGGCGCCGCCAGCGCCTCGATCACGCGGCCGAAGAGCACCGGATCGAGGAGCACGGGCGTGATGTCCTTGAACATGATCCCCGGCTTGGGAAAGTCGGGCACGTCGCGAATGGCGGCCTGGATATCGACGGCGAGTGACACGGCACGTCCGGCGAAGAAGGTGACGGTGCTCAACGTACGACGGTGAATCGATCCGGCAAGGGCGAGCGGTCCACGCGCTCGCTCACCCGCACGGCGGTCACATCGGCGGCGGGCGGGCCCAGTCTCAGCTGCGCGGTATACGCGTCGAGCACCTCCGCGGCGGCGGCGATTTCCAGCGCCACGGATCCATCGGGCATGTTCCGCACCCACCCCACCACGCCGAGCGCGTGCGCCGTCTCGCGGGCGAACCACCGGTAGCCCACGCCCTGCACCTGCCCGCTGACCACCACGCGCCGCTCGATTCGCGCGCCGCCCGGGGCTACGGCGTCCATCCGTGGCGCCCGAGGAGCGGAACGAACCGGACGGCGTCGAGGTCCTGGCGCTCGAACGACGTGCCGGTGCGCGTCACCATCACGAGTGTCTGCTCGGCGCGCCCGCCCACGGGGACGAGGAGCCGTCCCCCCTCGCCCAACTGGTCGAGCAGCGGCGCGGGCACGTCGGGGGAGGCGGCGCTGACGAGGATCGCATCGTAGGGCGCGTAGTCCCGCCACCCCACCGTCCCGTCGCCCACGAGCAGCGAGACGTTCTTGGCGTCGAGCGCGCGGATGGTCTCGCGGGCGGTGTCCATCAGCGCCGCCACGCGTTCCACGGAGAAGACCTGATCCACGAGGTGCGACAGCAGCACCGTCTGGTATCCGGAGCCGGTGCCGATCTCGAGCACCCGTTCGCGGCCGCCCAGCCGCAGGAGCTGGAGGTAGCGCCCGTGGATCGACGGCTGCGAGATGGTCTGCCCGTTGCCGATCGGGAGCGCGGTATCGTCGTACGCGCGGTGGCGAATGCCGGTGGGCACGAACGCATGGCGCGGCGTGAGCTCGAAGGCGCGGAGCACGGCGAGATCGGACACCCCCTTCTCGCGCAGGGTCTCGACGAGCCGCTGGCGCGGCCCGCGCATCTCCACCTCTACAGGTCGTGCCACCATTCGCTCGCCGTGCGCAGGATGTCGAAGTTGGTGACGTCCAGGTGCAGCGGCGTCACCGAGATATAGCCGTCCTCGATGGCACGGAAATCCGAGTCGTCCTCGCCGCTCCAGCTGATCGAACCGCCACCGATCCAGTAGATCTGACGCCCCCAGGGATCCTGCATCGGCTTGAGCGATCCTGAATAGGCCCGCCGGCCCAAACGCGTCAGGCGCACGCCCTTGACGCCCGTGGCCGGCACCGGCGGCAGATTCACGTTGAACAACGTGTGCGCGGGAAAGTGCGGCAGCGACGTGAGGTGCTTGAGCAGCGGCGTGAGCACCGGCACCTGCGCCTGGAGGTGCGACAGATCGGCGCGGAGGTCGCCGCCGGCGAACGAGACGGCGATCGACGGGATGCCGAGCGACAGCCCTTCCATCGCCGCCGCCACCGTGCCGGAATACAGCACGTCCTCGCCCATGTTGTGCCCATGATTGATGCCGCTGAGCACGAAGTCCGGGCGGTCGGGGAGCAGCGCCTCCACCGCCAGCATCACACAGTCGGTGGGCGTCCCGTCCACCTGGAACCGGCGCTCGGCCAGTTGCACGGGACGCAGCGGGTGGTGGAGCGTGAGGGAATGGCTGGTGGCGCTCTGCTCGCGGTCCGGCGCCACGATCGTCACCTCGCCGAGCGGCGCCGCGGCCTCGATCAGGCAGTCGAGACCGTGGGCGAGGATGCCGTCGTCGTTGGTGAGCAGCAGGCGCATCAGGCGTCCGCCTCGCCGTCGAGCAGCTGGTGCAACTCGCGCAGCGCCACCTCGATCGACGCCAACGACTCGACGTTGAGCGCCCCGTAGGCCAGGTCGCGCAGCTCGCCCGATCGGCGATGTTCCTCCACCTTCTGGCGGGCCCCGTCGATCGTGTATTTCTCCACGTATAGCAGGTGCTTCACGAGGAGCACGAGCTCCACTTCGCGGCGCTGGTACACGCGGTTGCCGGACCGGTTCTTGGCCGGGTTCAGGAACTTGAACTGGCTCTCCCAGTAGCGCAGCACGTGCGGCTTGAGGTCGGTGAGATCGCAGACCTCGCCGATCGAGAAGAATTCCTGCACGGGATCGGGTGCGTTCATCGATCTTGCTCCGCGCGCAGTTCGCGCGCCATCAGTTCCTGCACGGCGGCTCGGGCCGAGTGTCCTTCGAACAGAATGCGATACGCCATCGCGGCGATCGGCATCTCCACGCCCTCGCGCTGGGCCAGCGCCACGGTGCTGGCCGTGGTCTCCACGCCTTCGGCCACGGTGTGCTTGCCGACGAGCACCTCGGCCAACGAACGTCCCTCCCCGATCTCCACGCCGAGCGTCCGGTTGCGGCTGAGGGCCCCGGTGCACGTGAGCACGAGGTCGCCCAGGCCGGCGAGTCCGGCGAACGTGGCCGGATTGGCGCCGAGTGCCACGCCCAGCCGCGTCATCTCGGCAAGGCCGCGCGTGATGAGCGCGGCGCGGGAATTGTGTCCCAGCCCTACCCCGTCGTGAATGCCGGTGGCCACGGCCATCACGTTCTTGAGCGCCCCGCCGAGTTCCACGCCGACGATGTCGTCGTGCGTGTACACACGGAATCGCTTCCCGCTGAGCGCGTCCTGGACGCGCCTCGCGGCATCGGGCGCCCGGGAGGCGGCGACGATCGCGGTCGGGAGTCCGCCCGCGACCTCGGCGGCGAAGCTCGGCCCGGAGATCGCCACCACGTCGTGGCCCGGCAATTCGTGTTCGATAATCTCCGACATCAACGCCAGCGATCCGCGCTCGATCCCCTTGGACGCCACGACGAGGATCGCACCCGGCCGGACGTGCCCGGCGCCGGCGATCGCGATCTGGCGGAGATGCTGCGCCGGCGTGGCGTACACCACCAGTTCGGCCCCCTCCAACGCCTCGGCGAACCCATGCGTGGCGCGTATGCGGTCGGGCAGCACGGCGCCCGGCAGGAACACGGGATTCTCGTGACGCGCGTTGATCGTGGCCACGACCTCGGGCTCGTACGCCCAGAGGCGGACGTCGTGGCCGTTGTTGGCGAGCAGCTGCGCCAGAGCCGTCCCCCACGCGCCGGCCCCGATCACGGCGCACTGCATCAGCGCCCCCTCCAGACCAGCCAGCCGGTGGCGGCCGCGAGCACGGCGGCGGAGAGCGCGAGGGCCGCCGGAATGCGCAGCGAGCCGAGTCTGGAGAACCGATGCTCCTCGCCGCTGCGCAGCCGCGCCATGTTCGGACGGTGCGTCCAGAACACGAAGGACGACGCCACCACGCTCACGGCGAGCAGCGGACTGCGAATGCCCGCGGCGGCGGCAACGATCACCGGCAGCGAGGCCGCGGCCGCCAGCGAGGCGAGCGACACGTACCCGCTGCTGCCGAGCGCCGTGACGAACACGGCCAGGGCGAGGAGCGTGGGCACCGGGGCCAACGCCAGGAACACCCCGCACGCCGTCGCCACGCCCTTCCCGCCCTTGCCGAACCGCAGCCACACGGGGCGCACGTGGCCGACGATGGCGGCCGTGCCGTAGAGCACGGCCAGCAGCGACGGGTCGATGGTCCCCGTCGTGACGCGCGGGAGGAGCGCCACCGGCAACGCCCCCTTGATCATGTCCACCGTGAACACGAGCAGCCCGACGTTGAAGCCGAGGACGCGCACCACGTTCGTGGCGCCCAGATTGCCCGAGCCATGGGCGCGCAAGTCCACGCCGCGCGCCCTGCCGGCGAGATAGGCCGCCGGGATCGAACCCGCCGCGTAGGCGATCAGTACGCCGAGCAGCGGATGCACGTCAGCTCGCCTTGCGCCGCATCACGACACGCAGCGGGTTACCCGTGAACCCCCAGGTCTCGCGGAAGCCGTTGTGGAGGTAGCGCACATAGTGCTCTTCGACGAGATCGGGGTGGTTGCCGAACACGGCGATCGTGGGCGGCGCCACCTCGACCTGCGTGGCGTAATTCAGCTTGACCTCGAACCCGGCCGCCTGCGGCGGTTGCAGGCGGGCCAACAACTCCTGGAGCCGCGCGTTGACCTGCGCCGTGGTGATGCGCTTCTTGCGCTCTTCCTCCACGGTGAGCAGCAGATCGAGCAGGCGCTGGATGCGCTGGCCGGTGAGCGCCGACGTGAACAGGAAGGGCACGAACGTGAGATAGGGCGCCTTCTCGCGGCAGCTCTTCTCGAACCGCGCCGCCGACTTGTCGTCCTTCTCGGCCAGGTCCCACTTGTTGACCACGATGATGAGCCCGCGGCCGGCATCCCAGGCCATGGTCGCGATCTTGAGGTCCTGATTGTGCAACCCCTCGACGGCGTCGATCACCAGCACGCAGATGTCGGCGCGCTCGATGGCGCGCCGGCTGCGCAGCGACGAGTAGAACTCGATCCCGTCCTCGATCTTGGTCTGGCGGCGCAGGCCGGCCGTGTCGATGAACACGAACGAGCGCCCGTGGAACCGCATCGGCGTGTCGATCGCATCGCGCGTCGTGCCCGCTTCGTCTGACACGACCAACCGCTCCTCACCAAGCAGCCGGTTCACGATCGACGACTTGCCGACGTTGGGGCGGCCAACGACCGCCACCTTGAGGGAGTCGTCCTCGCCCGCGTCACCGGGCGGCAGACGGTTCACGATCACGTCGAGCAGATCGCCGGAGTTCTTCCCGTTGAGCGCCGATACGGGCACCGGATCGCCCGCCCCGAGTTCGTAGAACTCGTAGAAGTCGGTGGCCCGGGGATCGTCCACCTTGTTGGCCACGAGGAGCCACGGCTTGCCGCTCGACCGCAGCAGCTCGGCCACCCGGGCGTCGCTGGGATGGAGACCGGCGAGCGCGTCGACGACGAAGACGAGCAGGTCCGCCTCGCCGATCGCCACCTCCACCTGCCGCCGGATCTCGCGGTCCATCGGCATGCGCGGGTCGTCGGTGAG
The DNA here is from genome assembly GCA_035533755.1 of Gemmatimonadaceae bacterium. Taxonomy (NCBI): domain Bacteria; kingdom Pseudomonadati; phylum Gemmatimonadota; class Gemmatimonadia; order Gemmatimonadales; family Gemmatimonadaceae; species Gemmatimonadaceae bacterium. Next base: position 286,217 of record DATLTC010000009.1, read on the forward strand.
GCCGCCCGTGTCGACCAGCCAGAACCCCCGCCCATTCCACTCCGCGCGGGCAAAGTGCCGATCCCGCGTGGTGCCCGCCTCTTCCGAGACGATGGCCGTGTGCGACCCCATGATGCGGTTGAACAGTTGCGACTTGCCAACGTTGGGACGGCCGACGAGCGCGACGACGGGAATGCTCATGCGGCGTGGACTCCCGCCCGGGTGGCCGTCCCTTCGCGCGCCAGGACGTCGATGAAATCGTACGACGGATACACCGGCATGGGCAACTCCTCGCGGACCGCCACGAACCGCTCGTCGTCGAGGAACACGCCGTCGTCGTTGATCGTCTCGGCGGGAATGAGCGCCAGGTCGAGATCGGCGCGGCCGCTCAGGGCCTGCCGGATGTCGGCACCGACGAGGAGGCCTGCCGTGGTCGTGGTGGGTCCGAACAATGAGTTCTCCATGACGATCATCTCGAACGTGGCTCCGGTATGCGCCGTGAGTTGGTCGAGCAGTTCCGGCATCAGGGCACGCATCGACACACCGGTCACGATGCCGATGCGCCGTCCATCGAGCCGCGGTAGCCCGGCCAATCCGTCGCGCACGCGCGCGCGCAGCGCCGTCACCGCCCCTACCCCGTTCTCGATCTGGACGTAGTCGCCGTAGTGCGCCTCGCCCGGAAGCGGGCGTCCGGCCAGCAGGTAGAGTTCGTCCGAGCCGAACACCCAGGGATCGCCGCGCTCGGCCGTGCCGCGCGTCGACCACCGCAGCACATGGTCCAGCAGACGCCCCGACATCGTGGCGTCCATCGACTGGCCCGTGTATAGATGCGAGAACTGCGTCAGCCCCACCGGCACGATGGCCACCGAGAGCACCGCGTCGCCGAGCGCCCAGAGGTCAGCCAGCGACTGCTCGAGGACGTCGCCGTCGTTGAGGCCGGGCACGATCACCATCTGCGTGTGGAATTGAATCCCCCCCGCGGCCAGGCGCGTGAGCTGCTCCATCACGTTCGGGACGCGCGGATTGTTCAGCATCACCTTGCGGGCTTCCCACGGGGTGGCGTGCACCGACACGTACAGCGGCGACAGGCGATACTCGAGAATTCGCGCGATGTCGCGGTCCTTGAGATTGGACAGCGTGGCGAAGTTCCCGTACGCGAACGACAGCCGGTAATCGTCGTCGCGCACGTAGAGCGGCTTCCGCAGCCCCTTGGGCAGCCCCTCGATGAAGCAGAACTCGCAGCGGTTGGCGCAGCGGCGGACCGTCGGCGGCTCGAGCTCCACGCCGATCGCCTCGCCCTCCGGCCGTTCGATCTCGAATTCCACCGTCTCGCCATCGGGCTGCCGGGCCTCGATCACGAGCTCATCGTCGGCGGTCAGGAATTCCCAATCGAGAAAATCGTCCAGGTCGCGCCCGTTCACGCGGACGAGTTCCGTGCCGGGCATCATGCCCAGCTCGTCGGCGATGCTTCCGGGATTGACCTTGGAGACTCTGACCATCGGAACACCATGGCGAAGGGGGAGGAACGCGACTCAGCCCACATCCCCAGCAACGGACCGTCGAGGCGCACGACCGCGCCAAGCTTCATGCAATTTAGGAGATCGATGGTCGGAAATCAAGAAACCACCGCGACTTCCGATCACGTAGACGCGTGACAAAGCGAAGGGCCCGCCGTTGGGCGGGCCCTCGCGACTCATAGTCAGACGGCGCCGGCGTCAGTCCAGCGGCGCGTACTTGAATGCCGTGATTCCCGGGGCGGTGACGGTCATGGAGAATTGGCCCGTCGATTGCCCGCTCACCGGACCCACGGTGGTCTGCTGCGACGCCACCACCTTCCCGTCCTTGTCGAGGAAATCCACCTTCAGCGTGAACGTCTTGTCGGACGCCGTGTTGTTCTCGATCACGCCGGCGAGAGTGACCTTGTTGGCGACGTCGCTGAACTCGGAGAACCGCACCCGCACCGGCATGCTGTCGGTGGCGATGTTGGCCTTCACGGCCAGGTCGGTGTAGAACCGGTTGGAGTCGGCGGTGATCGTGGCCGAATCGGTCAGCACCTTCTTGAGCTTCGCGTCCTTGGTCTTCGCAAACCGGGTCACGATGTCCCGGTTCATGTCGCCGTACTTCTTGGCCAGTCCGGCGTACGTGAGCGTCGCCACCCGGCCGTTGTCGCCGTCGGGATCGACCTCATGCAGCCGGGTCACGAGCGCCAGCGCCGTATCGTAATGCTGGGCCTTGAGCTCGAAGATCGTGAGATTGGCGAGCGCATCGCGGTGATACGGGTTCATCTCGTATGCGGCGTGGAAGAGCTTGAGCCCCGCCGCGGCGTCGTCGGCCTTGGATGCCCACACGCCCGCCTGGACCAGTTCGTTGAACGTGTAGGCCGAGGGGTTCTGCAGTTGCGGCTGGTACGTGGCGCGCGCGGCCGCCGTGTCGCCCATCGCGAGGTAGACCGTCACCAGGCCCGATCCGGCCTGGCCCCGGTAGGCGGACTTGACGGTGGTGTCCTTGACCAGCGTCTCGAACGCGGTCCTCGCGACGCCCAGATACTTCTGCTGGTTGGGCGACGCGTTGGCACCTGCCGCGGCCGCCAGGTTGCCCAGGTTGAGCAGCGACTGGGTGCGCACTTCTTCGTAGGCCGAGTCCTTGGCGGCGGCGATGGTGCGCTGGAACAGGTCGATGGCCGAATCGGTCTTCTGGCGGCGGTCGGCGACCTGGGCCATGACCATCCAGCCATAGGGCGCCCGCTTGTTGAACAGGAGCGACAGGCGGGCGTGGGCGTCGGCGGAGTCGAGGCTGCCGGCGTTCAGTTCCTGGATCGCGCCGTTCACGAGGTTGATCCAGGCTTTCTGACTGCGCCACTTGAGCGTCTCGACCTCGCACTCCGGCATGGCGGTCTCGACCGCCCCGAACGCCGAATCGATGGCGGCGGGCAGGTTCACCATGCTGTCGGGATTGGTGGCGTAGCCAATGGTCCCGCGCTTCGCGGTGAGCGGCACGTTGGGCTGGACCGTCCACAGGACGAGGAGCTTGCCCAACTCGTAGGCGTGGCCGATCGGGTTCTCCACGGCGCCGGTGTTTTCGGTGAGGATGTGCACGGCGGACGCGAGCTTCTTCTGCTCGTCGGCCGGTGCCGCGCCCTGGGTGCCCGCCACCTGGGAAATCGTGAGATAGGCGCGCGCGACTTCGGATGGCTTGCCTTCGTCAATCGTGCACTGCTTGGCCTCCTGTGCCGCTGCAGGCAGTGCCAGCATCGTGGCGAACACGAGCGAGGTGATGGCCGTCGACCGGAAGACCAGCATCGGAATCTCCTAGAAATTTCGTGTGCAACAGCGAGTTGGGGGTCCCCGTCGGGGCACGCCCCGGGGGAAGGGGGTCAGTCTCGGTCCGCCTCGGAAGCGGCCTCCAAAAATATATCCCGTAGGGGACGCCCTGTCGCCAGGGCCACCCGTTCAACGTCCGCATACTCCGGTTTAGTCCGCCGGGTGCCGTCGGCCAGCATCGCCACCTTCACCTTGATGGTGTGTCCGGCGACGGTCACGCTCCGGAATTCGCGGGGTACCGCGTGCCGCTCCACGACGGTGCGGCGGATACCGGTCGTCGTGGTCTCACGAAATAGTACGCGCTCCACGGCGCCGGCGCTGGCGGGCGCACAGAGGACCTCGATCCGTGCCCCCGGCCGCCCCTTCTTCATCACGGTCGGGATGATCACGACGTCCAACGCCCCTTCCGCGCGCACCCGGTCGGCGGCGCCGGCCAGGTACTCGCCGGTCATGTCGTCCAGGTCGCAGGCAAGTTGCACGAGGTGCTCCACTTCGAGCCCGTCGCGTTGCTCCGCCTCGCCGAGGATGATCCGGAGCGCATTGGCGCGACGGGGGAATTCCTTGGTCCCGGCGCCGAACCCGCTGCGCACCGGGGTATAGGGCCCCACCAATGGGCCGGAGGCCAGGACCCGGACGAGCGCCGCGCCGGTGGGGGTGACCAGTTCACCGGATTCGGGCGGTCCGGGCACTACCCGCAGACCTTCGAGCAGGCGCAGCGTGGCGGGCGCCGGCACCGGGAGCCGGCCGTGCGCGGCGTCCACGTACCCGTCGCCCACGCTGATCGGGTTGCAGTAGATGCGCGTCACGCCGAGGAGATCGAACCCCCACACCGAGCCCAGTACGTCGAGAATGGCGTCCACGGCGCCGACCTCGTGCAGGTGGACGCGGTCCACCGTCGTGCCGTGGATACTCGCTTCCTGCTCGGCGATGGCGGTGAAGGCGGCGTCCGCCCTGGCCTGCACGTGGGGCGGCGCCTCGGAGCGGGCCACGATCTCGCGGATCTGGCGCAGATGGCGCCCGTGCGGCTGCGGTGGAATATCGAAGTCCACTTTGGTGCACGTGATCGCCGCGCGATCCACGTCGCGGATGCGCACGGTCACGCCGTCGAGGCCGAGCCGTGCCGGGAGCGCGCGCAGCCAGTCGGGATCGAGCCCGACCGCGATCAGGGCCCCCAACGTCATGTCACCCGAGATCCCACTGAAGGGATCGAGAATTGCGATCGGCATCTTAGAACCGGTATGAAGCGCCACTGCCCGTATTGAACACCACGACCTCGGCGTCGCGCGGAATGCGCCCGGCCGCCGCCAGCTGCTCGGTCACGGCGAACGCGCACCCGCCCTCCGGGCACACATCGATGCCCGACGCCTTGGCGAGCCGCGCGGTGGCGGCGCGGATGGCATCGTCGCTCACGGCGTGGGCATGGCCATCGCTCTCCCGCAGGGCGCGGAGGATCAGGCGGTCGCCCAGCGGCCCGGGCACGCGGAGTCCGCTGGCATAGGTCTGGGGATCCTGCCACGGCGTGGCGCGGTCGGCGCCGTCGTGGAAGGCGCGCACCATCGGCGCGCACCCCTCGGCCTGGGCGACGATCATGTGCGGGAAGGCCTCGGAGGGCGACAGCCAGCCGTACGCCTTGAGTTCCGCGAACACCTTCCACATGCCGATCAGTCCGGTGCCGCCGCCGGTGGGATACACGATGTGCGTGGGGAGCCGCCACCCGAGCTGTTCCGCCACCTCGATGCCCATCGTCTTCTTGCCTTCGATGCGGTATGGCTCGCGGAGCGTGGAAACGTCGAAATACCCACTCTCGGCGGCAAAGGCCTTGGCCTGCTTGCCGGCGTCGCCGATGTGGCCGTCCACCAGGCGGAGGTCGGCGCCGAGGGCGGCGATGGTATCGAGGATGGGCTTGGGCGTGGTGGCCGGCGCGTAGACGCGCACCGGTAGCCCCGCGGCGGCCGCGTACGCGGTGAGCGCGGCACCGGCGTTGCCCGCGGTAGGCACCACGAGGCCAGGCACCTTGTGGCCGGCGGCGCGCGTGACCGCGGCGCTCATTCCGCGGGCCTTGAACGACGCGGTGGGATTCAGGCCCTCGTCCTTGACCCACAGCCGACGCACCCCGATCTCGCGCGCGAGCGCCGGGAACTCCTGGATGGGCGTCGTGCCCTCGCCGAGCGATACCGGTTCCTCGTCGGCCAGCACCGGCATGATCGCGCGGTAGCGCCACATGTCCCACCGGCTGGCGATCGCATCGCGGCGCGGCGCGGGCATGTCGTAGCGCACGAGGTACGGCTGCCCGCATTCCGGGCAGACGGTGGCCAGGCTGTTGCCGGGCGCCTGGTGAGAACAGGCCGAGCATTCCAGATGCCAGTGCGTCACGACGATTCCTCGGGAAGGGTGGGCGCCGCCGGCTCCGCCGGAGGCGCGGTGGGTGATGCATGGTGGAGCGCTGCCAGGATACGCTCGGCCGAGTTCGTGCTGAAGCCCGGCAGCGCGGCGATCGTTGCCGGGTCGGCGTCGCGGATCCCCTGCAACGATCCGAAGGCCTGCAGGAGTTGGCGGCGCTTGGTATCGCCGACGCCGGGTATGTCGAGCAGCGCCGAGGTGACCGTGCGCGCGCGCCGACGTTCGCGCTGGAAGGTGACCGCGAACCGATGGGCTTCGTCGCGGGCCTGCTGGAGCATGCGCAGCGCGGGCGACCGCCTGGGGAGGCGCAACGATTCCGCGCGGCCGAGCACGAAGATCTCCTCGTCCCGCTTGGCCAGGCTGATCAGCGGCATCTCGCCGAGGCCCAGTTCCACCAGCGCGTTATGGGCGGCGCCGAGTTGCCCCTTGCCGCCGTCGATCACGGCCAGGTCGGGCAGCGCTTTCTCGTCCTCGCGGCGTCGGGCGAAATAGCGCGTCACCACCTCGTGCATGGAGGCGAAATCGTCGATGCCGTCCACCGTCTTGACCTTGAACTTGCGATACTCGGCGCGATGGGGGCGCCCGTTCTGGAACCAGACGCACGACGCCACCGTGTCGGTGCCCTGGGCGTGGGAGATGTCGAAGCACACGAGCGTGCGGGGCAGCTTCTGGAGACCGAGCTGCCGCTGCAACTCATAGACGGGGTCGCCGGCCCGCTCGGTGGTCTCGTCGCCCTCGAGCAGCGCCTCCTCGAGCATGTGGCGCGCGTTCTGCTCGGCCAGCGTGACCAGTTCGCGCCTCGGCCCACGTTGCGGCACCGACATGCGCACGGCGCCGAGCGAGGCCGCCACCAACTCGGGGTCGTCGCAGGAGAACGGCAGGAGCAGGTCGGCGGCCCGTTCCTCGAGCGGGAGGTATCCACCCACCAGATACGCGGAGAGCACGGCGGCATCGCTCTCGCCCTCGACGTGTTCCGCGAACTGGTGCTCGCGCCCGAGCAGCTTGCCCGATCGGACCCGCAGCAGCACGACGCACGCGTCGTCGCCGTCGCGCGCGAACCCGATCGCGTCGCGGTCCCCGCCCTCCACCTCGAGGACGACCGTGGGCTCCTCCATCTGCCCCAGATGCTTGAGCGTGTCGCGCAGCTCGGCGGCGCGCTCGAAGTCCAGCGCGTCGGCGGCGGCATCCATGCGCGCGCGCACCCGGCGCACCACCTCGTCGGCGCGGCCATCGAGGAACACGAGCACCTCGTCGATCATCGCGCCGTAGTCCTCGCGCGTCTGCAGCCCCACGCACGGCGCCTTGCACCGCTTGATGTAGTAGTCCAGACAGGGCCGCTCGGGCATCTGGCGCGGCATGTCGTAGTTGCACGAGCGGACGGTGAAGATGCGCTTCACCACGTTGAGCGCGCGCCGCATCGCCCCGACGTCGGTGTAGGGTCCGAAGTATCGGGCGCCGTCGTTGAGCAGGCGCCGCGTGACGAGCACGCGCGGGAACGACTCCTGCACCGTCACCTTGATGTAGGGGTACGACTTGTCGTCGCGGAGAACGACGTTGTACTTGGGGCGGTGTTCCTTGATCAGGTTCGATTCGAGGACGAGCGCCGCCGTCTCGCTCGGCACGACGATCGTGGCGAGGTCGGCCACCTGGCGCATCATCATGCGGGTCTTGGGGCTCTCGATGCGGTCGGCGGCGAGGTAGCTCCGCACGCGGGACCGCAGCCGCTTGGCCTTGCCCACGTACAGCACCTCCCCCTGAGCGCCCTTCCAGAGGTAGACGCCCGGAGACTCGGGGAGATGACTCACCCGATCGAGAATGCTCGCCGGAGGTGGCACAGGTGAATTATATCGTTCGCGGGCCGGGCGCGGCGCGTCAGCGCCGCGGGCGCAGCCGGCGGCCGAATCCGGCCAGAATGCCGTGCGCTTCGGGCACGCGCAACAGCATGGCGCCACCAAGATACGCCGCGCCGTACATGGCGATCACGGCGAGGCCGGCCACCATCCGGCGCCAATCCGCCGTGTAGCGCTGCACGAGCACGGCCAGCGCCGCGCTGGCCACGGCCAGCGCCCAGAGGGTGATCGTGAACCGACCGGTGAGTCCGGTCGGGCCGATGCGCGCATTGAGGCGGCGGCGCAGCAGCGTGAACTCGACCCACGCCGCGATGCCGGCCGAGGCCGAGAGCCCCGCCGCGCCCCAGTGCGCATCGAGCCCGGCCCAGCGGGGCACGCCGAACGCGAAGGTCGCGCCGAGCACCGCAGTGAGCGCCACGCGGATCACCGCGAACCGCAGCGGCGTGCGCGTATCGCGGAGGGCGTAGTAGGTGGACGAATACAGGCGTCCCAACGTGCCGGCGAGCAGCCCCACGGCCGATCCGCAGAGCACCGCCCAGGTATATACGGCGTCGGTGGCGGTGAAGTGGCCGTGCTCGTACACCAGGCGGATGAGCACGTCGCCCAACGCGACGAACGCCACCGCCGACGGCACGACGAGGAACGCGATGCGCCGGAGGCCGGCGTCGATGCGCGGACGCAGCATGCCGCCCGCCTCGTGCTCCTCGGCCGTGGCCCGCGACATCTCCGGCAACTCGGCCACCGAGATCGCGGCGCCGAACATGCTCACCGGCAGCATGTAGAGCGTGGTGGCGAAGCCGAACACCGCCACCATCCCGTACGGCAGGTAGCTGGTGAGGATCTGGTCGATGTAACTGCTGATCTGGACCACGCCGCGGCTCACGAACGCCGGGCCGAAGTTGCGGAGAATCTCGCGCACGTTGGCGCTGGTCGTCTCGAGCGCCACGCGCAGCCGCGGCGCCACCTTCCGCACGGCCGGCAGCTGCACCGCGAACTGGAGCATGCTGCCGCACACCGACGCCCAGGCCATGACGGTGACCACGTGCGCCTTGTCGGGCATCGATCCCCACCACACGAGCGCCACGATCAACGACAGGTTCCAGGCCATCGGGGCCGTATAGGCGATCAGGAACTTGCGGTGGCTGTTCAGCACGCCGAGGCACCACGCCGACAACGTCAGGAAGCCGGCCCCGGGAAACAGGATCCGCGTGAGCGCCACCGTCAGGTCCCGGCGCTCGCCGGTGAACCCGGGCGCGATGGCGTAGATCAGCAGCGGCGCCGCGAGCACGCCCGCCAGCACGAAGACCGCGATCGTCAACCCGAGGATCGCCGCCACGGCGCCGGCCACGCGATCGGCCTCGTCGTCGTCCCCGGCGCCGAGCAGCCGCGCATACACCGGGACGAAGGCCGCCGACAGCGCGCCCTCCCCGAACAGATTCTGCAGGGTATTAGGAATCCTGAATGCCGCCGTCCAGGCCTCCGCCGCCACGCCCGTGCCCAGGTAGCGCGCGATCAGCGAATTGCGGACCAACCCCAGGAGCCGCGACCCCAGCACCCCCATCGACACGAGCGCCGCCGCCGCCCCCGTGTGGCGCCGCGGCGCACGGTGGTCCTCGAGCGCGTCGCCGCGCGCGTCAGCGGCCACCGGTCGCTCCACCGCGTGGCGTGCCCCGCACGACCCCGGCCGCGTACGCGTCCGCGGCCTCTCGCATGCCCACCCAGAGCCCCTCCCCGTGACGCGCCAGGAACGGGAGGAAGTTGAGCGTCCGCTCCTGCCGGTGACCCTCCGGCCAGATCGACGCCCGCGCCAGCCGCGCATCGCGCAGCGCGTCGCTGCCCCGCCGCTTCGCCGCCGCCAGCAGCCGCCGCTCCAGCCGTTCGATGCGGAACCCCATCTGCCGCTCCGCGCCCTGCACCACCTCGGGCCGGAGCAGCGCGCCCCCCTCGGCCGCGGCATCGCGCGCGCCCAGCGCCTCCAATCCGCCGCGCATCGCGGCGCGGAGATCATCGAGGGCGCGTTGCACGTCCTGGGGGACTGCGGCGCGGGCGGCCCGCGCCTCCAGCGCCGCGCCGTCCTGCAGATCGTCGAGCCCGGCCCCCAATCGCGCCAGGGCGCGATCCACCGCGGGCTCGACGATGGTACACGACCACCGCGGCACCGCCAACGGCTGCGCGGCGCCCAGCGCGTCAGCCACCGCGGAAACCTGCGCGAAGTACGACAACTCACCAGGCCCCGCCAGGTACGCCACCGTCGGGAGCACCGCACGTTCCATCACCGGCCGTAGCAGAACGTTCGGGCTCAGCGCTTCCGGCCGCGCGGACCGCCCAACCGCCGCCGCCTCCGCTACGGGGACGCGCCGTTTGCGCCCGCCCTCATGCACGAACACCGTCGACAGCCCGGCCACATCCGCCACCTGGGGCGCGTAGCCGCCCGCCGTGAGCCAGGCGTGGCGTGCGTCGAGTGCGGCCGCCACCTCGCCCGCCCGGTCGAGCGCCGAATGCAGCACGTCGGCTCCGACCTGGCGCACCGCCGCGTGAGACGCGTCGAGCACGGCGATCCCGAGGGGTTCGAGCAGCGCCCGCAGCAACGCCACGTACGCCGCGCCGACGGTGGCCCGGCCGCTGTATGACGACGCGGCCGCCGTGTACGCCCGTTCGTACGCCATCGAGCCGCAGGCCTCGCGCAGCCGCCCGAGTTGGGGCCGGACATCGCCAAGCGCCGCCAGCGTCATCGGAGTACCTGCCGCGGGCTCGTCGGCGGCCACCAGCCGTTCCACGCGCCCGTCGACGATCACGTAGGTGTAGCTCGCCTCGGCGTGGTCGGCGTCGTCGGTCGCCGCCCAGAACACCGGCGCCATCGGCACGCCCGTCTCGCGCTCCAGCGCATCCGCCATGGCCAGCGCGCCGAGCGCCTTGGCCCAGGTATAGACCGGACCTCCGAACAACCCGGCCTGCTGTCCGGTGGTGACCACCGCGCCGCCCGCGGCCGCCACCCGTTCCAACCGATCGAGCGCGGCGCCGCTCGCGCCGAACGCATCACGCAGCGCGGGCAACCAGCCGCGCGACGCGCCTGCCGCCACTTCACGCGCCCGCGCGCGCCAGGCGTCGGCGCTGACCGGCGCCCGGACCGCGATGCGGGCGTCCAGCGAGCCCGCCTGCACGGCACGCGCGAGCGCGGACCCGCCCAGCGGCTCGGTGATGACGCGCGGAGCACTCATGGCGCGACGGCCGCAACCGCAGTCACGACGGACGGCGGGGGCACGCGGCGGGAAATCTGGTACGGACGGCGGGCGAACATGGACACCAAGATAGCCACACGCGGGAGACCCAAGCCACAGCGGCCCGAGCGGCGACGCGGCGCGGCCCGAGCGGTCATTTGTGGTACGGTTCCCCCCGAACGATCGTCCCGGCGCGATAGAGCTGTTCGGCGAGCACCAGCCGCGCCATCTCGTGGGGGAGCGTCCAGGGCGCGAGGGCCAACTGCTTGACCGCGGCGTCGCGGAGCGCCGGGGCCACGCCGAACGCGCCTCCGACCACGAACGCGACGTCGCGGGCCCGCTCCCTCGCCTGCTGCAGGAACAGCGCGAAGGCAGCCGAGGTCATGCGGTCGCCGTGCTCGTCGCACACCACCACGTCGGCCCCCTTCACCTTGGCGGCCAGGCGCTCGCCCTCGCGGGAACGAACGAGGTCCGGGGACGCCGACCGCGCCGGCTCCTCCCGGACCTCGTGTACTTCGAGCGGCCAGTACCGCGCCGCCCGTGCTTCGTAAGACTCGATCGCCGCCGCAAGCCCCGCATCCCGCGGCCGGCCGACGACGGCGACGATGACCTTCATGCCGAGCGGGCTCGGCCGTGAATCACGCGTACACGCCGCGGAGCCGGTGCACGGTGGCCACGCGGCTGATCGACAGCATGTACGCCGCCGTGCGCATGTTCACCTTGTGCGTGAGGGACAGGCGCAACACATCGGCGAAGCTGTTTCGCATGATGTCGGTGAGGCGCTCGTTCACCACGTCCTCGGTCCAGAAGTAGCCGCCGCGGTCCTGCACCCATTCGAAGTACGATACCGTCACGCCGCCGGCGTTGGCCAGGATGTCGGGGATCACGAACACCCCCTTCTCGTCGAGGATCGTGTCGGCGTTGGCGGTGGTCGGACCGTTGGCGCCCTCGCAGATGATCTTGGCACGGATCTGACCGGCGTTCTTGCTGGTGATCACGTTCTCGAGCGCTGCCGGCACCAGCACGTCCACGTCGAGCGTCAGCAGCTCGTCGTTCGTAATCGCGTCGCCCCCCGTGAACCCCTCGAGCGACTTGTGGTCCCGCACGTGCTTGATCGCGGCGTCGATGTCGATGCCGCCCTTGTTGTGGTAGGCGCCGGTGCGGTCGCTGATCGCCTGGACCTTGCACCCCTCGCGCACCAGGAGCTGCGCCGCCACCGAACCCACGTTGCCGAAGCCCTGCACGGCCACGGTCGTGCCCTTGATCGGCATGCCCAGATGCTTGAGCGCTTCCTTGGTGACGATCATGCACCCGCGCCCGGTCGCCTCGCGACGGCCGAGCGAACCGCCCATCTCCACCGGCTTGCCGGTGACCACTGCCGTGACCGTGTGGCGCATGTGCATCGAGTACGTGTCCATCACCCACGCCATCACGCGCTCATTGGTGTTGACGTCGGGTGCCGGGACATCGGAATCGGGCCCCAGCGTGCTCATGATGCCCGAGGTGTACCGGCGCGTGAGGCGCTCCAGCTCGCCCACGCTCATGCTCAACGGGTCGCAGATCACGCCGCCCTTGGACCCGCCGAACGGCAGGTTGACGACGGCACACTTCCAGGTCATCCAGGCCGCGAGCGCCTTCACCTCTTCGAGGTTCACGCGCATGTCGAACCGGATGCCGCCCTTCGCGGGCCCGCGCGACGTGTTGTAGAGCACGCGGTATCCGGTGTATACCTCCACCTCGCCGTTGTCCATCATCACCGGAATCGAGATGATGATCTGCTTCTCGGGATGGCGCAGCACCTTGTACAGCCCGGGTTCGAGATCGAGCAATTCGGCCGCGCGATCGAACCGTGACATCATCCCCTCAAAAGGATTCTCCTCGTCGAGAAAGCGGTCCTTGTCGGGGCGAACGATTCTATCGGTAGGCAGTCTGAGATCAGTTGCCATGGGATTCGGAAAGAAACCGGCGTTATCCGGCGGTTGGAGGGTTGGAGCGGAGCCTCGCCAGGGTTGCTTCGAGCACCTCTTCCATGTGTTCCATCCCCAGTTCAATGCTCAGCCGTTGTGAAACATACCATAGCGGCACGCGGCCGGGCCACCGCGACGAAATCTTCACCGCGTCCTTGAGCGTGCACAGGGCCAGATCGCCTTCCGCAGCCGCGGCCGAAGCACCGGCCAGATCGGCATCCGTGAACGCGTGATGGTCCGGGAAGGCGTGAAGCTCCACTTCGGCGCCGAGCGCGCGCAGCTGGTCGGCCAGGATACCCGGCTCGCCCACTCCGGTCACCAGCACCACGCGCCGGCCCCGCAGCGCGTCGAGCGGCAGGGACGCACCTCCGTTCACCCGCTCCAGCGACGCCGGCGCCAGGCTCACCACCGCACCGGGGGCGTCCGAAATCTTGGCCGCCTGCGCCATCACCGCCGCGGCCTGCTCCAGCGAGGCGGTCTTGCGGGTGACGACCACCAGTGACGCCCGGCCGAGTGCCCCGACCGGTTCCCGGTACGGGCCCGCCGGCAGGAGTCGCCGGGCCTGCAGCCCGCGTTCCGCCGCCACCAACACCAGATCCGCCACGCGGCCGATCCGCCGGTGCTGGAACGCGTCGTCGAGCACGGCCACCGTGGCCCCCTCTGCCCTGGCCCGGCGAAGCCCCGCCGCGCGGTCGGCATCGCACACCACGGGCACCCCAGGATTGAGCCGCTCGTGTACCAGGGGTTCGTCCGCGCCGTATCCGCGAAGGACGACCGCAGGCCGCGCGCCGCGGCGGGACAGTTCCGCCACCAGCCAGGCCGTCACCGGGGTCTTGCCTGTCCCGCCCACCGTGAGGTTGCCCACGCTGATTGCGGGAATGGCAGCGGGAATCACCGCCAGCATTCCGCAGTCATACAGCCCATTCCGGACCGCCGACGCCGCCCGATAGACCAGCTCGGCCGGCCAGAGCGCGGCCCGCGCAAGCCGAGCCGCCGGACCGCGCCCGAACCAGACCCGAGCCACGAGCGACCTCAACCTGGCTCCCCCGCTGCCCCCGCCGCGCTCACAGCCGGGCCGCCCGCCGCCGCCACCGCGGCCTCCAGGGCGGCCAGAAACCGCGGTGTTTGGGCTGCCAGGCTGCCAGGATCGCCCGTTGGTGGCGGTATGGGATCACCGTACGCGATCGTGACGCGGGCGAAGGGCTTGGGAATTGCAAATCGATCCCAGCTTCCCAGGTGCCAGGCCCGCGACACATGGGCGCCGAACGGAATCACCGGACAGTTCGCGCGTTGAGCCACGAGGAGGGCGCCGGGAGCAAAGCTGTGGTTGGGGCCGCGCGGACCGTCGGGGGTGATCCCCACGTCGTACCCCGCTTGGAGCTCGCGAACCATCGCCACCAGTGCCCGGCTGGCCCCGCGCGACGACGAGCCGCGGACCAGCCGGTAGCCGAGCGCCTCGGCAACGCGCGCGATGATCTCGCCATCACGGTGTTCGCTGATCAGCACGCTGATGTTCTGGCGCCGGTGGACCCAGAGATGCGGCAACAGCTGGCCATGCCAGATGACGATCACCACCGGCTGCTTGGTGCGGCGCGCTTCACGAAGCGCGGCATCGTTCACGTAGCGCACGCGCCAGGTACGTCCGAGCAGTCCCACGATCACCAGCCCGGCGCGCACGATCCACCGCATGCGCCAGTCGTCGTGGGTGGCGCTCATGCGGCCCCCGCCGCGGCCAGCGTCGCCGCCATGTCGGCCACGCGCCCGGCGGCACCCGGCGTTCCCAGGGCCGCGCGGACGTCTGCCAGCCCCAGCAGCATTGCCGCGCGCTCGGGGCTGTCGGTGCGCAGGAGAGGCTCCAGCGCGTCGGCCACGGCGGCCGGCTGCAGGGCGTCCTGGACGAACTCCGGGGCCACGCTCCGGCCCGCCACCACGTTGACGAGCCCGATGTGCGGGATCTTCACCAGCCGCTTGGCCAGGGCGAAGGTGATCGCGCTCGTCCGGTACGCCACGACGAGGGGGCACCCCGCGACGGCGGCTTCGAGCGTCGTCGTTCCGCTCTTGCACATCGCCGCATCGGCGGCTCGTAGCACGGTGAACGAGGCGGAGTGCACCATGGGGAATGGACACTTGGCCGGGTCGAGGGCCACGGTCGGCGCCACGCTCACGACGACCTGGAGTCGCGGATCGCGGCGGCGCAGTTCGTCGGCCACCCGCACGAAATCGTCCAGGTGGCGAAGGATCTCCTGCTCGCGGCTGCCCGGGAAGAGGGCCAGCACCGGCGCGTCGTCGCGAAGACCCAGCGTGGCACGCGCCGCGGCCCGGTCGGGCATGTGGGCGGCGCCATCCAGCAGTGGGTGTCCAACGAACGTGGCATCGATGTGGTGGGCGGCCAGCAACTCCTGTTCGAAGGGCAGGATGACCGCCGCGCGCGTCACCCATCGCGCGAGCTTGTCCAGCCGTCCCGCGCCCCACGCCCACACCTGGGGCGTGATGTAGTACAGCACGGGCACGCCGGCGCTGGCGGCGATCTTCGCGATCTTCATGTTGAAGCCGGGGTAGTCGATGAGCACCACGAGCGCCACCTGGCCGCCGCGGATGCGCGCCTCGAGCCGGCGCAGCAGCGCCCAGTGCCTGGGCAGGTGGCGCAGGACCTCGACGAACCCCATCACGGCCATCGTATCGGCGTGCTCGAGCAGCGTCACGCCGGCGTCGCGCATCCGGTCGCCGCCGACGCCCACCAGCGCGAACGGCGCCCCGCGGGCGGTCAGTTCGCGCGCGACGCCGGACGCATGCAGGTCGCCGGACGCTTCTCCGGCGACGAACAGCACCTCACGCACGCGTGCCGACCCCGGCGCCCTTGAGCGCCGGCAGCGTGCGTTCGATCTCGCGAACGATGCGCAGCGCCACGGCGAGCGCCTCGCGTCCGTCCTCGCCGCTCACCATCACCGGCGACTCGCCGCGCACCGCCTGCAGGAAACTCTCGAATTCCAGCCGCAGCGGTTCGCCCTCCGGCGCCTCGAGCGGGACGCGCTCCACGAACGCCTCCACCGACGCCGACGCCTTGGCCAGCGCCGCCATGTCGACGTCGGTGCGCAGCCGATAGAACTCGCCGTTGCCGGCCGCCAGATCGAGCGACAGGTACCCGCTGCCCTGGAAGATGCGCAGCTTGCGCGTGCGGTCGCGCGACACGCGGCTGGCGGTGATGTTGGCCACGGCGCCCGACGCGAATTCCAGCCGCGCGTTCGCGATGTCCACGAACGGCGTCAGCACGGGAATCCCGACCGCGGTCAGGCCCGCCACGGGCCCGCCGACGAGCGTGCGCACGAGGTCGATATCGTGGATCATCAGGTCGAGGACCACGGCGACGTCCGAGCCCCGCGGATTGAACGGCGCCAGGCGATCGCTCTCGATGAACCGCGGCGCATCCACGTACGGGAGCGCGGCGCGGATGGCCCGATTGAACCGCTCCACGTGCCCGGTCTGGATGAGCGCGCCGGTGCGCGCGGCGATGCGCACGAGGTCGTCGGCCTCGTCGAGCGTGGCGGCGATGGGCTTCTCGATGAGCAGGTGCTTGCCCCGCTCCAGCGCCACCTTGGCCACCGCGTGGTGGGCCGGCGTGGGGACGACGATCGTCGCCGCGTCCACCTCGTCGAGCAACGCCTCGACGCTGTCGAACGCCCGCACGCCGAGTTCTCCCACCACGTGGGCCGCGCGGTCGGCCTTCGCCTCGTAGAAGCCGGCGAACGCCACCCCGGGCATGTCGCGCAGGATGCGCACGTGATGGAACCCGAGCGCTCCCGCTCCGATCACTCCGACACGAATATCCCTCACACCACCACCCCGCGGTCGCTGTCTTCGAGGAACTGGAGGAACCGCACGACTTCCGGAAACTGTTCGAGCTCGGTCTGGGCCCGCGCCTTGGCCTGCGACACATTGAGCTCCGACTTGAAGAACATGCGATACGCCTTCTTGAGTTCGCGCAACACGGGTTCCGGAAAGTTGTTGCGCTGGAGCCCGATGCTGTTCAGCCCGTAGAGCTTGATCGGGTTGCCCACCGCCTTCACGTACGGCGGCACGTCCTTGGCGATGCGCGAGCAGCCACCGATGAACGCATAGGCGCCGATCTTCACGAACTGATGCGCGGCGCTCTGGCCCGACACGATCGCGCGATCATGGACCGTGACGTGCCCCGCGAACTGCACGGCGTTGCCGAGGATGACATGGTCCCCGACGTGGCAATCATGCGCCAGGTGCACATACGACATCACGAAACAGTTCTTGCCCACGGTCGTGTGATACGACTGCGTGGTGGCGCGATTGATCGTCGAATACTCGCGGATCACCGTATCCTCGCCCACCTCGACCGTCGTGTACTCGCCCTTGTACTTCAGATCCTGCGGGTCGCCGCCCAGCACCGAGCCGATGCCGATCTTCACGCGCGGCGCGAGAAACACGTTCTTCTCGAGCACCACGCGGGCCGCGAGCTTGCAGCCGTCGCCGATCGTGCATCCCTCGCCCACGATCGCCCAGGGCCCGATCTCGACGTCGGCGCCGATCTTGGCATCGGGCGAGATGATCGCCGTGGCATGGATGGCGGCGCTCATCGGTCGCGTACCATGGCGCCCATCTCCGCCTCGGCCACGATCTCGCCGTCCACCTTGGCCACGCCCTTCATCTTGCACATCGTGCCCCGGATATGGAGCATGTCGAGCTCGAAGCGCAGTTGATCGCCGGGCCGGACCGGCCGCCGCCACTTCACGTGATCCAGCGACGTGAAATACACGACTTTGTTGTGCGAATCGGGCAGGGCGCCCATCAGCAGCAGCCCGCCCACCTGCGCCATCGCCTCGATGATCAGCACGCCGGGCATGATCGGATGCCCGGGAAAATGCCCCTGGAAGAACGGCTCGTTGATCGTGACGTTCTTCAGCCCCACGATGCGCTTCCGCGGCTCCATCTCGAGCACCCGGTCCACGAGCAGGAACGGGTATCGGTGCGGCAGCACCTTGATGATATCGTCAATCTGCAGCACAGTCGTCTCCTTCTTGAGCGCCGCGCGCATCGCGCGGACGAGTCGCACGGTCCCGCGATGACTCGGCTTCACGGCCACCACCCGCGCGCGGACGCGCGCGCCGGCGAGCGCCAGATCTCCCACACAATCCATCGCCTTGTGGCGCACGAATTCATCGGGCCACCGCAAGGCGTTCTCCACCACCCCTGATTCGTCGAGCACGACGACGTTCTGCGTCGACGCCCCCTGGATCAGGCCCATGGCGCGCAGCGACTCCACCTCGCGGGTGAACCCGAAGGTCCGTGCCTGCGCCAACTCCCGCACGAAGACGTCGGCATCGATGCGCGACGCCCAGCGCTGGCGTCCGATCA
This sequence comes from Gemmatimonadaceae bacterium, assembly GCA_035533755.1. NCBI lineage: Bacteria > Pseudomonadati > Gemmatimonadota > Gemmatimonadia > Gemmatimonadales > Gemmatimonadaceae > Gemmatimonadaceae bacterium. The sequence continues at coordinate 304,333 of DATLTC010000009.1, forward strand.
GCGGATGCGGAAAGTCGATCGTGACATCCAGCTCGAGTCCGGGCGCCGGGTACGCCTCGTACACCGACTCACCGTCCACCACGCGCACCGGCTCCTGCAACTCCCAATACTGCGCGATTCCCGGCTGCGGCGCGATGCCGGCCCGGGTGAGCGCGTCCACGAACGGCGCCGCGCTCCCGTCCACGATCGGCGGCTCCGGGCCGTCCAGCTCGATGGTCAGGTCGTCGATGCCCAACGCCCCAACGGCCGCCAGCACATGCTCCACCGTGTGCACCGACTGCGGATCGTGCCCCAGTTGCGTGCGCCGATCGGTGAGGACCGCCGTATCCACGCTCACGGGGATGGTTGGCGCGCCCGGCAGATCGGTGCGGCGAAACACGACCCCCTGTCCGCTGGGCGCCGGCTGGAACGTCAGGCGGGACACCACGCCGAGGTGCAGCCCGACGCCTTCCACCGACTGGGCCCCCCCGATCGTGCGCCGCCTCACACGTCCTCCGACTTCTCGAGCAGTCGTTCGATGCGGCGCATCAGCCCGGCGACCTTGAACAGCGCGGCCTGGGCCCGCAGGGCGTCCTTGTGCGGACGCGCCGGATATCCGGACCAGGTCTCGCCCGCCGGGATGTCGCCGAAGACGCCCGCCTGCGCGGCCACCGTGGCGCCTTTGCCGATCGTGTGGTGCCCCGCCACGCCCACCTGCCCCGCCAGGATACACCCGTCCTCGATGTGCACCGAGCCGGCCACCCCCACCTGCGACATGAGCAGACACAACCGTCCGATGCGGACGTTGTGCGCCACCTGGACGAGGTTGTCGATCTTCGTGCCGGCGCCGACGATCGTGTCGTCGATGCTCCCGCGGTCGATCGTGGAATTGGCGCCCACCTCGACATCGTCCTCGAGAATGCACCCGCCCACGTGCGGGATCTTGTCGTGCTTGCCGTCGCGGAACACGTAGCCGAACCCGTCCGATCCGATGCGCGCCCCGGAGTGCACGATCACGCGCCGTCCCAGCCGGGCGTTCGCGTAGACCGTCACGCTGGGGTAGAGATGCACGTCGTCCGCCAGGTGCACGCCGGCGCCCACGAACGTCTGGGCGTCGATCGTCACCCGGTCGCCGAGCACCGCGCCAGACTCGATCACGGCGTAGGGGCCCACGCTCGGCGCGGCCCCCATCGTCACGCCCGATCCGATGACCGCCGTGGGATGGATGCCCGGCACCCGTTCCGGCATCCGGTAGAAGCGCGGGATCAACGAGAGCAACGCGTCGTGCGGCTTGTCGACGACGATGCGCGCCGCCGCACCCGACGGCAACGTGGACGTCTCCGCCGACACGAGGATCACGGCGGCCGACGATCCGGCCATCAGCGCGGCGTACTTGGCCGACCCGCAAAAACTCAACTGGGTGTGGCTCGCCCTATCGAGCGCCGCGATCCCCCGCACCTCGGCCGCCCCATCACCGATCAGCGTCCCGCCCACGAGCTGGGCAATAGCACCGGCGGTGAGGACGCGAGCGCCCTCACCGCCACGATCGTTCGGAGCCGTTCCTGACGTCACTCGAGCGGCGAATCTTTGGGCTTCTTGACCGCCTTCGCCGACGAGTCGCTCTTCGCCGCAGCCGCGATCTTGAGCCGCGCCACCACCTTGTCGGTGATGTCCAGATTCTTGTCGCCGTCCACCACCGCCGACTGGTCGAGAATCAGGGAGTAGCCATTCTCCTCGCGGATCTTGTCGAGCATGTCCCGCACCGCCTGCATGACCGGGCCCATCAATTCGGTCTGCCGCGCCTGCGCCTGCTGATTCAGCTGGTTCTGCCGATCCTGATACTCCTGCTGCTTGGCCTGGATCGCCTTCTGGCGCGCGTCCTTGGCCGCTGCGGTGAGCGTCGGCTCCGCCTTCTGGTAATCGGAGATCATGGTCTGGATCGTGGTGGTGAGCTTGTTGAGCTCATCGCCCCACGCGGCGGACTCCTTGTTGTACGTCGACTCGGCCGCGGCCCGGCCCGGCGCCACGTCGAGCAGCGCCTGCGTGTTCACGTAGACGATCTTGGGCTGCGGAACCGGTTGCTGCGCGCGACCTGGGGCCGCGGTGAGGGCAAGACCGACGGCCACCAGGGCCGTCGCACGAACGATGGATTGCATGAACGCTCCGATTAGTAGAACTGTCCGAATTTGAAGTGCACCTGCCATGCGGGCGCCCTCCGCCCTTGGGCATCGGTCCGATCGAGGCCGTACCCCAGATCAACACCCAACGGGCCGAGCGGCGTCACTACCGAGCCGCCGAATCCGACGCCGCGGAACAGGCGCGTCGGATTGAAGTCACTCGGCGTCGCATAAACGTTGCCGGCATCGTAGAAGGCGTCCAGATACAACTGTTGATTCACTCGCAGCCCGAGTTCCGCCGTGGCGCTGAAGAACGCGTTGCCGAACGACGCGCGCTGCGCCTGGTACTGGTTGGTCTGCGAGATGTAGCCCTGCGGCGTGATCGAGAACTCGCTGTAGCCGCGCAGCGGTTCCCCGTACTGCACCCCACCCATGGCGAACGACTGCGAGACGAAGAACGGTCCCGGATCGCCGAACAGCGCGCCCCAGCGCGTCGAGAGGCCCGCCACCACCACCATCGGCTGCGAGGCCAGCGTGCTGCCGCCGATGGTGCCCAGTGTCGCATAGGAACGCATCTCGCCCGTGTACCGTTGGTACGACGCCGAGCCGCCCAGCGGGCCACCGTTGAATTCGGCTTCCACGGACTGGTGGACGCCGGACGTGGGGAACGGCATGCCCAGCCGCGTATCGCGGTCGAGCGTGACGCCCACCGTGGACCGGAAGCAGCTCGTGGCCTGGCCGCTGCCGTTACTGCACGTGGGGATGGTTCCCACGAGCCCATAGTTGCCGTACTTCACCGACTCGCCGCCGTAATTCACGAACAGGCGGGTCCACCGGGAGCCCGCCACCGGGAAGCCGAACCGGATCTGGCCGCCCGTGGTCGTGCTCTGGCCGATGTTCTGGATCGTGAACCGCGACTGCGAGTGGTAGGCTGTGATCGAGCCCGAATACTGCGATTCCTGAATGGCCGGGTCGGTGTACGAGATGCTGAAGTCGTTGATGTACTGCCCCTTCTGCCACTGCACCGAGCCCTTCTTGCAGCGCCCGAACAGGTTCGGCTGATCGAACCCGATGAACCCGCCGATGCCCGTGCCCTGTCCCACCGACGCGCCGAAATTGATGTTGCCGGTGCGCTTCTCCTTCACATGGAACGTGATGTTCACATCGCCCTGGTTATTGGACGGCTCCACGCTCGGCTCGGGCAGGGGCGAATCGAAGAACCCCAGGTTGGAGATGTTCTGGTAGCTCTGCATCAGGCGATCCTTGTTGAATACGTCGCCCGGAACCACCATCAACTGCCGCCGGATACAGGTCTCGTCGGTGATATCGTTGCCGGTGATGTTCACGCGGTTGATGATCGCCGGCGAGCCTTCCGAGATCTCCCACCGCAGGTTGACCTTGGCCACCGAGTCGCCCTGGATGTCGCGCTCCACCACCGGGTTCACGCGCGCGTAGATGTAGCCTTCATTCGCGTACGCGTCCTGGACGTGCGAGGTCGCGTCGTCCCACGCCGAGCGGTTGAAGATCGTGGCATCCTGCTCGACGCCCGGATGGAGCAGGCCCTTCAGGGTCTGCATCATCGTCCTCGAGTGCGGCGTGAACGGGTACATCTTGGCGATTTCCTGGCTCGTGAACTGTCGGCTGCCCTCGACCGAGAACTCGCCCACGTGATACTGTCGGCCCTCCTTCACCTGCAGGTCGACCAGCGCCTTGCCACGCGCCCGATCGAGGATCGTCGTGTCCTTCACCACCTGCATGTCGATGAGGCCGCGATCGGCGTAGAGTCCGGGAATGCGCTCGGTGATGTCGCTGGCCAGCGCCGCGTCGTCGAGTTCGCCCTTGTGCCAGAAGAAGAACCCTTCGGGCTTGGTCTGCATCGCCGCCACGATATCGTTGGCCGACACCACCTTGTTGCCTTCCACCTTGATGCCCGACACGGCGGTGCGCCGGCCCTCGTCCACGTGGAAGAGCACGCGAGCCGACGTGCTATCCACGTACGTCGTCTCGGCCCGCACCTGGGCAAAGGCGTAGCCCTTGGCCTGATAGAGCGAATCGATCTTCACCATCGACCGCGCCACCTGCTGCGGATCGATCGGGCGCCCGATCAGCAGATCCACCTGATCGCGCACCGAGCCGATGGATACCCGCTCCGGGCCCGCGACGTCGACGTCCACCAGCACCGGGCGTTCCTTGAGCAGGAACACCAGCACCGACTTGCCGTTCGGGCGCGGCTCGCACATCGCCCGCACGTCATCGAACTGCAGGGTGCCGTACAGCGCCTTGATCGCCCGCTGCAGGATGCGGTAGTTGAGCGGCGAACCGGGCGTGATCCCGGCGTCGCCGGCCAGGATCGCATCCCCGAGCCGCGTATTGCCGCGGAACAGCACCGAATCGGGCTGTGTGCACGCACCGGCCGTCCCGGTGTCCTGGGCAACGGCCGCCGACGCCGTCACGAGGATGGCGATGAGAGGTAAAACCAGTCTGCGCATGGAGATCCTAAATATACACAATGCGGCCGGCCCGGCCCCCCCAGGGGCCCGGGGCCGGCCGGTGAGTACCGCCTACGCCTTGGTGCTGCCCGCCAGCACGCGGAAGTCGAGCTTGGTGCCGTCCGCCGAGACATCTACTTCGAGCTCTTCACCGCGCGAGAACTCGCCCATCAGGATCTTCTCCGAGAGCGGATCTTCGATGAACCGCTGAATGGCGCGCTTGAGGGGGCGGGCGCCGTAGCTCTCATCATACCCGTGCTGGACCAGGAAGTCCGTGGCCGCGTCGGTGAGGGTCAGCGTCAACTCCTCCTCGCTCAGCCGTTTGCGCACGTCGCGCAGCATGATCTGGACGATCTGCGCGATGTGGGTGCGATCCAGCGGATGGAACACGATCACGTCGTCCAACCGGTTGAGGAACTCGGGGTTGAACGTAATCTTGAGCTCCTCGCGCACGCGTTCCGCGATGCGATCGAAATTCGACTGGCCGTCTCCGGTCGCGAAGCCCAGCGTCTTGCCCTTGGTGATGTCCCGGGCGCCGACGTTGGACGTCATGATCACCACGGTGTTCTTGAAATCGATCACCCGGCCGTAGTTGTCGGTCAGGTGGCCCTCGTCCAGCACCTGCAACAGGATGTTGAACACGTCCGGATGCGCCTTCTCGATCTCATCGAGCAGGATCACGCTGTACGGCTTGCGCCGCACGGCCTTGGTGAGCGTGCCCGACTCCTCGTATCCCACGTACCCCGGCGGGGCGCCGATCAGGCGCGACACGGAGAACTTCTCCATGTATTCGCTCATGTCCACGCGGATCAACGCCTGGGGATCGGCAAACAGGAACCGGGCCAGCGAGCGCGCCAACTCCGTCTTGCCCACGCCCGTCGGCCCGCTGAAGATGAACGACCCGATCGGCCGGTTGGGGTCCTTGAGGCCGGCGCGGCTGCGCCGGATGGACCGCGCCAGGGCCCGGATCGCCTCGTCCTGGCCGATCACGGACTGGTGCAGCTCGTCCTCCATGCGCAGCAGGCGCGTGGTTTCCGCCTCCTGGAGCCGCGTCACCGGGATGCCCGTCCAGCGGCTGACGATGAACGCCACTTCCTCTTCCCCGAGCACGGGCCGGTGGGACTGGCGCCGCTTTTCCCAGGCTTCCTGCTTCTGGCGGATCTCACCCTGCAGTTCACGCTCGGTGTCGCGGAGGCTGGCCGCGCGCTCGAAATTCTGATCGCGCACCGCCGCTTCCTTGTCGCCGCTGACCTTTTCGAGTTGGCCCTTCAATTCCGCCACTTCGGGCGGCGGCGCCTGGGCGGCGAGCCGCGCCCGCGCGCCCGCTTCGTCGATCACGTCGATGGCCTTGTCGGGCAGGAACCGGTCGGTGATGTAGCGCTCCGACAGCTTGGCCGCCGCCGTCAGCGTGGTGTCGGGGATCGTCACGTGGTGGTGGTCTTCGTACTTCTGGCGCAGCCCCTTGAGAATCTCGATCGTCTCGTCCACCGTCGGCGGGTCGACGATCACGGTCTGGAAGCGGCGCTCCAGCGCGCCGTCCTTCTCGATGTACTTGCGGTACTCATTGAGCGTGGAGGCGCCCACGCACTGCAGTTCGCCGCGCGCCAGGGCCGGCTTGAGCATGTTGCTGGCGTCGATCGCGCCTTCGGCGGCGCCGGCGCCCACCAACGTGTGCAACTCGTCGATGAACAGGATCACGTTCTTGTTCTGGGCGATCTCGTTCATCACCGCCTTGAGCCGCTCCTCGAACTGGCCGCGATACTTGGTGCCGGCGATCACGGCCGCCATGTCGAGCGACAGGACCCGGTGGTCGCGCAGCGATTCGGGGCACTCGCCGTTCGCGATCAGCTGGGCCAGGCCCTCGACGATCGCCGTCTTGCCCACGCCGGGCTCACCGATCAGCACCGGGTTGTTCTTCTTGCGGCGCGTGAGGACCTCCATCACGCGCTCGATCTCCTTGCCCCGGCCGATGGTCGGGTCGAGCTGCCCCTCGGCCGCCAGCTGGGTGAGATCGCGGCAGAAATGGTCCAGCGCCGGCGTTTTGGACTTCTTGTCGCCCTTGGGAGCGGTCGTCGGCGGCGGCTGGCCCACGCCCTGCTGCGCCGTGGCCCCGGCCTGTACGTCGGTGCCGAGGATGCGCAGCGTCTCCGCGCGCGCCGCTTCGAGGCTCACGCCCGCCTCGGTCAGCACCTGGGCCGCGATGCCCTTCTCTTCCCGCAGGAGCCCGAGCAGCAGGTGCTCGGTGCCCACGTAGCTGTGGTTGAGTTCCCGTGCTTCGGCCATCGCCAGCTCGAGCACCTTCTTGGCGCGGGACGTATACGGCAGATCGGGACCGGTGGCCTGTGCCGCCTTTCCCTTGCGGACCGTCTCCTCGATCTTCTGCTGCACCTCGTCGAGTTCGACGTTCAGGTTCTGCAGCACCGTAGCCGCCACCCCCTCACCCTCGCGGATGAGGCCGAGCAGGATGTGCTCCGTGCCGACGTATTCATGATGCAGGCGCGCGGCTTCTTCCCGCGCCATCGCGAGGACTTTCCTGACCCGCTCGGTGAAGTTGTAGCCGTTCATCGTACCCTCGAGTCCGGCCGGAACAACGTCACTCGATCGATCCGGCTTCCGTTTCGAGCGCGTTCCGCACGTACCGCGCGCGCGCCTGACATGCTTCGCTTTCGCTGAGCGGCCGTCCCTCGGCGTAGGCCAGGTGTGCGGCTTGGGAGAAGATCAGGAGCTTGTTGAGCGTGTATACACTGAGCCCGCGTATCAGTTTCAGCCCCGCCGCCAACCGGACGCCGCTGAGGAAGTTCATCGCCTCGTCGAACGTGAGGCTCCGGGCATAGCGGAGGGTACCGAACGCGCGCCACAGTTTGTCCTCTATAATATAACCGGCGTCCCGCCAGAGCACACGCCTCGCTTCCTCCTCCCGCTCCACCACGTGCCCCACCACGCGGAGCATCTGGTCCAGCAGTTCCTCCTCGGAGCGTCCGAGCGTGGTCTGGTTCGAAATCTGGAAGAAATTGCCCACCACCTCGCTGCCTTCCCCGTACAGGCCGCGGTAGGTGAGCCCCATCTGCTGCAGCCCCGCCAGCACCTTGGCGATCTCCTTGGTGAGCACCAGGCCGGGCAGGTGGATCAGCACGGAAGCCCGCATCCCCGTGCCCACGTTGGTCGGGCAGGCGGTGAGGAATCCGAACTCGTGGTGGTAGGCGAACGGGAGCCGCCCCCCCAGTTCGCGCTCCACCTCGTGGATCTGGGCGTAGGCCTCCGGCAGCGCGAACCCGGAACGCATCGCCTGGAGCCGCAGGTGGTCCTCCTCGTTCACCATCACGCTCGTCTGATCACTCAGCACCACGGCGGCTCCGCTCCGGAGCGGATGTTGCTCATCCAGCCCCGCCAACTCCTTGCTCACCAGATGCCGCTCGTGGAGCAGCAGCCGGTCGAGCGGGGGCATCTCGTCCACCCGCAGGAGCAGGCTGCCGCGGAGCGGCGCGATCTCCTCGACCGCCGCCGCCACCTGCGACAGCACGCGCAGCCGCTCCCCGTCCCGCGCCCGCGCCGTGAACGCAAACCCCTCGAGGTTCCGCGCCAGCCGGATCCGCGTGGACAGCACGACCTCGGCATTCCGGCCCGACGCGTCGAGCCACGCCACGCCGCCGTCGGGGAGCAGGGAGAGGTCGATCACTCGAGCACCCGGATCCGGTCGCGGAGATCCGCCGCCAGCTCGAACTGCTCCGCCTCGATGGCCCGGCGGAGGCGTTCCCGCAACTCGCCCAGCTTCGCCACGCGCTCCACCGCCTCGGACTGGGGCACGAGGTGCGACTCGCCCACGTGCTGCGAACTGCCGTGCACCCGCCGCAGCAGACCCCGCATGCTCGACTCGAACGCCACGTAGCAGCGCGGGCACCCCCATCGGCCGGTGGCCCGGAAGTCGGCCATCGTCGACCCGCAGAACGCGCACTGTTCCTCGCGGTCCGCCGCCGGAACCAACTGCTGCTGCACCGAGTGCAGGAGCTCGCCCAGCGGATGCTTCGGCTCCGCGATCGTCGTCTCCACGCCGCGCTCCGCCGCGCACCGCTCGCACAGGTGGATCTGCGTCACGGTGTTGTTCTCGATCTGCGTGAGATGCACCACGGCATCGCGGTCCCGGCAACTGTCGCAGAGCATCAGGCCAGCACCTCCTGCAGATCGGTCGGCCGCAGCACCCCGTCCTCGAGGAGCAACACGCGATCGGCGCGCGAGGCCAGTGACCGATTGTGCGTCACGACGACCATCGCGATCGAGAGATCGCGAGCCAGCGACGACAGGAGTTCGTGCAGCCGTTCGCTATTGAGATGATCCAGATTGCCCGACGGCTCGTCGGCGAGGACGAGCGCCGGATCCATGGCCAGGGCCCGGGCCACCGCCGTGCGCTGCTGCTCGCCGCCCGACAACTCGGCCGGCCGGTGATGCATGCGCGACGACAGGCCCACCCGGTCGAGCAGGACCTCGGCCCGCACGCGCGCGGCCGCAGTCTCGGTGCCGCCCAGGCGCAGCGGCATCATCACGTTCTCGAGCGCGCTGAATTCCCGCAGCAGATGGTGGAACTGGAAGACGAACCCGATCCGCCGGTTGCGGAGGCGCGACAGCGCGTCATCGTCGAGACCGCTCACCGCCACCCCGTCGATGAGCACCTCGCCCCGCGTGGGGCGGTCCAGCGCGCCGAGCAGGTTGAGGAGCGTGCTCTTGCCCGCCCCGCTCGCGCCGACGATCGCCACCATCTCGCCGCGCGCCACGTCGAGGCACACGCCGTCCAGCACGGTGAGCAGTCCGCCATCACCGCCCAGGTACGTCTTGGCGAGGTCCGAGGCCTGGAGCACCATCATTCGTGCCGAATCGCTTCGACCGGGTACAACTTGGCGGCCTGAACGGCCGGGTAGATCGTGGCCAGCGCCGCGATCGCGAGACTCGCCAGCACGATGAGCGAGACATCCAGCGGATGCGTCGTCACCGGCAGGTGATCGATGAAATATACCTTCGGATCGAGCGGAATCAGACGGTAGCGATCCACCGCCACGCCGGCGACCAGCCCCAGCACCAGCCCGGCGCCGGTGCCCACCACCCCGATCACGATTCCCTGGGCCAGGAAGATCCGGCGAATCGACCGCGCCGGCATGCCCATCGCGCGCAGGATCCCGATCTCGCGGGTCTTGTCGGCCACGACCATCGTCAGCGTGCTCACGATATTGAACGCCGCCACCAGCACGATCAGCAGCAGGATGACCGCCATGCCGAGCTTCTCCAGCTTGAGCGCCTGGAACAGCGACGCGTTCTGCTGCTGCCAGTCCTCGGTGCGATACGGATAGCCCAGCGTGTCGGCCAGCGCCGACGCGACGGCGGGCGCCCCCCACAGATCCCGCGTCTTCACTTCGATCCCCGTCACGGCGTGCCCGAGCTGCGCGATCTGCTGGGCCGTCTGCACCGACGTGAACACATAGGTGTTGTCATATTCGAACATCCCCGACGCGAAGATGCCCGTCACCGGCAGTCGTTCCACGTGAGGCTCCGGCATTCCCGTCACCGGCGAGATGGTCGCGCCGCCGAGGGAGAACAGGGTCACGGTATCGATGCCCGGCGTGACGTCGAGGCGTTCGGCCAGGCGATTGCCGAGCACGATCCCGCGATCGCGACCGTCCGCCGTACGGAACGAGAAGTCGCCGGCACGCACCATCTTCCGGATCGCGGTCACCGGGGCCTGGCCGCTCCCACTCGGCTCGATGCCCTCGACCATCACGCCGTCGGTGTACTGGTGCCCGCCGGTCATGATCGCCTGCACGAGCACGAACGGCGCCGCGGCCACCACGCCGCGCTGGCGCTTCACGATCGGGAGGATCGAGTCCCAGTGCGCCATCGTCAGATCGTCCCCGTAAGTCAGCACCCGGATGTCCGGGCTCCCGAGCAGGATCTTGTTGCGCAGATCGGTCTGGAGACCGGTCATCACGCCGTTGATCAGAATGAGCGCGCTCACCCCGATGATGACGCCGCCGATCGCGATCACGCTGATCAACGACAGCAGTCGCGACCCGCGGCGACTACGCAGGTAGCGCCAGGCGATCGCGAGCTCGAGACGTGTCATTCCGGGCGCATCGTGGGAAAGAGGATCACGTCGCGGATGTTCGGCGTGTCGGTGAGGTACATGAACAGCCGGTCGAGCCCGATCCCGACGCCGCCCATCGGCGGCATGCCGTATTCCATGGCCCGCAGGTAGTCCTCGTCCACGCCGCTCGCCTCGAGGTCACCGGCGGCCCGCAGACGCGCCTGGGCCTCGAACCGCGCCCGTTGATCGATCGGATCGTTGAGTTCGCTGAACGCGTTGGCCAGCTCCCGGCCGCGCGCGAACAGCTCGAACCGCTCGGTGAGCGCCGGGTTGCCCCGCTTGGGCTTGGCCAGCGGCGAGAGTTCCACCGGATAGTCGATCACGAACGTCGGCGCGTCGATCTGCGATTCCACGAGGGCCTGGAACAGTTCGTCGAGTAGTTTGGGCCGGCTCAGATCGTCCGTGCGCTCCACGCCTCGACGCCGCGCCTCGGCGCGCAACTCGGCGTCGCTCAGCGCCATCGCGTCGGCGCCCAGCGCCGCGTTCAGCGACGGCAGCCACTCCACGCGCGGGAACGGCGGCGCGAGCACCGGCACCCGGTCCCCGAACGCCGGCACCGCCGCCACCGCCCGCGCCGCCGCGGCCACCAACGCTTCGACCACCGTCATCATGTCGTCGTAGTCGGCGTATGCCTGATAGAACTCGAGCATCGTGAATTCCGGATTGTGTGTCCGGTCGATGCCCTCGTTGCGGAAGTCGTGGCCGATCTCGTACACGCGCTCGAGACCGCCCACGACGAGGCGCTTGAGGTAGAGCTCGTCGGCGATGCGCAGGAAGAGCGGCATGTCCAGCGCGTTGTGGTGCGTGGTGAACGGCTTGGCCGCCGCGCCGCCGTACAAGGGCTGCAACACCGGCGTCTCCACCTCGAGGAAGTCGCGATCGTCGAGGAATGCCCGAACGGCCCGCGTCATCCCCGTGCGGGCCTTGAACAGCGCGCGCACCTCCGGGTGCACCGCAAGATCCGCGTACCGTTGGCGGTACCGCTGCTCCGGATCGGCGAATCCCGAATGGCGCACCACCTCGCCGTCCACCACCTCTTCCTTGCCGAACGGCAGGGGGCGGAGCGACTTGGCCAGCATCTCCACCGACTCGGCCCGCACGGTCACCTCGCCCGTCCGGGTGCGGAACAACGGCCCCGACACGCCGATGATGTCGCCGATGTCGAATAGCTCGAGCAGCGCATAGCCCGCCTCGCCCAGCAGATCCCGCTTGAAGTACAGTTGCAGGCGGCCGCTGCCGTCGGTCAGGTGCGCGAACGTCGTCTTCCCGTGAGCCCGCCAGGCCACGACGCGGCCGGCCACACGGACCACCGGGCCCTCCTCCTGGCCCTCGGGCAGCAGCGCCACGGCCTGCTCGGCGTCGTGGGAGCGCGCGAAGCGGTACGCGTACGGCGGCACCCCGCGGGCCTCGAGTTCGGCCAGCTTCTCGCGGCGCGCTCGCTGCACGAAGTTGAGATCTTCGCTCATGTAGCCGACCCCTTCCCGGTGAGGTACGCCTCGATGAACGGATCGATGCCGCCGTCCATCACCTTCTGCACGTCGGGAATCTTCAGCTCGGTGCGGTGGTCGTTCACCATGGTATAGGGCTGGAAGACGTAGCTGCGGATCTGGCTGCCGAACGTGACGTCGGCCTTGGTGGCGTCCAACGCGGCCTTCTTCTTCGCCAGCTTCTCCGCCTCCATCTGATACAGGCGGTTCTTGAGCATCTTCAGCGCCGTCTGCTTGTTCTTGTGCTGCGACCGCTCCGCCTGCGACGACACGACGATCCCCGACGGCATGTGCGTGAGGCGCACCGCCGAACTCGTCTTGTTCACGTGCTGGCCCCCGGCGCCCGAGGCCCGGAAGACGTCCATCCGCAGGTCTTCGTCGCGGATTTCGATGTTGATCTCCTCGTCGACTACCGGATACACGAACACCGAAGCGAAGCTCGTATGGCGCCGGGCCTGCGCGTCGAACGGCGAGATCCGCACCAGGCGGTGCACTCCCGTCTCCGCCTTGACGAATCCGAACGCGTAGGCGCCCTTGATCTCGAGGACCGCCCCCTTGATGCCGGCCTCCTCGCCTTCGCTCAGATCCAGGATCTCGACCCCGTAGCCCCGGCGTTCGGCCCAGCGCGTGTACATGCGCATCAGCATCTGTGCCCAATCCTGGGCCTCGGTCCCGCCGGCGCCGGCGCTGATCTCCACCTGCGCGTCACGAAAGTCGTCGGGTCCGGACAGGAGTGAGCGCAGCCGGAACGCTTCCACGTCTTCACCCAGACGCGCGGTGTCGCGATCCAGCTCCGCCGCCATCTCGTCTTCGGGCTCGGCATCCAGCATCTCGGCCAACTCGATCCCGCTGCGCACCCGATCGCCCAGCGTGCGGAACGGCTCCACCCATCCGCGGAGCGCCTTGACCTGCTGCACCACCTTCTGCGCAGCCTCCTGATCGTTCCAGAAGCCGCCCTCCGCCATGCGCGCCTCGAGGCCGGTCAGCGTCTCCCGCTTGCCGTCAATGTCAAAGATACCTCCGCAACTCGGAGAGGCGCTCGTCGTATCCGCGCAACGTCTTCGTCCGTTCGCTCTCCGCCATTCCACTCTCCGGTAAGACACGAGCCGCCCAGCGTGACGCGGACGGCTCGGTGCACGTGCTTCACACCGCAACATAGCCCTGCCGGCGGGTTCGCTCTACCCCACGGGGCTCGAGAACAGCCGCTGGCCGCCGGCCAGGATGTCGTTCAGCGCGTCGGTGAAATGCGTGGTCGATTCCGCGAACTCCTTCCCCACCTGCTCCACGAACTCCTCATAGCTCTTCTTGATCTCTTCCCGGAACAACTGCTTGAGGGTGCCGTCGCGCACCCCTTCCTCGCGCTTCTGCGGGAAATACACGATGAGGTCGGAAATGAGCGCCCGCGCCAATCGCTTGGCCTTTGCATTGGGATCGTTGGCCAGGAACGGATTGATCGGGGTGCGCTGGGGCGTCGCGGACGCCGTCCCGACCGGCGTAGCCATGGGCGCGGCAGCGATCGCGGGCGCGGGAGGCGGCGCCACGACGGGCACCGGGGCGGGTGGCGCCGGAGGCGGCGCCGCCGGCCGCGCGGGGACAGCCGCGCCTGGGGCAGCAGCCGGCGGCGGAGCGCTGGGCGCCGTGACGGCGCGGCTACCCGGGGTAGTAGCCGCCGCCCGGGGCCCCGAAAAGGGCGCCACCGTGCGCCGTGGGGCGCCCGCCGGTGGCACAGGCGACATCGCCGGCCGCTGGGCCGTGAGCGGCGGCGGCGTGACCCGCGGCGTGACCCGCGGCGGCGGCGCGGCGGCCGGCGAAGGCATGGCCGCGGCCGGCGTGATCATCGCGGGCGGAGCAATGGGCGGAGTCGCACGAGCCACCGGCGCCGCAACCGGCGTGGGACGGGGCGCCGAATACGCCGTGGCGGATGCGCCGGCAACGGCGAATTCGTCGGGCGCCGCCGCCCCGTCGGCGACGATCGTGATGACGCCGCCGCACACCGAGCAACGGGCGCGGACGGCGCCGCCGGGGATCCTGGACGGATCCACCCGGAATACCGATCGGCACTCAGGACACGTGACGTTCACTGCTCCTCCGTCCCACCAGTCGCTCCTGCCCCTTCGACGTGAATCTCGTCGAGCGCCGATTCATCCGTGCGCCGATCGATCGTGTACACCGAACCCGGCAGTGTCTTGGCATAGCTCTTCATTTCGGTAGCCAGCTCGCTCATCTGCGCCGCGTGCGTGAACCGACGCCGCTCGTTGGTCACCACCCCAATCGAAACGGTCATCAGCGGCACGCGATGGAGCTGCCCGCGGCGATCCTTCCCAAAAAAATAACCAGCGCGCCGGTCCTGTTCCGAATATTGGTACGGGATGAGGGTGTCGAACACGAACACGATCTCCGAACACACCTCCGGCACGGCCTCCAGGGGGATGATGAAGATGAAGTCGTCCCCGCCGATGTGGCCCACGAATCCGTCGTCGCGGCACAGGCCCTTCACCACGTCGTGCAGCACCTTGGCCAGGATCCGGATACAACGATCGCCGTCGTAGTACGAGTAGCGGTCGTTGTATTCCTTGAAGTGGTCCAGATCGGCGTAGCACATGGCGAACAGCTCGGTTCCAGGCAGCCGCCGCGTGATCTCGGCCTCGATCTCCACCGCCCCGGGCAGCCGGGTGGAGGGATGCACCACCAGGTCCCGATCGGAGCGCCGGAGCATCGCGTCGAGCCGGATGGCGGCCTCGGGCGCACTGAGCGACATGCGCACCACCTCGTCCGCCCCGGCCGCGAACGCCGCGGCCAGCGATTCGTGGGTGTCCTCGGACACCATCACCGCCGGCACGACGGCCGTGTACGAGTCCGCCTTGAGGCGCTTGGAGGCCGCAAAGACCTCGGAGGCCCGGTGTCTGGCGTCGAATACCACCACGCGCGGCCGGCCGCGCAACGAGACGGCCATCAGCTCGTCGGACGTGCTGACCCGCAGCACCGACAGCCCGAGGCCGAGCAGCCACCCCTCTACAACTGCCGGGAACGGCTGCTCGTTGAGCGTGAAGACCAGGGCGTGTTGTTTCGCGACGGTCACGAGGCGAGGCTGGGGACGTGTGGCACGCCAAGATACCGGCGGCGGAAGGTCAAGTCAAACACCGGCGGCGTCGCAGGTTGCGCAATCGACGCGTCGACGGAGGAGATGGAACACACCGGCCCCCTACCGCTGCCCGAAGGGAAGACCCACCTGCCACCCCACCTGATACTCGTCGCGGGCCGGCGAACTGATGCGCAGCCGCAGCGCGGCGAACGCGTCCACGCTGCTCAGAACGTGGTTGGCGAGCATGACGCCAAGATCCGACGTGGCGCGTCGCACGGCATCGTTCGCCTTGTTGATGCTGCGCCGGTAGAGGTCCTGTTCGAGCTGGGCGTTCCGCCACGACCAGCGGTACTCGGGGCGGACGGCCCGGCTCTCGTAGAACGCCAGGGACTGTTGGTACGCGGCCGACTGCGTCGGCGGCGGCACCGATGGGTTGGGCCAGTACAGCCGCCGCGCGAGCAGCCACTGGCTGCCGTTGTAGGTGGATTCGTCGGACTCGGGCTCCACGTTGGTGGTCGAGCCGGTGACGCTGTACACGCCGCTCTCCAGAAAATGCTCCATGCTCTCGTAATATGCCCAGTTGCCCACCGGCGGCGACGCCGTGAACGGCGACCGTGCCACCTGTGCCGCCAGATCGCGATATGCCGTGCGCTGCTGCCGCCAATCGCGGAGATCCTTGAGGTACTGCAGCCAGACGAATCCCTCGACCGCGAGGTAGGCAACGAAACGCTGCTGATGCAGCAGTGCCTGTCCGGCGCCCGGCAGGATCGCCGACGCCACGGGGGCGGTCCAGAGCGGAAGGTCGAACAGCGAGTTGCCGTCGCTGCGCACGCGCCCCGGCCGCTCGAGGTCGGGTGCGCCGAGGCGCACCGGATGCACCACCACCGCGGACCGCTGCGCGCTCGCCGGGCCGGCGAGCGCGAGCATCAGCCCGGCGAGAGCGACGCGCCGCATCAGAAGATCAGCCGGAGCGAGAAGAAGGTGGGCGGCTGGCTCGTGTTGGCGACGTTGTCGCTGAACAGCCTCGCGATCTCGAAATCGAGGCGGCCGGTCCTGGCCCCGACGCCGATCGTGGGCCCGGAGCCGCCCGGCCCCTGGTACACGTACCCCGCGCGCACGTGCACCTTCTCTTGCCACCCGAGGTCGGCGCCGAATCGCAGGCCAGGCCCGGTGGCGGGAATGGCGTTCACCACCCCCACGCCAAACCGGACAGCCGCGTCCGGTCCCAGAGAAGCGATGCGCGGCGCGTAGGTCAGGCCGATATCCAGCCGGGTGGGCAGCGCATCGGCCTGCGGCGCGTCGTTCACCTGGAGGCGCGGGCCCACGTTGCGGAGCGCGATGCCCAGGTACAGCGAGGAATCGCGCGAGACCCGGACCTGCGCGCCCAGGTCGAGCGCGGTCGTGGAGGCGCTCTGTGATGGGACGCCCACGCACCCGCCGCTGCAGCTGATGCCGAGTTCGTAGAGTTTGTAGTTCAGCCCAATGTCGATCCGGGGGCCGACGCTGGAGGCGAAGGTGGCGGCGAAGATCGTCGCCCGCGGCGTGAACGTGCCGTAGGTCCCGGTGGCGTCGGTGATGTCCTGCGTGCCGTAGCTGTAGAGATCGGCCGAGAGCGCGACGACGCCGATCGACGGGAGCGGGACCACGGCGGTGATCGCGTCGCCCGTGAGGGCGAAGGTCTGGCTGTGGTGAATCGCCAGCTCGCGGTACTGCTGGCGGCCGAGGGCGGCCGGATTCCACCAGAGGCTCTCGCTGCCCAGGAAGTCGGCGACCACGGCCTCTCCCATGCCCACCGCCTGCGCGCCCACGGGCAGGACCAGCTCCAGGCCTCCGCCCGTGGCGATCCCGCCCTGCGCGCGCGCGGGGGCAGCGCCGATGATGCCGGCGAGCGCCGCCGCCGCGCACCAGCCGATGCGACGCCGGAGGCTAGAAGGGAGTCGCCTCATCAATCAGCATGACGGGGATGTCGTCGCGCACGGGATACCGCAGTCGGCAGGCCGGGCATACCAGGACCTCGTCCGAGGGGCGGTATTCCAGGTCGCCCTTGCACTTGGGGCACACGAGGATCTGCAGCAGTTGGGGCGACACGCTCATTGCGGTGGCTCCTCGGGAAGCCGATACCCGAAGCGATTGAGGGCCACGGCGTTCTTGCGCCAGTTGGGCAGGACCTTCACCCACAGGTCGAGATACACCCGTTCTCCCACAAATGCTTCGATCTTGGCGCGCGCCGCCTGACCGATGCTCCGCACGCGCGCGCCCTTCGCGCCGATCAGGATTCTTTTCTGGCTCTCCCGCTCGACATGAAGGACCGCACGAATGTACACCGGCGACTGCCCCTCGCGGAACTCCTCGATCTCGCAGGCGATGCTGTACGGCAGTTCCTCCTCGAGCTGCTCGAGGGCCGTCTCGCGAATCAATTCCCCGACGAAGAAGCGCACCGTCTGGGCGCTGATCTCGTCGTCCGGGTAGAGGAAGGGCGACTCGGGCAGGTGCAGGCGGCACTGTTCGAGGAGCGTGTCCACGCCTTCGCCCGTGAGCGCCGAGATGCGGAGGGCGTCGGGGGCACGGGCGGCCAGGGCGGCGCGAGCCTCCGGGGTCAGCGTGTCGATCTTGTTGAACACGGTGAGCACCAGGCCCCGGATGGGCGACTCGACCTGGGCGGCCTCGGCGAGGGTGAGCGGGGCCGGGTCGGCAGCGTCGATCAGGTAGAGGATGACGTCGGCGTCCTGGAGGGCGCGCAGGGCGGTGGCGCGCATGGCGCGCTGGAGGGCGTACCGGGGATTGAGGAGCCCTGGGGTGTCGAGGATGACCATCTGGGTGTCGTCGACCGTGCGGATGCCTACCACGCGATCGCGCGTGGACTGGGGCTTGGAACTCACGATACTGAGTTTCTCGCCCACGAGCCGGTTGAGGAGGGTGGACTTCCCGGCGTTTGGCTTTCCGGCAACGGTGATGAATCCAGCGCGGGGCATGGCGGACGGTTGGCGTAGGGAACGCGTGCAGGCACGGGCGGGGGCCCGGAGCAGGACGACCGACGGCGGGTCGGGGGTCACGGAAACGCACATCGCCCCGGCCGTGGACTCACGACCGGGGCGAAGTGTTAGAGGGTGCCGGCGACGGCCTACTCTCCCGCGCCCTCTCGGGCGGAGTACCATCGGCGCTGTAGGGCTTAACTGCCGTGTTCGGAATGGGAACGGGTGTGGCCCCTACGCTCTAGTCGCCAGCAAATCAGTTGTGTGTCGGCCGGAAGGGTGCGGAGGAGCGATCGAGCGAGTTGCCACCGAGTGGGAGCAACGGGCGGGATCACCGCACGAATGACGGCACGACGGTCGAACAGTGAATGACCGCGGAGGCATGGTAGATCGTGGACGGAATCCACAGAAATCGTGTTGCTTTGCTTGCAGTTGCTACTTTGGGAGTAGTCAAGCCGCACGGGCGATTAGGACCGCTACGCTCGGAGCGTATTGCTACGCTTCCACGGGCGGCCTATCGACGGGGTGGTCTACCCCGGCCCTTCAGGGGGCTCATGGCCCCGGGAGAGTTCATCTTGGGAGGTGCTTCCCACTTAGATGCATTCAGCGGTTATCACGACCGACCATCGCTACCCGGC